>NZ_FMUF01000005.1:0-192701 GCF_900100985.1 Nitrosospira sp. Nsp1
ACCCAGAATATCGCTACCAGCAGCATGGTGATGAGCCCGAATTTGTACCACCTCGAGTCATACCACTCCGACATGTCGTAGTCCCGGCCGCTTGCTTTGGCGTGACCCGACGTTCCTAGTGTTGTTGCCATGTTGTTTCCTCCTGTTGCCTTGTTTCGTTGATCAAGTGCTGCGCGCTCTACCGGCTTATCCTGCCCCTTCCGTTCCTGAACTTACCTCTGTTCCTGAACTACTCTACGCCGGTGGAAGCTTCGATAATTTGTTGCTGTCCTTCAATCTGGTGTTGCTCGATACTTCAGGTGTTGCTTATGCTGCGGATGTTGCTCGATACGGCCCAACTTGTTTCATCTGTTTCTCTATGTCTGCGTTTCTGAATACGGTGTTACTAATACGTTACATACCCATAACCCCATAAAGACTATCCCCGAAGATGCCCTAAGTCAAGCAGTTTGTCGGGACTACAATAGAGCATCTTGTATAGCAATTTCCATGCCAAAAATGTTGGGGTTTTTCATAAAACTTTCGGTATGTAGCATCCCTCAGCCCGCCGTCGCTTGGAAAAAAGCGGTAAACAGTGATATGGTTCCATTTTTCCTGGCGGGTCCTAATGGAAGATATCCGGTTAGTGGCAAAATAAACCCAGATAATTCTGGAAGCGTATTATCACTGTTATCACATTTTCTTGTCGATTTTTTCGTCGATTTAATTACTCCCATCCTTGATACCCCAGATCGATTAAGTTGACCGGTGGCTAATAGTCTACCCATTTTTCCAGCCTATTGTGGGCGCTTTGCTCCATCTCCGACCGGACCGCTGCATTTCGGCTCTCTTGTCGCTGCCGTTGGCAGCTATCTTGAGGCAAAATCGCGCCAAGGCAAGTGGATGGTCAGGATCGAAAACCTGGATCCGACGCGCGAAATTGCCGGCGTATCGGGGAAAATCCTGAATACCCTGCAAGCGCTGGGAATGGAATGGGATGGTGAGATTGTCTATCAAAAGCAGCGGTACAAAACATATCAGGCAGCGCTCGCTGTACTTGAAAGACAACATTTGATTTATCCCTGCGTCTGTAGCCGCAAGGAAATTGCGGATTCCACGATCACGGGAATAGATGGCCCCATTTATCCTGGCACCTGCCGTGGACGCTCTCTTCATGACAAATGCCCAGGGGCACGGCGAATACGAACGGATGACAGACTGATCCAGTTCAAGGATTCGTTGCAAGGGCTGGTTCTACATCGATTGCACAGTGATATTGGGGATTTCGTGCTGCGCCGTGCCGATGGGGTTTTTGCTTATCAGTTGGCGGTGGTCATTGACGATGCCGAGCAAGGGGTCAGCCATGTGGTGCGTGGGAAAGATTTGCTGAATTCCACTTCTCGCCAGATATACCTGCAACAACTGCTGGGTTATCCGACTCCCTCCTATCTGCATCTTCCGGTAGTGGTTAACGCTCAAGGTGAGAAACTCAGTAAACAGACCTGCGCTACGCCTCTTGATGTTTCCGATCCGATGCCGCAATTAATGATGGCGCTACGTTTCCTGGGTCAAGCGCCGCCGGCAGAATTGATCGGAAGCGATATCAGTTCATTTTGGAAGTGGGCAACAGAAAACTGGAAGCCTGGGAGGATTCCTGAAAATAAGGAAACTTCCAGCAGAAATTGAATTCAGCCAAGATGACCCCTCAACAAGACATTCGTGCTACGCTGCTGCCCTGATTACGATAGAGGCTGAGTAATTGGGCGGCAACCTCATAACTCGTTAAAATGTTATACGAAATGAATGTAACTCTGCCGGGATCCCGGAGGGGGTACTGATGAATGAAATAACAGAACTGATTTGCATTGCAAAGGAGAGGTAGTGCCTTTTCTACCATTTTACATACCCAGGCATAAGCAACTCAAAATTGTAATAGTGGGTGGCGGTTATGCGGGAATTGCAGCGCTGGTAACTCTTCTGCGCCATATGCCCGAGGCCCGCATCACGATCATCGATCCCAGGCTTCATCACCTCAAGATTACGCATATACATGAAACGTTCCGGTATCCACTGGACGACTTCCTCGTATCGTTTTCCGATCTGGAAAATCGCTTTGGCTGCCGGCACGTTTGCACCCAGCTGATCCTGAACGACTGTGTTCTCCAGCAGTGCCAGAAAGATGGATTTATCGTCGTCAACGATGAAATACTGGCATTTGATTATCTTCTGGTGGCCTCAGGTTCACCCCTTGCGCAGTTGAGTAAATCAGATGATATTTTCGACCTGAATGATTTCATGATCACCGCCGGCTCCGACTTGCTGAACCGTCAACGCGATATACATGGGTCCGGCGAGAAAATCATTTCGGTAATAGGCGGAGGCGCCACAGGTATTCAATTTCTTTTCGAAATCGCCCATTTTCTTCGGCGCCGAAAATTCGAATGGAAGTTACGCTTGATTCACGGGGAGGATCGCGTACTTAACCAGTTTGGAGTAGGTTTTTCAGAATATACCCAGGCGCGCATGTCTGAACTGGATATTGATTTTTATCCTAATACGCGTTACCGCGGCCAGGCAGCAAATGAGATTTTGCTGGAAGAAAGCGATACAGGTCGCCAATTCAAGCTCCCATCCATCATTTCCCTCCTGTTTCTCGGCAAAAAACTTGACATACCACTTTTCGCCAATGCATTCGGGCAGGTTGTGATCGAGCAGAAACCGCTGGAGAATATTTTTACCGCCGGCGATTGTTCCATATATAACTCCGCCGGTTCCAATAGCATGACGGCGCAATCCGGTGTTCGCAAAGGAATGCTGGCGGCAAGAAATATTTTACGTCACTCAGGCTCATTGAAATTGCTGGAGCCATACTTTCATCGCAACTTAGGTTACGTCATCAGTCTCGGACCATCGGATGCCGTCGGCTGGCTGGCACTCGAAGGTAACGTGGTGGGCGGGATGCCGGCGTTGATGATCAAGGAGATGGTAGAGGCTCAATATGATTTATTGCTGACCGGAACCGATACGTATCTGGTTTAAGCTTAGGTGCCTAGTTTAACAATATCGTTTAACAATACCATATCCTTAAAAAAGGATAGTTGAGCCGGTAAAGTATTCGGTATCAACGATTCGCCAGGATAGACGATATAACCATACCCTGCTGAAACCATTTGCCGATCACATATTCATAGAACTCCTGATTTCGCTTGTTGCCGAAAACAGTCGCCAGCGCTTTCCCTTTTTCTGTCAGGAGAACGTAGCCAAGATCGAGCTGATTGTTCGCTTCCCCCACAAACTGGATCTTCGTAGCCTGGCCAAAATAAAACAGGCGGGTATGCTTACCGAACCATCTCTTCACATATCCAGCGGCCTCAAAGGATATCAGGTCGATCGACTCCAGATGTTTTAATACGCGCAAATTGATGCCCTGTTTTGTATAGACCGCATGCTCCGGATCATAAATTAAAGGCAGCGGCTCCCCTTGAATCCATACAAACTGGCAAAGAGACGTAAAAAGGGCGGTATCGTCTCCATTAAGATCAGGAGTATGGGTGTCTATCTCTTTTTTTGAAGACATTGCCGACGCAGTATCAATAAAGTTTTTTCTTTCTTGAAGGCTTGGCTGCGCCTGGGACATTTGGTAAAAACACCGAGATGAGGTAATGCGTTAAAATTGATGATTGCGACGGGAAAGCTCCTCATCAATTTTTCCCAGAAAACTTATATTTTTTTTCCGCTGTTTATCACCCTTATACCAGGTAAAACAAGCTAGAGTGCCAAGCAAGACCAGGAGAAGGTTGGTCGCGGTCGGGCCGCCGAAAAACATATCCATAAGCCCGGTCAGCAATGCAAACGCACCCGCTATACCATTCCAGTTCAAGAACTTGTTTCCCCACGTCGGGGCTTCACGTTGGAGACGCCACGCAAGAAGTTTCTCACGTATCGAAACAAGTTCCTCCACGGTCCAAGTCGTTAAATCCATCGGAATAGCCCCAGTTGAAATAAAAGATACATAACCGATCGAATGTCCATGCTAGCGATAGCTCAGACCAGTCTATGTTAGAAGCATACAAGAATTCTCCGGGCCAGACAATGGTTTATGCTTGGGCGGGGATAAAGCAGTTTTTGTGTCACGATGCTAAACCGCATCGGTTTATCAAAACCAATCAGGCATAAAGAAGCCGGGATAACCCGGCTTCTTTTTTTCCTATAGCCAGCGCTTACGTATCGGCTTTTCCAGTTGCAGTCGCGGTTAATTGCTCTGGTCGATCCAGCAATTCCACCAATGCCATCGGTGCATTGTCACCCTTGCGAAAACCGAATTTAAGAATACGCAAGTAACCGCCATTACGTGTTTGATACCGGGGACCCAGTTCACCAAATAACTTCCCGACCATGTCACGATCGCGCAAGCGATTGAAGGCCAGACGTCGATTCGCCAACGATGGTTTCTTGCCCAGCGTTATCATCGGCTCGATTACCCGACGCAACTCCTTGGCCTTAGGCAGCGTGGTTTTAATAACCTCATGCCGCAACAATGAATTGGTCATGTTACGTAGCATCGCCAACCGGTGGCTGCTCGTTCGATTTAGCTTTCGTAGCCCATTATGGTGCCGCATGACTTGTTTCCTTTTTTCCCTTATCAAGATTGGAAGGCGGCCAACTTTCCAGTTTCATGCCCAGCGTCAACCCGCGGGAAGCCAATACCTCCTTTATTTCATTGAGAGATTTTCTTCCCAAATTGGGGGTCTTCAGCAATTCCGTCTCTGTGCGCTGAATCAGGTCGCCTATATAATATATATTCTCCGCTTTCAGGCAATTGGCCGAGCGCACGGTAAGCTCCAGATCATCCACCGGTCGAAGTAATACCGGATCGATCTGGGGTAATTTTGGCTGCTCCACCGGTAGCGGCGTACCCTTCAGGTCGGCAAATATGGAGAGTTGTTCAACCAGTACTTTCGCCGCATAACGGATCGCCTCCTCCGGATCGACAACGCCGTTGGTTTCAATATCCATAACCAACTTGTCGAGGTCGGTGCGCTGCTCAACCCGAGCACTCTCCACCGCATAACTTACGCGCCGCACCGGACTGAAAGAAGCATCCAGCAAAATACTGCCGAGAGCACGCCCTTCACTTGTCAATTGCCGCACGGTTCCAGGTACATAACCGCGCCCAAGTTCAACCTTGATTTGCATATCCAGCTTCCCACCGGCAGTCAGATGCGCCACCACGTGATCCGGATTAATGATTTCTACATCATGTCCTGTCTCGATATCACCGGCAGTGACCGTACCTTCACCTTTCTTTTTAAGGATCAGAATAGCCTCGGTTCGGCTGTGTAGCTTTAGGACGATACCCTTGAGATTGAGCAAAATATCGACCACATCCTCTTGCACACCGTCCAGCGCGGAATACTCATGCACTACACCGCTAATCTGGACCTCGGTTGGCGCGAATCCCGGCATGGACGATAGCAAAATTCGACGTAATGCATTTCCCAACGTGTGTCCGTACCCACGTTCAAACGGTTCCATGATAATCTTGGCATGCAGCGGGGAAATATTCTGCACGTCAATAATGCGGGGCGTAAGAAAAGTGTTACTTGGCATAGCCTGATCCTTTTGCCGAAACCTGGGCGGTAATTACTTGGAATACAACTCAATGACTAGAGATTCATTGATGCTAGAAGGTAAATCAGAACGCTCCGGTTTAACTTTGAACGTTCCTTTCATCGCCTTGACATCCATCTCTATCCACTCTGGAAAATTACGGTGCTCCGCTGCTTCCACTGCAGCCTTGATGCGCAGATGGCCTTTAGCCTTCTCTGCAACTTCTATCACATCACCGGGCTTAACCTGGTAGGAAGGAATATTGGTCCGGCGTCCATTTACCAGGATGCCGTTATGACGCACAATCTGGCGCGCCTCTGACCGCGATGCACCAAATCCCATGCGGTATGAAACTGTATCCAAGCGACATTCCAGCAACTGCAGCAAATTCTCACCGGTAATACCGCGCTGCCTTTCCGCCAGCTCATAATTGTTATGAAACTGGCGTTCCAATATGCCATATATCCTGCGCAACTTCTGTTTCTCGCGCAACTGGACCCCATAATCAGACAATCGCGTACTTTTCTGACCGTGTTGACCGGGCGCATAGTTTCTGCGCTCGATTGCACATTTGTCGGTGAAACACTTCTCACCTTTCAGGAATAACTTCTCCCCTTCCCGGCGACATTGGCGACATTTAGGATCAAGATTTCTAGCCACAGACCACTCCTTAAATACGGCGTTTCTTCGGTGGACGGCAACCGTTATGCGGAACTGGCGTCACATCCGAAATACTGGTAATTTTAAAACCGGCTGCGTTCAAAGCCCGCACAGCGGATTCACGTCCTGGACCAGGACCTTTGATACGCACTTCCAAATTCTTTACTCCACATTCCTGAGCAACCTTACTTGCCTGTTCGGCCGCTACCTGAGCAGCGAATGGAGTACTTTTACGCGATCCCTTGAATCCGGCACCCCCGGAAGTTGCCCATGACAAAGCATTGCCCTGGCGGTCCGTGATAGTCACGATAGTGTTATTAAACGATGCATGAACGTGGGCAATACCCTCCGCTACATTTTTCTTGACCTTCTTGCGAACCCGTGTGGCTGCTTTTACCATATCGAATTATTCCTGTATGCTACCGTTCAGTTGGCTGAAATTTATCTTGCTGCCTTTGCGTTGGAAGCCCGAACTGCCTTGCGTGGCCCTTTACGCGTCCTTGCGTTCGTACGAGTACGCTGACCCCGTACCGGCAAACCACGACGGTGACGCAATCCACGATAACAGCCCAAATCCATCAAACGCTTGATATTCATTGAAATTTCACGCCGCAGGTCGCCTTCGACCGCAAATTTAGCGACGTTATCTCTCAGCTTATCCATTTGAGCATCGGTTACATCTTTGATCTTGGTGGAAGCACCGATGCCAACCGCAGCACAAATCTCCCGCGCTCTGGTGCGACCTATGCCGTAGATTGAAGTTAACGCAATTTCGGCATGCTGATGATTCGGGATATTTACTCCAGCGATACGGGCCATACAGGTTTCCCACAAAAATTTTGAATTATAACATCGAAAGTGATGCTTATTCGATTAACCTTGGCGTTGCTTATGCCTTGGATCTGAACAAATTACCCGAACTATCCGATTGCGTTTGATGATCTTGCAATTACGGCAGATTTTTTTTACAGAGGCTAATACTTTCATGATGCTCCTTCCCGGCTATTTGGCGCGAAATGTGATTCGCGCTCTGCTTAAATCGTAAGGCGTCAAATCCACCGTTACCTTATCCCCGGGTAAAATCCGAATGTAATGCATTCGCATTTTTCCGGAAATATGCCCCAGCACGATGTGCCCATTTTCCAGCTTGACACGGAAGGTCGCATTTGGCAACGTTTCCAGTATCTCGCCCTGCATTTGTATTGTTTCTTCTTTGGCCATCCTATCCTTAGATGTAACTATCTCGCCGGCAATCCGCCGCCGCCCTTGAAGTTGGTTTTCTTCAGCAGGCTTTCATACTGATGAGACATTATGTACGCCTGAACCTGCGCCATGAAGTCCATGGTTACCACCACGATAATGAGGAGAGACGTCCCTCCAAAGTAAAATGGCACGTTCCATTTCAAGATTAGGAATTCCGGCAGCAAACAGACGAGTGTTACGTAAATCGCTCCGGCCAGGGTAAGCCTCAGCATAATGCGCTCGATATACTTGGCAGTTTGCTCACCCGGACGAATTCCAGGGATGAAAGCCCCGCTTTTTTTCAGATTCTCGGCCGTTTCTCTCGGATTAAATACAAGCGCGGTATAAAAGAAACAGAAAAATATGATCATCGCTGCATACATGATCACGTAGATTGGCTGACCTGGCGATAGCGCGCCGCTCATATCCTTTAACCAGCTCATTGATTCGCCCGTCGCGAACCACCCTGCCAACGTAGCCGGAAATAAAATAATACTGGAAGCAAAGATCGGAGGAATGACACCCGACATATTCAGCTTCAGCGGCAAATGAGAACTTTGGCCGCCATACACCTTTCGTCCAACTTGGCGTTTCGCATAATTCACCAGTATCTTCCGCTGACCGCGCTCGACGAAAACCACGAAGGCTGTCACCGCCGTTGCCGCCACGAAGATCCCCAATGCCACCAGAAAATGCATCGCACCCGTTCTGACCAGTTCCAGCGTACCCCCGATTGCGCTGGGGAGCCCCGCTGCGATGCCGGCGAAAATAATGAGCGATATACCATTGCCGATGCCGCGTTCAGTAATCTGCTCGCCTAGCCACATCAGAAATATCGTGCCGGTAACCAACGTTATCACCGTTGTCAACAGGAACATCGGTCCGGGCTCAATCACCAATCCAGGCTGGGCTTGCAACGCGATCGATATGCCATACCCCTGCAGCAACGCCAATCCCAATGTACCGTATCGAGTGTATTGGGTAATTTTTCTGCGACCCGATTCACCTTCCTTCTTCAGCGCTTCGAGATAGGGAAACGCAACCGTGCCCAATTGCATGATGATCGAAGCCGAAATATATGGCATGATCCCAAGGGCAAAGATCGAAAAACGGGAAAGTGCGCCACCCGAAAACATGTTGAACATACCAAGGATACCCCCCTGCTGCGACTCGAATAAGTCTTTCAGCACCACGGGGTCGATACCTGGTACCGGAACATGCGCCCCGATACGATAGACAACCAATGCGAGCAACAGAAACCACAGTCGACGTTTCAAGTCGCCGAGCTTCCCGGAGAGTCCCCGCAGGGATTCGCTAGCGGCCAATCTGTCTCCTCTCGAGTTTATTCAACGCTGCCGCCAACGGCTTCAATGGCAGCTTTGGCGCCTTTTGTGACTGCAATGCCCTGCAACTTAAATGCGCGCTCTACCTTCCCGGAAAGTATTACCTTGGCGCTCAAGGCAGATCCGGGAATAACCCCTGCCTGCTTCAGGACCAGAATATCGATTTCATTTCCGGGTAACCTATCCAAGGCCGACAGTCGCACCTCAGCGGTATCACCCCGGGTAAGTGATACAAAACCGCGCTTGGGCAGGCGACGTTGAAGGGGCATCTGACCGCCTTCGAAACCCACCTTATGAAAGCCACCCGAGCGGGATTTTTGTCCTTTGTGACCTCGTCCGGCGGTTTTACCGAGACCGGAACCAATGCCACGCCCCAAACGCCGCCTTGCATGCTTGGCGCCACCGGCGGGCTTTATGGAATTCAGCTGCATCTACGCCTCACTCTTTACAAGGTAATAAATATTATTGATCATACCTCGCACGGCTGGAGTATCCTCCAGCTCAGCGCTGCTGTTTATTCCGCGTAACCCCAGTCCACGCGCAGTCGCACGATGCGATCGTTTCGTACCGATCAGGCTCCTGACTAAAGTTACTTTAATCTTTTTTTTATCAGTGGTCATTTCGCCAGGCCCATGATTTCTTCTACGCTCTTGCCCCTTTTGGCCGCGATTTCCGCCGGCGTATTCATCGCCTGCAATCCATGCAAGGTTGCTCGCACCACGTTATAAGGATTGGTAGAACCGATACATTTGGCGAGGATATTGTGAACACCCATCACTTCAAATATGGCACGCATCGGGCCTCCAGCAATAATACCGGTCCCTTCGGACGCCGGTTGCATATAGACCGTGGCGGCGCCATGCCTGCCGATGACCGGGTGGTGTAACGTACCATTCTTCAGGCTTACCTTGATCATCTTCCGGCGCGCTTCATCCATCGCCTTCTGTACGGCAACCGGCACTTCCCGGGATTTACCTTTACCCATGCCGACACCGCCATCGCCGTTTCCGACCACCGTCAGTGCGGCAAACCCGAGGATGCGACCTCCCTTGACCACCTTGGTGACGCGATTGATCGCCACCATCTTTTCCTTCAGGCCATCACCTCGATCATCACCCTGAGGTACTTTTCCTTGCATTCGTCCTTGCATTTTAGCCATTATCTTTCCTCAGTTAGAATTTGAGGCCATGTTCACGAGCAGCTTCGGCCAATGCCTTTACGCGCCCATGATATTTGAACCCCGACCGGTCGAATGAAACCGTCTCGATACCTAAACCCCTGGCTTTTTCCGCAACCCGCTTCCCCACTGCCGCCGCCGCATCAACGGTGCCACCGTTGGGCAACTCCTTGCGAACCTCCGGTTCCAAGGTGGATGCGCTGGTCAAGACCCTCCCGCCAGAGCCATCTATCAGCTGTGCATAGATATGACAATTGCTGCGATGCACCGCCAAACGCACCATCTTCAGCTCGGCGATCTTGGCGCGCGTCCGACGAGCACGGCGCAAACGGGATTTTGTTGGATTCGGCATATCTACCCCAATTATTTTTTCTTGGTTTCTTTCATGACGATGACTTCGTCGGAATAACGAACACCCTTGCCCTTATAAGGCTCCGGCTTACGGTAGGCACGTACATCAGCTGCCACCTGACCGACCTGCTGCTTGTCCATTCCCTTGATAATGACCTCTGTTTGAGTGGGCGTCTCAACTTTAATGCCCTCGGGCATCTTGTGAGCCACCGGATGCGAAAATCCCAAGGTCAGGTTAAGAACATCATTTGCCGCCTGTGCCCGATACCCCACCCCCACCAGCATCAATTTCTTCTGGAAACCGCTGGTTACCCCCTTGACCATATTGGCAAGCAGCGCGCGCGTCGTGCCAGACATTGCGTTAGCATGCTTCGATTCGTTCGTTGCTTTAACCAATAAACTATCGCCGTCACGCTCGACGGAGATGTCTGAAACCAGGTCGCGCGTCAACGCGCCCAGCGGCCCCTTTATCGATACTTCAGAGGCCGAAAGGATTACCTCAACACCTGCGGGAATCAGCACAGGATTTTTACCCACTCGAGACATTTTTTATATCCTTAAGCCACTATGCACAATACTTCACCGCCAACACCGTTGGCGCGCGCCTTTCGCTCCGTCATTACACCTTTTGAAGTGGAAACGATCGCCACACCCAGGCCGTTCATCACATTAGGAAGCTTGTCGCTGGCCTTGTAAATCCTCAAACCGGGACGGCTAACGCGTTCTATTTTCTCAATTACAGGACGTCCGGCGTAATATTTTAAACTGATATCCAACTGTGGTTTTCCGTCCGCCGGGTGAACCGCGAAATCCTCAACGTAACCTTCATCCTTCAACACCTGCGCAATCGCAGCTTTGAGCTTGGACGCGGGCATTACGACGGATGTTTTTTCGGAAAGCTGCGCGTTACGAATGCGCGTCAGCATATCGGCGATAGGGTCACTCATGCTCATCTAGGGATACCTCTAGAAATCCAGATTCCGTAACCGGAAAATATACAAATCTCTGAAATTATTAAATCGATCATATTGGGCTTGCCCTGTCTATATGGACCAAAGTCCCGTTTGCTTCGCCAGAATTCAAACATGCCTAAAACATCAGGCCGCTCGATCTACCAACTGGCCTTGATGATGCCGGGAATTTCACCACTCATGGCGATATCGCGGAGCTTGCTGCGGCCGAGACCGAACTTGCTGTATACACCACGTGGGCGGCCAGTCAGGGAACAGCGATTACGCAACCGCACCGGACTTGAGTTGCGCGGCAACATCTGAAGCTTGATCCTGGCAGAGTGACGATCCTCATCGCTCGAATTGGCATCGTTAATTATGGCCGACAATTCAGCACGCCGTGGCGCATATTTCTTTACGACTTCACGTCGTTTCAAGTCGCGGTTAATCACAGCTATTTTGGCCATACGATTCTCAGTTTTTAAATGGAAATTTAAATGCTGCCAGCAACGCCTTTGCCTCTGCATCCGTTTTCGCGGTGGTGGTGATGGTTATATTCATACCCCTTAGCGCGTCGATTTTGTCATATTCAATTTCGGGGAAAATGATTTGCTCTTTTACACCCATGTTGTAATTTCCCCGTCCATCGAATGCTCTGCCGGAAACCCCGCGAAAATCACGAATACGCGGTATGGCCACGCTAACCAACCGATCCAGGAACTCGTACATGCGAACACGACGCAATGTAACCATGCAACCAACCGGATATCCATCACGAACCTTAAACGTGGCGATGGATTTCTTTGCCTTCGTCACCACCGGTTTCTGCCCGGCGATTTTTTGCATATCGCTTACTGCGCTATCCATGACTTTTTTGTCAGCGACCGCCTCGCCCACACCCATATTGAGCGTGATTTTCTCGATGCGAGGCACTTCCATCACGGATTTGTAGCCAAATTGCTGCATCAATTGCTGAACCACGGTACTGCGGTAATACTCTTGTAGACGAGCCATAATCTTCCCTTAACCTATTCAGGCATCAAGCAGTTCACCGCTCGACTTGAAATAACGAACTTTACCCTTGCCTTCCTGAATTCTGAAACCAACACGGTCGGCTTTGCGAGTGAAGGGATTATAAATCGCTACATTCGAAACCTGAATTGGATTCTCAATCTCGACGATTCCACCCGTTGCCCCCTTATTCGGGTTGGGTCGCTGATGCTTCTTGACCTTATTGACGCCCTCGACCACCACCAAGTCGGCATTTACTGCGCGAAGCACCGTGCCACGCTTGCCCTTGTCCTTGCCGGTGATGACGACGACATCATCACCTTTCTTTATCTTTCGCATATTCGATCCTTACCGTGCTTACAAAACTTCTGGCGCAAGCGAAACAATTTTCATGAAGCGTGCGTTACGCAATTCCCGCGTTACCGGCCCAAAAATGCGCGTACCGATTGGCTCCAGCTTGGCGTTCAACAGCACGGCTGCGTTATTGTCAAATTTGATCAACGAACCGTCAGCACGACGCACTCCCTTCGAAGTACGAACCACCACCGCATTGTACACTTCGCCTTTCTTGACACGCCCACGTGGCGCAACATCCTTGATGCTGACTTTTATGATATCGCCAATACCAGCGTACCGTCGCCTGGATCCACCCAGCACTTTGATGCACATGATTGAACGAGCACCAGTATTATCCGCGACCTGCAGAATCGATTGCATTTGGATCATTTTTTACTCACTCTTTCCAACTTTTCCCGCCCCGGGATCGGGGCGTGGACAGTATTGGAACCCGTCCGGGTTATGAAATCACCAATCGGTGACTGCAAAAATTAAAGATCTGAAAAACGAAGAGGCCGAATTATAAGCTAATCTTGTCAGGAAAACAAGGAAAAACAAACATTCGCCTATCGGACCCGCCAATAAATTAACTGACTTGGCTGTCCTTCTCCATCAACTTAACTACGCGCCAGGCTTTTGTCTTAGAGAGAGGCCGGCATTCTTCGATGACTACCATATCACCCGGGTGAAACTCATTACTCTCGTCATGAACGTGGTATTTTTTTGAACGAACCATGATCTTTCCATAGAGCGGATGCTTGACCTTACGTTCGACCAAGACAGTAATGGTCTTATCCATCTTATCGCTCAATACTTTTCCACTGAGGGTGCGATTTAAATTAGCTTCACTCATGACTGCTTTGCCTTCTGGCTAAGTATGGTTTTCGCGCGCGCGATATCCCGGCGCACGTTACGTAATTGGTTGGTATTACTCAGTTGCTGTGTCGTATGCTGCATCCGCAGGCCAAACTGGGCCCGCAGAAGCTCTAACAACTCTTGCTGCAACTCTGCCGGATTCCGGGACCTGAGGTCTTTAGTTTTCGTTTTCATAATTAACCGCCTACCTGTCTTACAACAAATGTAGTCAGAATCGGCAACTTGGATGCGGCCAGACGAAATGCTTGTCGCGCCAGCGCTTCATCAACCCCGTCCATTTCATACAGCATTTTACCGGGTTGGATTTCCGCCACGAAGTACTCCGGATTTCCCTTGCCGTTACCCATCCGAACCTCAGCTGGCTTATGGGAAATCGGTTTATCAGGGAATATGCGGATCCAGATGCGCCCGCCGCGCTTGATGTGACGGCTCATCGCGCGCCGCGCAGCCTCGATCTGTCGCGCGGTTAACCGACCACGGCCAACTGCTTTGAGGCCATATTCCCCAAAACTGACTTTCGCACCGCGGGTTGCAACCCCGGTATTACGTCCTTTTTGCTGTTTGCGGTACTTCGTTCTAGCTGGCTGCTGCATCTTTTGCTCCTGGCTTTATAGTTGCAGACTTGGAGGAAGCTCCCTCAACCGTGTTTTCAGGTTTTCTGGCAATTTTCCTCTCGCTGGTTCTTGCGTCGGTCCTGGGTTCAGCCCTGCCGGCCGGTTTTCTCGCTGGACGTCTGGCTTCAGGTTCTCCCGCGGGAGTCGGTACCTGCGTTGCTGGTCCAATTGCGCCGGATTGGTCGTTACGTCCGATCACTTCGCCCTTGAATACCCAAACCTTGATTCCGATTACGCCGTATGTGGTCTTGGCCTCCGAAACACCGTAATCCAGATCAGCACGCAGGGTATGAAGCGGAACACGGCCTTCACGATACCATTCGGTGCGAGCAATTTCGATGCCGTTCAATCGACCGGCACTCATGATTTTGATGCCTTGAGCACCTAAACGCATGGCGTTCTGCATCGCACGTTTCATGGCACGACGAAACATGATTCGTTTCTCTAACTGCTGCGCAATATTGTCTGCAATCAGTTGCGCATCAATTTCCGGCTTCCGGATTTCTTCGATGTTTACGTGGACCGGAACACCCATGAGTTTTTGCAGCACACCGCGCAGAACTTCTATATCTTCGCCTTTCTTGCCGATTACGACGCCGGGGCGGGAACTGTAAATGGTGATGCGCGCATTCTTGGATGGCCGCTCGATGATTACGCGACCGACTGATGCATGCGCCAATTTCTTTTTAAGATATTCCCGAACCTTGATATCCTCGTTCAGCATCCCCGGGAAATTTTTTGTATTGGCATACCACTTCGACGACCAGTTTTTAAGTACGGAAAGGCGGAAACCCGTCGGATTTATTTTTTGTCCCATAATGTCCTGGTACGTCCTTATTTTTTGTTGCCGGCTTTGTCGCCAACAGTAAGAAGAATATGACAAGTTGGCTTGACGATGCGGTTGCCACGGCCTTTGGCGCGAGCACTGGTACGCATCATCGACGGTCCACGATCTACATATATCGTCGATACCTTTAATTCGTCTATATCCGCTCCATCGTTATGCTCAGCATTGGCGATAGCCGACTCAAGCAGTTTACGAATAATGACGGCGCCTTTTTTCGGACTGAAGGCAAGCAGATTAAGTGCTCGGTCCACCGGTAATCCACGAATCTGGTCCGCTACCAACCGGCCCTTCTGTTCGGATAACCTGACCCCACGCAATACGGCAGTTGTTTGCATAATTGATTATCCCTATCTCTTCGATCCAGCCGCGACTTTCCGGTCGCCTGAATGCCCCTTGAAAGTGCGGGTGTGAGAGAATTCTCCAAGCTTGTGTCCCACCATATTCTCGGTAACGTATACCGGGATATGCTGTTTACCATTATGTACGGCAATCGTTAAACCAATGAAATCCGGCAGAACGGTTGAACGACGCGACCAGGTCTTGATCGGGCGCTTGTCATTTGTTGCGCGCGCAGTCTCCACCTTGGCTATCAGATGCAAGTCAACAAATGGACCTTTTTTTACGGAACGTCCCATGATTCATTACCCTTTATTTGAATAACGGCGCCGCACAATCATACCATCGGTACGCTTATTGGCGCGAGTACGGAAACCTTTGGCAGGCGTTCCCCATGGGCTGACCGGATGGCGCCCCGCAGCGGTTTTACCTTCACCTCCACCATGGGGATGGTCTACAGGATTCATCACCACCCCGCGCACCGTTGGCCGGATGCCGCGCCAGCGCTGTGCACCTGCTTTACCGATCGATCGCAAATTGTGCTCCTCGTTACCGACCTCGCCGATGGTGGCGCGGCAGTTTACGTGCACCCTTCGGATTTCGCCGGAACGCAGGCGAAGCTGGGCGTAATCCCCCTCACGTGCCAGAAGCTGCACCGACGTACCCGCAGAGCGGGCCAGTTGCGCGCCTTTCCCCGGCATCATTTCCACGCAGTGAATTGTGCTGCCCACCGGAATATTGCGCAGTGGCAGCGCGTTACCGTTCTTGATCGGCGCATCCACCCCGCTCATCAATTGCATACCGGCAGCAATGCCGCTCGGTGCGACGATATAACGTCGCTCTCCATCGACATAGCAAAGCAATGCGAGATTTGCGCTGCGATTCGGGTCGTATTCCAGCCGCTCCACCTTGGCGGCGATACCATCCTTGTTACGGCGGAAATCCACGATACGATAATGCTGCTTGTGGCCGCCTCCCATGTGGCGGGTGGTAATGCGACCTTTATTGTTGCGCCCCGCAGTGTGATTCTGCTTCTCCAGGAGCCTGGCATAAGGTTCGCCTTTATGCAAACCCGGATTAACGACTTTGACAACCGCGCGACGGCCGGGAGAGGTTGGTTTGACTTTAACCAGTGCCATTACTTGACCTCCCCTTGAGCAATTTCAGAAAAATTTATTTCCTGACCAGTCTTGATGTTTACATAAGCTTTCTTCCAGTTGCGGCGGCGCCCCATGAAACGGCCAAAGCGCTTTTCCTTGCCTTTGACGTTTGCGACCTGCACGCTCTCCACCTCGATATTCTGGCCCTTCCACATCAGCTCCACCGCTGCTTTGATTTCGGGCTTCGTCGCATCCTGCGTCACGCGAAAAATCACCTGGTTATGCTTTTCCGCAATATAGGTGGCCTTTTCAGACACTTGCGGTGACAAAATGACATGCATCAGGCGTTCCGGATTGAATGTTTGCGTACTCATGCGAGCATTTCCTCCATTTTGGCTAATGCGCCGCGAGTTATCAGCACGTTGGCAAAACGCAAAAGGCTGACCGGGTCGACGTGACCCGCTTCCACCACCTTGACGAGTGGCAGATTCCGTGATGACAAATAGAGATTCTCATCCACGCTATCGGTAACGATCATGACCTCATTCAATTTCATATCTTTCAGTTTTCCGGCCAGGATTTTGGTTTTTGGCGTATCCAGGACGAAATTTTCCACCACTGACAATCGATTTTCACGAACGAGCTGGGATAGGATCGCTCCCATACCTGCCCGATACATTTTACGATTGACCTTGTGGCTGAAATTCTCTTCGGGGCTGTTGGGAAAGATTTTTCCTCCACCACGCCACAATGGGCTCGACGCCATACCGGCGCGTGCACGCCCTGTACCTTTTTGCCGCCAGGGTTTGCGGGTGGATTTGGCGACATCCGAACGCCCCTTTTGGGCGCGGTTGGCGCTACGCGCGTTGGCAAGATAAGCCGTCACCACCTGATGTACCAGGGCCTCGTTGTACTCCCGACCGAAAAGCGAATCAGGAACCGAAACACTGGCAGCCGACTGGCCATCATCGCCAATGAGCTTAAGTTCCATTATGCACCTCCCTTCTTGCCGGACTTCGTACCACTTTTTGCCGCCGCTTTTGCATCAAGCTTTGCAGCAGGCTTTATAACGATCCTGCTGATCTTTACGCTTGGATGCACCACCACGTCGCCGCCTCTCGATCCGGGTATCGCACCCTTGATGAGCAACAGGCCTCGCTCGGTATCGACCCGCAGCACTTCAAGATTCTGGGTGGTGCGTTTTACGCTACCTAGATGCCCGGACATGCGTTTTCCGGGAAAGACACGACCAGGGTCCTGCGCCATTCCGATGGAACCTGGAACGTTATGGGATCTGGAGTTGCCATGGCTGGCGCGATTCGAAGAAAAGCCGTGACGCTTGATTACACCAGCATAACCCTTTCCGATGGTGATACCGGTCACATCCACTTTTTGCCCAACCCGGAAAATCTCCGAACCTACGACTGCACCGGGCTTGAGACTATCAGTTACCTCCTGCCCCACGCGGAATTCCTTGAGCACATGACCAGCTTCCACTGCAGCCTTGGCGAAATGCCCCGCTGAAGGTTTATTGACGCGAATGGCGCGGCGCTTGCCGAAAGTGACCTGCACCGCGGAATAGCCGTCAGTGGCGGGCGTTTTGATTTGGGTGACACGATTGTTGGACACGTCAAGTACTGTGACCGGCTGGCTATCGCCATCGTCGGTGAAAATACGAGTCATGCCAACCTTGCGGCCGACGAGCCCTAAACTCATTTTAATTACCTTTTCAAAAAAGGTGCCGATTACAATTGACCGGCAGGTACATTTGTTTAAATCAGGGATTCAGATTATTCGTCAAAAAACGATTAACTAAAAATTAAATTCAAAAACTTACAACTTTATTTCCACATCCACCCCTGCGGGAAGGTCCAGCTTCATCAAGGCATCCACTGTTTTATCAGTAGGGTCCATAATGTCCATCAGGCGCAGATGAGTCCGAATCTCGAACTGATCGCGCGAGGTCTTGTTGACATGAGGGGATCGCAATACGTCGAAGCGCTCGATGCGCGTCGGCAGAGGCACAGGCCCCTTTACCACCGCCCCCGTCCGTTTGGCGGTCTCAACGATCTCCATCGCGGATTTATCGATCAATCGGTAATCAAACGCTTTCAGACGAATACGAATTTTTTGGCTTTGCATAAACGAACCTCAGGTTGAGGATTTGGATTTCGAATTGATGATTCGGCGCTGTGGCACTAAATCTTAAATCCTATCCTTGATCCTGTTATTACTCGATAATCTTTGCCACCACGCCGGCGCCAACGGTTCTGCCGCCCTCGCGAATGGCAAAACGCAGACCTTCTTCCATCGCTATCGGCGCGATCAGGTTGACCGTCACGGAGACGTTGTCCCCCGGCATGACCATCTCGGTGCCCGCAGGCAATTCAATCGCACCTGTTACGTCGGTGGTACGAAAGTAGAACTGGGGACGATAGCCCTGGAAAAACGGGGTGTGACGTCCACCTTCTTCTTTGCTCAGTACGTATATCTCGGCAGTGAACTTGGTGTGCGGGTTGATGCTGCCAGGCTTGGCCAACACCTGGCCGCGCTCGACGTCTTCCCGCTTGGTGCCTCGCAGCAATACGCCAACGTTGTCGCCGGCCTGCCCCTGGTCCAGCAGTTTCCTGAACATTTCCACGCCGGTACATACTGTCTTGATGGTGGGCTTGAGTCCTACTATCTCGATTTCCTCGCCCACTTTGACGATGCCGCGCTCTACGCGTCCGGTGACCACGGTGCCGCGCCCGGAGATGGAGAAAACGTCTTCCACCGGCATCAGGAAGGGGCCGTCTATGGCGCGAACGGGTTCGGGTATGTAGCTGTCCAGTGCATCGGCCAGCTTGAATATGGAGGGCTCGCCTATGTCGCTCTGGTCGCCTTCGAGTGCTTTCAGGGCAGAACCGATGACGATGGGGGTGTCGTCTCCCGGAAAGTTGTATTTGGACAGCAGTTCGCGCACTTCCATTTCCACCAGTTCCAGCAGTTCGTCGTCATCTACCATGTCCGCTTTGTTCATGTAGACGACTATGTAGGGCACCCCTACCTGACGCGCCAGAAGGATGTGTTCGCGGGTCTGCGGCATCGGCCCGTCCGCAGCCGATACTACCAGTATCGCGCCATCCATCTGCGCCGCACCGGTAATCATGTTCTTGACGTAGTCGGCGTGGCCCGGACAGTCAACGTGCGCATAGTGCCGCTTCACCGTCTCGTACTCGACGTGCGATGTGTTGATGGTGATGCCCCGTGCCTTCTCTTCCGGCGCCGAGTCTATCTGCGCGTAACTCTTCGCTTCACCACCAAACTTCTTCGTCAATACCATGGTGATCGCCGCCGTCAATGTGGTCTTGCCATGATCCACATGCCCTATCGTGCCAACGTTTACGTGCGGCTTCGTCCGCTCAAATTTACTCTTTGCCATGATCGTTCCTTTACTTGATTACCGTTATTTCTTATTAATAATTGCTTCAACCACACTTTTCGGCGCTTCGGAATACTGTTTGAATTCCATGGTATAAGTCGCACGTCCCTGGGTCGCGGATCGCAGCGAAGTGGAGTAGCCAAACATTTCCGCCAGCGGAACTTCCGCACGTATCACCTTGAGGCCGGGCAAGTCGTCCATACCCTGGATCATTCCGCGACGGGATGACAAATCGCCTACCACATTGCCCATGAAATCCGCCGGCGTTTCCACTTCCACCGCCATCATCGGCTCCAGCAACACTGGACTCGCCTTGCGCATCCCATCCTTGAACGCAATAGAAGCGGCCATTTTGAACGCGTTCTCGTTCGAATCAACGTCGTGATAAGAACCATCAAATAAAGTAACTTTGGCGTCCACCACTGGAAAGCCTGCCAGCACCCCATTCGGCAGCGTCTCCAGCAATCCTTTTTCTACCGCCGGAATGTATTCGCGCGGTACCGTTCCACCCTTGATGGCATCGACGAATTCAAATCCCTTACCCGCTTCATTCGGCTCCAGCTTGAGCCAGACGTGACCATATTGACCCCGTCCACCGGATTGCTTGATGAATTTACCTTCGATCTCCACCGACTTTTTGATGGCTTCACGATAAGCCACTTGCGGAGCACCCACGTTGGCTTCCACGCCAAATTCCCGCTTCATCCGCTCTACAATAATTTCGAGATGCAGTTCACCCATGCCGGAAATGATGGTTTGACCAGACTCTTCGTCGGTGCGAACGCGAAAGGACGGATCTTCCTGCGCCAGACGGTTCAATGCCATTCCCATCTTTTCCTGGTCAAGCTTGGTCTTCGGCTCCACTGCAACGTGAATCACAGGTTCCGGAAATATCATCCGTTCCAACGTGATCACTGCGGTGGGATCGCACAAGGTGTCACCGGTAACTGCCTCTTTCAAACCTACCGCGGCGGCGATGTCGCCAGCCCTCACTTCCTTGATTTCCTCTCGCTGATTGGCATGCATTTGCAGCAATCTTCCAATTCGTTCCTTCCGTCCTTTAAGGGGGTTATAGATGGTATCACCGGAAGACACCACGCCAGAGTAAACACGGAAAAAGATCAATTGGCCAACATAGGGGTCGGTGGCAATTTTGAATGCCAATCCGGAAAACGGCTCCGCGTCGTTCGCATGGCGTTCATCATGCCCGCCCTTCTCATCTTCTCCATTGATCGCGCTGATATCTACTGGTGAAGGCAAGTAGTCCAGGACGGCGTCCAGCATCGCCTGTACACCCTTGTTCTTGAATGCCGAACCACAAAGCATGGGAACGATCTCGTTACCGATCGTACGAATGCGCAGCCCTTTCTTGATGTCGGCGGGAGATAAATCACCCTCTTCAAGATATTTGTTCATCAACTCTTCATTCGCTTCGGCGGCGGTTTCCACCATTTTTTCACGCCACTGCTTGGCATTCTCCAGTAAATCGGCGGGTATATCGCGCTCCTCAAACTTAAGCCCCTGGCTCGCATCGTCCCAGTAGATGCCTTTCATCTTTATCAGATCAATAACACCCTCGAATTTATCTTCCGCACCGATAGGTAACTGTACGGGCACCGGATGCGCTTTCAGACGAGATTGAATCTGTTCATGAACGCGCATGAAATTGGCGCCAGCGCGATCCATTTTATTGACGAATGCGAGTCGCGGAACCTTGTATTTATTGGCTTGACGCCATACAGTTTCAGTCTGAGGCTGCACGCCGCCAACGGCGCAGAATACGGTGCAAGCCCCGTCGAGGACACGCAGCGATCGCTCCACTTCGATGGTGAAATCAACGTGACCCGGGGTGTCGATAATATTGATGCGATGATCGGGATAGTTCTTTTCCATCCCCTTCCAAAAGCAGGTGGTCGCCGCGGAAGTGATGGTGATGCCGCGCTCCTGCTCCTGCTCCATCCAATCCATCGTCGCCGCCCCGTCATGCACTTCGCCAATTTTGTGCGATACACCGGTATAGAACAATATGCGTTCCGTGGTCGTAGTCTTGCCGGCGTCGATATGCGCCATTACGCCGATATTCCGATAACGCTCGATAGGAGTTTTTCTTGCCACGATTCTTGAACCTTAAGGTTTTATTTGTCGGGAGCAAAGTGTCCCGACAAGTAATAAAATGAATTTTTTGTGGAAACAGGTCAGCCAGGAACCTGAATTTCGGTGATTGTTACCGTCACTGCCGCTAGAACCGATAATGTGCAAATGCCTTATTGGCTTCGGCCATACGGTGAACTTCCTCACGCTTCTTTACCGCGCCGCCTCGACCTTCGGCCGCTTCCGCCAATTCACCGGCAAGCCGCGCACCCATCGATTTTTCCGCTCGCTTCCGGGCAGCATCGCGCAACCAACGCATCGCCAGCGCATTACGCCGAATGGATCGCACCTCTACCGGGACCTGATAGTTGGCTCCGCCGACACGACGGCTTTTTACTTCCACCATGGGACGAACATTGGATAGCGCTTGCGTGAATACCTCTACCGGATCCTTGCCCGTTTTCTTCTGGATCTGATCCATTGCGCCATAAATAATGCGTTCCGCTACCGACTTCTTTCCCCGAGTCATCAGCACATTGACGAATTTCGCCACCTCGGTACTGTGGTACTTGGGGTCCGGCAAAATTTCTCGTTTGGGTACTTCTCTCCGTCTTGGCATTTTCTAACCTTGGGGGTAATTATTCAGCTTAAGGACAACGTGTTGAGTTCAATATATATCTGGCGCCCGGCGTTCAAACCGTTCTGAAGCCTATTTCGGCCTCTTGGCACCATATTTGGAACGACTCTGTTTACGATCTTTTACGCCGGCGGTATCCAGGCTACCCCTTACGGTGTGATAGCGAACGCCCGGCAAATCCTTGACGCGACCGCCACGAATCAGCACTACGGAGTGTTCCTGCAAGTTATGTCCCTCTCCGCCGATATAACTGGACACCTCGAAACCGTTAGTCAGGCGAACCCTCGCCACCTTGCGTAAAGCCGAGTTCGGTTTCTTTGGCGTAGTGGTATAGACGCGCGTGCATACTCCCCGTTTTTGGGGGCTGTTTCCCAGTGCTGGAACCTTGCTCTTCACACGTCTCGCCGCACGAGGCTTGCGTACTAACTGACTGATTGTCGGCATTTTATTCTCTACAAAATCGGGAAGGCGTTATAACCGTCCCGCTGGCAATATGAAATTTTTTTACCCTTTCGCGCCAGATATTTCTATCCAGGGACGGCTAAAAAACTGCGAATTCTAGGGGGTTTATCATGTGATGTCAAGCTAAAGTCTTTTTTGGTTTCTGATGAAAAGACAATTCTTCGGATCTTAAATACCTGTTCTCAAATGGCCTTTGGGGCGTCCCTCTTACTCTTATCCGGGTAAATGGCGTGCGCACGGCCGGAAGACTCTCTGGCAGGATGACGCATTATGGTATAGCTGCAACTGCATGATAGCGGCAGACCTGTGATCTGGATCGCCCTTATCGCTGCCCGGCAATAGCACCAAATAGTATTTATAAGGTACCTGCGGCAGACCGCGCCTACTTCAGCGGTCACCTCGCATTAGCCGGAAAGCCAGACTGGGAATCTGCTCGACTGGATTATTTAGGCGGAAACCGAACCTCGGCATATCCGGTATTTAATATCAGCTCGAGACAGCACGAACTTCGCGCCGCTTTGCGGTAAGTGCATGGCTGCCCAGCTTCTTCAATACCTCCCAGGCCGGTCCGGGAAACTTGTGCAATTTTATCATCACATCCTCAAGCGCTTCCAGGAACCAATCCACATCAGCTTCGCTGATATTCAAGGGTGGAAGAATTTTTACGATAGGCATGGCGTGCCCTGCTACCTGAGTCAAGATATGATGATCGTCCAGGAGAGGAAGAACGATCGCCTGGGCAAAAAGATTCTCATCCATCTTGTTGACCATAGCCCATGCCGCTCTGAGAGACATCGATTCCGGTTGGCCGAACTCGATGGCAATCATGAGGCCACGTTGACGCACTCCCTTCAGAAATTCGAAGCGGGGCACCATCGCCTCGATACCCTCACGAAAACGCGCACCCAACTCGATGGCGCGATCGGCAAGCTTCTCATCGTCCAGAACGGTGAGCGAGGCCAGACCCGCCGCCATTGCCATATTACCCATACCGAACGTCGAAGCATGAACGATCGCGCGATGCATGCCGTCGTAAACGCTATCATAAACTGCACGGCGCGTAATAGTCGCACCCAGCGGGATATAGCCACCCGAAATCGCTTTGGAGAGACAGATGATATCAGGGCGGAGTCCTTCAACCCATTGGCTCGCCAGAAACCGCCCCGTCCGCCCCATGCCCGATTGAACTTCGTCACAAATCATCAGCGTGCCATATTTCCGGCACAACTCTTGAGCACCGAGGATATACTCATCACTGGCGATATTGACACCCTTGCCCTGGATAGGCTCAAGGACAAAGGCAGCAACGTCGCCCTGAGCAAGGCG
This sequence comes from Nitrosospira sp. Nsp1, assembly GCF_900100985.1. Taxonomy (NCBI): domain Bacteria; kingdom Pseudomonadati; phylum Pseudomonadota; class Betaproteobacteria; order Nitrosomonadales; family Nitrosomonadaceae; genus Nitrosospira; species Nitrosospira sp. Nsp1. Next base: position 24,370 of record NZ_FMUF01000005.1, read on the forward strand.
TGACTCGAGGCCGGCGAGATCGCCAAGTTTTACTTCCGAGCTACCGGGAAGCATTGGCTCGAAACCCCTCCGGAAACTCGCTTCCCCATTCAGTGATAGCGCCCCCATGGTCAGACCATGGAAGGCTTTGGCAAGATGCGCGGTGCAAGGCCGCCCCGTATACGCACGCGCGAATTTGATCGCAGCTTCGATCGCTTCGGTGCCGGAGTTGCTGAAATAAACGGTATCCAGACCGGGCGGCATGCGCTTCACGAGTTCGCGCGCCAGCGCAGCCGCGAGGGGTGGAGCGTCGAAACCGATCCATCCGGGAAAGTCGGAGTCCAGCACCTGCTGCAATGCGCCGCGAATGGTTGGATGGCGGCGTCCAAAATTAAAGACGCCCCAGTTGGTCAGGAAATCAAGATAGCGCGTGCCATGCTCATCCCAAAGATAAGGACCCTCGCCTCGCACCCACGTTCGATTGAAACCGAGCGTGCGTAGTACCTTGACGAACACCGGATTTATATAGTCTTCGTAAAGTTCGAAGTTTTTGCCACGTGTCTCGGCAATTATGGCTTCAATATCAATAGGCATGATTTAGTTTTCCACCAGACATTAATATGATGTTGGCGTTATCTCGCATGGCAGTTGCTGATCAATCTCTTTGTTCGTTAGACAGTATATCCGCTATTTCGCATTTCTCCCGCATCTTCCTCTCCCAGACCAGGCTTCTCACCTGCGTTTAACAACAGTTTCTGTTTTTTGCGCGTATTATGAAAAGCAAGACCCGTGCCGGCAGGAATAAGCCGACCGACGATGACATTTTCTTTCAAGCCTCGCAGATCATCCCGCTTGCCCATGATTGCCGCTTCAGTCAGCACGCGTGTGGTTTCCTGAAAGGAAGCTGCCGAAATGAATGAATCGGTGGAAAGCGACGCCTTGGTGATACCCAGGAGCATGAACTCATAGGTTGCCGGTTGCTTGTCCTCGGCCACCACGCTTTCGTTTTCCGACAACATGTCCGCACGTTCGACTTGCTCACCCGGAATAAAGCGTGTATCGCCCGCATCCACGATTTGTATGCGCCGCAACATCTGGCGCACGATTACTTCGATGTGCTTGTCATTGATCTTGACACCTTGCAGTCGATACACATCCTGAACCTCGTCAGTGATATAACGTGCAAGCGCTTCTACACCCAGCAAACGGAGAATATCGTGCGGATCGGCGGGCCCATCGACGATGCTCTCTCCTTTATTAACAACCTGGCCATCGTGGGCCGTGACGTGCTTTTCCTTGGGTATCAGATACTCATGAGAGATTCCGTCCAGATCGGTAATTACCAGGCGTTGCTTACCTTTCGTATCCTTGCCGAAGGATACGATACCGGTGACTTCCGCCAGTACGCCAGCATCCTTGGGAGAACGCGCTTCAAACAGTTCCGCGACACGAGGCAAACCGCCAGTGATATCGCGCGTTTTTGAACTTTCCTGGGGGATACGCGCCAGTACTTCGCCTACGCTGACCTGCTGCCCATCCCGGACCGTTATAACGGAACCGATTTGAAAGGTGATGCTGACCGATAAAACGCTCCCGGCGAGCCGCACTTCCTTGCCATCTTCATCCAGAAGCTTCACCATCGGACGCAAGCCCTTCGTCTGCACCACGCCACGCCGCTTCGGATCAATCACGACAAGCGTAGACAAGCCAGTGACTTCGTCTATCTGCTTAGCCACCGTCACGCCTTCCTCCACGTTCTCGAAGCGAACCTTGCCGGCGTACTCGGTAATGATGGGGCGAGTATGCGGATCCCACGCCGCCAGGATCTGCCCTGCTTTGACCACTTCACCGTCACGGATCAACAATGTCGCGCCATAAGGCGCTTTATGACGTTCGCGCTCGCGGCCGTTATCGTCATGTACTACCACTTCGCCGCTGCGGGAGATCGCAATCAGCTCATTGCGCGAATTGGTGACATACCGCATGGTCGGGGAATAACGCACGATACCGTTGGACTTGCTCTCGACCTGACTTGCTACAGCGGTTCTGGAAGCGGCGCCCCCGATGTGGAATGTGCGCATCGTGAGCTGGGTACCCGGTTCACCTATCGACTGGGCAGCAATCACCCCCACGGCTTCACCTACGTTTACCGGCGTGCCGCGTCCCAGGTCGCGCCCATAGCACTTGGCACATAAACCATAACGGGTTTCGCAGGTCAGCGGAGTACGTACTTTTACCTCATCTATACCCAACGCTTCAATGGTATCGACCGCGCTCTCATCCAGCAGGGCGCCGGCCGGATAAATCACGGTTTGCTGCTCCGGGTTGATGACGTCGTTCGCGACCACCCGTCCGAGTATGCGTTCTCTCAGTGCTTCTATGACCTCGCCACCTTCGACCAAGGCCTTCATTACGACGCCATTACTCGTGCCGCAGTCGTCCTGGGTCACCACAAGATCCTGTGTCACATCGACGAGGCGACGGGTAAGATAACCGGAGTTGGCAGTCTTCAATGCGGTATCGGCCAAGCCTTTGCGCGCACCATGCGTTGAAATAAAATACTGCAGCACGTTCAACCCTTCGCGGAAGTTCGCCGTGATGGGCGTCTCGATGATCGAACCATCAGGCTTGGCCATCAAGCCGCGCATACCCGCCAATTGGCGAATCTGGGCAGCAGAACCTCGCGCACCCGAATCCGCCATCATATAAATGGAATTGAAGGATTCTTGCGTCAGTGCCTTGCCTTTCTTGTCTTTTTTGACTTCTCCAGTTTCCAGATCGAGTATCGGCTCGACTCCCAGCTGGTCCATCATGGCTTTAGCCACCTGATCGCCAGCACGACCCCATATATCCACTACCTTGTTATAGCGCTCGCCTTGTGTCACCAGACCTGAGGTGTACTGAACCTCAATTTCCTGCACTTCCCTTTCTGAAGCACCGATGATGTCATTCTTCTGTACCGGCGTCAGCATGTCATCCAGACAGATCGATATCCCTGCGCGCGTAGCGTAGGTGAACCCCGCATACATCAATTTGTCCGCAAAAATGACCGTTTCGCGAAGTCCACAGCGCCGGAAGCTGGCATTGATGAGCTTGGAAATCTCCTTCTTCTTGAGCACCTTGTTCATCAGCGGAAAAGGCAGGCCGGCGGGGAGAATTTCGGACAGCAGCGCTCGCCCTACGGTGGTGTCATAACGCGTGGTTTTCTCATGACGTTCGCCATCGGCGTCTACGTCATACTCCTTGATTCTCACAGTAATTCTGGCATTCAGCTCGATTATGCGGCTTTCATAGGCGCGAGAAACTTCGCTGATGTTGGCGAACATCATGCCTTCGCCACGAGCGTTGATTTTTTCCCGTGTGGTGTAGTACAACCCCAGCACGATATCCTGAGACGGCACGATGACCGGTTCACCATTTGCCGGCGACAAGACATTATTGGTCGACATCATGAGCGTGCGGCATTCCATTTGCGCTTCCAGCGATAACGGCACGTGAACCGCCATCTGGTCGCCGTCGAAGTCGGCGTTGAATGCCGCGCACACCAATGGGTGCAACTGGATTGCCTTGCCTTCGATCAGTACCGGCTCGAATGCCTGAATTCCAAGCCGATGCAAAGTCGGAGCCCGGTTCAGCATTACCGGATGCTGGCGAATAACGTCCTCAAGAATATCCCAAACGATAGGGCTCTCGTTTTCCACCTCCCGCTTGGCCGCCTTTATGGTACTCGCGATACCCATTATTTCGAGTTTATTGAAGATAAACGGCTTGAACAATTCCAACGCCATTTTCTTCGGCAAGCCGCACTGGTGCAATTTGAGCTGCGGGCCGACCACGATGACCGACCGTCCGGAGTAATCCACACGTTTGCCCAGCAGATTCTGGCGGAACCGTCCGCCTTTTCCCTTGATCATGTCGGCAAGCGATTTTAACGGCCGCTTGTTGGCGCCGGTCATGGCTTTGCCGCGACGGCCGTTATCCAGCAACGAATCAACTGCCTCCTGCAGCATGCGCTTCTCGTTGCGCACGATAATTTCGGGGGCCTTCAACTCAAGCAAACGCTTCAATCGATTATTGCGGTTTATAACGCGACGATACAAGTCATTCAGATCGGAAGTGGCGAAGCGTCCACCATCCAGCGGCACCAACGGGCGCAACTCGGGCGGCAGCACAGGCAGGACCGCCAAAACCATCCACTCCGGTTTAATGCCGGATTTACAGAATGCCTCCAATACTTTCAGGCGCTTGGAGATTTTCTTCATCTTCGTTTCCGAGCCGGTTGTTCCCATCTCGCGCCGAAGATTATCAATCTCAACACGAATGTTGAGATTGCCCAATAAATCGCGCACACCTTCCGCGCCCATGCTCGCTCGAAAATCGTCGCCGTATTCTTCCGTTTTGGCACGATAGTCGTCATCCGTCAACAACTGACACCGCTGAAGAGGCGTCATGCCGGGATCCGTTACCACATAAGCTTCGAAATAGAGTACACGCTCGATATCACGCAAAGTCATATCCAGAACCATGCCCAGGCGGGATGGCAACGATTTCAGGAACCAGATGTGCGCTACCGGCGAAGCCAGTTCGATATGACCCATACGCTCACGCCGAACCTTCGACAGCGTAACTTCAACACCGCATTTCTCGCAGATCACGCCGCGATGTTTCAGACGTTTATATTTTCCGCACAGACACTCATAGTCTTTTACCGGGCCGAAGATCTTTGCGCAGAACAGGCCGTCCCGTTCCGGCTTGAATGTACGGTAATTGATGGTTTCCGGCTTCTTGACTTCACCATAGGACCAAGAGCGTATTTTCTCGGGAGAAGCCAGACCGATCTTGATCGAATCGAACTCTTCCTTCTGGGTAACCTGTTTGAATAAATCAAGCAGTGCTTTCATTTGTCACTCCTGTTGATCAGGGATCGATACATAAAATTTCCCGTGGAAAAGCGAGGAAAAAATAACCCTTCCATACCTCTACACAACATGGCTAATGCCGATCCAAATCAATATCCATTGCCAGCGAGCGGATTTCCTTCACCAGTACGTTGAATGATTCAGGCATGCCCGCGTCGATCTTGTGGTCGCCCTTGACAATGCTCTCGTACACCTTGGTGCGCCCATTCACATCGTCGGATTTGACCGTCAGCATTTCCTGCAGGGTATAGGCGGCGCCGTACGCTTCCAGTGCCCACACTTCCATTTCGCCAAAGCGCTGACCTCCGAACTGAGCCTTGCCACCAAGCGGTTGCTGGGTTACGAGGCTGTAAGGGCCGGTTGATCGCGCATGCATCTTATCGTCCACCAGGTGATGCAGCTTCAGCACATGCATATAGCCCACGGTAACAGGGCGATCGAACGCCTCACCGGTTCTGCCGTCGTGAAGCGTCACCTGACCGGACCTGGGGAGACCCGCAAGTTCCAGCATATCCTTGATTTCGTGCTCGGTAGCGCCGTCGAACACGGGGGTTGCAAAGGGCACGCCATCCGTCAGATTTGTCGCCAGATCCAGTATCTCCACATCCGTAAGCGAAGCAATGTCTTCTTGCTTACCACTCGTGTTATAGATCTTATCGAGAAAATCCCGGATCTCGGCAGTCTGGCCGCCGACGCGAAGCATATCGCCGATCTTGATTCCCAATCCCTTCGCTGCCCATCCGAGATGGGTTTCCAGGATCTGGCCCACGTTCATGCGCGACGGTACACCCAAGGGGTTCAGTACTACGTCCACGGGAGTACCATCCGCCATGTAAGGCATATCTTCTACCGGCACTATCTTGGAAATAACACCCTTATTACCATGACGCCCAGCCATTTTGTCTCCCGGCTGCAGCCGCCGCTTTACCGCGACATAAACCTTTACCATTTTCTGCACACCCGGCGGCAATTCATCGCCTTGGGTAAGTTTCTTTTTCTTCTCCTCGAAAGCGTCATCGAACGCCTTGCGTTTCTGCGCCAGACCTTCCTCGATCTGCTCGAGCTGCAAGCTCGCCTCTTCATCGGAAAGACGAATGTCGAACCAGTGATGCGGATCGATACTATCGAGATATTCCTTGGTGACCGGTGCGCCCTTGACGAGCTTTTTAGGCCCGCCAGTTGCAACCTTACCCTTGAGCAGGCGCTCGATACGAGCAAATGCGTCCCCTTCCACAATCCGCATCTGGTCAGCCAGATCCTTCTTGTATCGCTTCAGTTCATCATCGATGATCTGCTGGGCGCGTTTGTCACGTTCTATACCTTCCCGGGTAAAGACCTGCACGTCGATGACCGTACCGGAAATACCTGACGGCACTCGCAGCGATGTATCCTTGACGTCGGAAGCCTTCTCGCCAAAAATAGCGCGCAGAAGCTTTTCTTCAGGCGTCAATTGGGTTTCGCCTTTGGGCGTGACCTTTCCTACCAATACGTCACCGGCCTCTACTTCCGCACCGATATGAACGATACCGGAGGCATCCAGGCGTCCAAGCTGTACTTCCGACAGGTTGGAAATATCACCCGTAATCTCTTCCGTTCCCAGTTTTGTATCACGGCTCACCACCGACAGTTCTTCGATATGGATAGACGTGAAGCGATCGTTGGCAACGATACGCTCGGAGATGAGAATCGAATCCTCGAAGTTGTAGCCATTCCACGGCATAAATGCCACCAACATGTTCTGCCCCAGCGCCAGTTCACCTTTGTCCGTGGAGGCGCCGTCCGCCACCACGTCGCCGCGTGCAATTATGTCACCCACCTTCACCAGTGGCCGCTGGTTGATATTGGTGTTCTGGTTGGAGCGGGTGTATTTGATCAGGTTGTATATGTCTACACCCACTTCGCCCACGCGCGTTTCAATATCATGTACCCGCACCACGATACGGCTCGCATCCACATAATCCACGATACCGCCTCGCACCGCCTTTACCGCTGTTCCGGAATCCACCGCAACTACCCGTTCGATACCGGTGCCAACCAGAGGCTTCTCCGCACGCAGGCACGGGACCGCCTGCCGTTGCATGTTGGAGCCCATCAGCGCGCGGTTGGCGTCATCGTGTTCCAGAAAGGGAATCAACGACGCGGCTACCGACACGATCTGAGCGGGCGCGACATCCATGTACTCGATCCGATCCGGACTTGAAAGGGTAAATTCGTTCTTGTGACGACAGGAAACAATGTCGTTAGTAAAATTGCCATTGCTGTCCAGCTCTGCATTTGCCTGGGCAATCACAAATTGACCTTCTTCAATGGCCGACAGATAGTCGATCTCTTCGGTGACATGGCCGTTCTTCACTTTACTGTATGGGGTTTCCATGAAGCCATATTCATTGGTCCGGGCATACAGCGCCAATGAGTTTATCAGTCCGATGTTGGGGCCTTCCGGTGTTTCAATCGGACATACCCGGCCATAGTGAGTGGGGTGTACATCGCGCACCTCAAACCCTGCCCGCTCGCGCGTCAGCCCGCCCGGGCCCAACGCGGACACACGGCGTTTATGCGTGATTTCCGAAAGCGGATTGGTTTGATCCATGAATTGCGATAGCTGGCTGGAACCAAAAAACTCGCGCACCGCAGCCGATACCGGCTTCGCGTTGATCAAATCATGCGGCATCAGATTATCTGACTCAGCCTGGCTGAGCCGCTCTTTTACCGCTCTTTCGACCCGTACCAGGCCCGAACGAAACTGATTTTCCGCCAGTTCGCCGACCGAGCGCACGCGACGATTACCCAAGTGATCGATATCGTCGATTTCACCACGGCCATTACGCAATTCGACCAGAATCCTGATCACTGCGATAATGTCGTCATTGGACAGCGTTGTAGAACCATCCAGTTCGGTCTTGCCTATGCGGCGATTGAATTTCATCCGCCCCACCACTGAAAGATCATAGCGTTCGGGTGCGTAGAACAATCCGTTGAACAACGCCTTGACGGCGTCTTCGGTAGGCGGTTCACCGGGGCGCATCATCCGGTAGATGGCTACCTGCGCCGCCATCTGGTCCGCGGTCTCGTCTATTCTCAGTGTTTGCGATATATATGCGCCCTGATCGAGATCGTTTGTGTAAATGGTGTGGATCTCTTTTATATCCGCCTCGCGCAGTTTGGCGAGCAGCGTTTCCGTGATCTCATCGTTGGCAAGCGCCAGGACTTCGCCTGTTTCCATGTCCACCACGTTATGGCCCAGTATGCGGCCCAGCAGAAAATCTTCCGAAACCGCAAGTTTATCTATGCCGGCTTGCTGCATTTCACGAACGTGCTTGACGGTAATACGCTTGTCTTTCTGGACAATGACTTTGCCGCTTTTGGACACGATATCGAAACGGGCGGTATCACCACGCAAACGTTCCGGTATCAGTTCAAAGAGGATACCCTTCTGCGGCAGGTGGAAGGTATCAAATGAAAAGAAGCCCGCGAGAATTTGTTCCGGCGTATAGCCTATTGCTTTGAGCAAAACAGTAATCGGCATTTTACGACGACGATCGACGCGGAAGTAGAGGTAATCCTTGGGGTCAAACTCGAAATCCAGCCAGGAACCGCGGTAGGGAATAATGCGCGCAGAAAAGAGCAATTTACCGGACGAATGTGTCTTACCCCGATCATGCTCGAAAAACACCCCGGGTGAGCGGTGCAGTTGAGACACGATCACGCGCTCGGTTCCATTGATAACGAACGAACCCGTGTTGGTCATGAGCGGAATCTCGCCCATGTAGACTTCCTGCTCCTTTACCTCCTTCACGGTTGGCTTGGAAGCTTCCTTATCCATGATCGTCAAGCGGACTTTTGCCCGCAAGGGAGACGCATAGGTAAGGCCGCGCTGCTGACATTCCTTGACGTCAAACGGCGGCATGCCAAGCACGTAATTAACGAAGTCGAGACGGGCATTCTTGGAATGGCTCTCGATCGGAAAAATCGACATGAACGCGGCCTGCAATCCTTCGGTGGCGCGAAAATCAGGGTCGACTTGAGCTTGCAGAAAAGCTGCGTAAGACTCGATTTGAGTAGCGAGAAGAAAGGGAATCGGCAAAACGCTGGCACGCTTTGCGAAACTTTTACGGATACGTTTTTTCTCGGTAAACGAATAGCTCATGGAATCTCTCCGGGGGGTCAGAAGACAGATGGACAGAAAATTGGAGCAGAGTACCTTTTTTTAGCTACCGTGCTGAGTGTTCTGGCGCATAAAAATGCGGGAATCCGAACGTTAAAATAGCCAGTATCTGGCGGCGTCTTTCACGCCGCCAGCTGGTCTTATCGTTTTATCTTATTTGATCTCGGCAGTTGCGCCGGCTTCGGTCAGCTGTTTCTGGATGGCTTCCGCATCGGCTTTGGCGATACCTTCCTTGACGGCCTTCGGTGCACCGTCCACCAGATCTTTTGCTTCTTTCAAACCCAGTCCGGTAACCGCGCGCACTACTTTGATCACGTTTACTTTGCTATCGCCCACGGCGGTCAGCATTACGGTAAATTCCGTTTGCTCTTCCACAGCGGCGGCGGCACCACCGGCGGCGGGTGCAGCCGCCACGACGGTAGCAGCGGCAGCGGAAACGCCAAACTTCTCTTCCATTTCCTTAATCAGCTGAGAAAGCTCCAGCACGGTCATATTTGCAATCGATTCTAAAATTTCTGCTTTGGCTATCGCCATGGTTTTCTCCTGATTATTAACCTGATTGATTACGATCTCGAAATACTAAAACCGGACTAAGCGGCTTGTTTTTGGTCACGGACAGCTGCAACGCCGCGGACAAAACGGGTAGGCACTTCATTGAGTGTTCGAACGAAGTTGGCAATGGGCGCTTGCATCGTACCCAACAGTTTCGCAAGCAGCTCGTCACGGCTTGGGAGAGAAGCAAGGCTTGCGACGTCATTGCTGGACATCAGCAAATTAGCCATGGCTCCAGCTTTGATCACCAACTTATCATTGGTCCTGGAAAACTCGTACAACACCTTGGCCGCCGCAACGGGATCACTCCCGATACCATAGACAAGCGGACCGACCATATGCCCGGAAAGCTTCGAAAATGGTGTATCTGAAATTGCTCTACGCGCGAGCGAGTTTTTGACGACCCTGAAATATATTCCCGATTGACGCGCCTTCGCGCGCAATTGCGTCATATGTCCAACGGTAAGACCGCGGTACTCCGCGATAATGATTGCCTGCGCATTCGCCACCTGAGCGCTTACTTCAGCAATTACTGCCTTCTTTTCTTCTAAATTTAGACTCAAGGGCATTCTCCATCAGTTAAAAGCGACACCGAGCTCAGATTCTGGTATTGATTGATATGGGTAAACCCATAAAATTCAAAACCAAACCTGGCAATCTACTCAGCTATCGCGAACCGGCGACCTTAAATCAGGAGTTCAATCTGTTCCTGTTTTTGGGGCACGCCATCTGCGCTGGGCGCCTGAGATGGAGAAAAACAGAAGCGAGAGCGATATAAACACTACTCAGCCTCTCTCCCATCTCTACTTGCAATTAAGTTCCAAGCAATGGTTTGCATTCAATAAACTGCTTCACAGCTTATCGTTACGCTCTGCCATCGCTCAACAACCCCAACGGTCTTTGACAACCCGCCGAACAGGTACAACATGCCAGGTACGGCATGCCTCTCCGGCGGCCCAAAGTCTTACAAATAATTCCACTAAACTTAATGCATTTAAAGCTCAACGCATGCTGGCCTGATCCACACGGACGCCTGTTCCCATGGTGCTGGAGACCGAGATCTTCCTAAGATAAACACCTTTGGAGGCGGCGGGCTTGGATTTGTTGAGCGCATCCACCAGCGCCAGCATATTTTGTATCAGCGCGTCTACGGTAAACGATGCGCGACCGATAGTGCACTGAACGATGCCCGCTTTATCGGCGCGATATTGCACTTGACCTGCCTTGGCATTTTTTACCGCACCCACAACATCCGGCGTCACCGTACCCACCTTGGGATTGGGCATCAACCCACGCGGCCCCAGTATCTGTCCCAATTGTCCGACAATACGCATGGCATCAGGGCTTGCGATAGCCACATCAAAATCGATATTGCCTGCTTTGATCTGTTCCGCAAGATCCTCAAACCCGACAATATCCGCACCGGCTGCAAGCGCCTCTTTGGCCTTATCACCCTGGGCAAATACGGCGACACGCACTGTTTTGCCAATGCCTGCAGGCAGAACCACCGAGCCGCGAACAGCCTGGTCGGATTTTTTTGCATCAATACCTAAATTCACCGCCACGTCGATGGACTCGTCAAATTTTGCGGTGGCGGTTTCCTTGATGATCTTGAGAGCGTCCGGTAGGGGATAAAACTTGCTACGATCGACTTTTTCGATAATCGCCTTGAAACGTTTGGATACGTGTGCCATTTATATGCCCTCCACTTCGACGCCCATGCTGCGGGCACTGCCGGCAATCGTGCGCACTGCGGCATCCATGTCCGCCGCTGTCAAATCCGGTGTTTTTATTTTGGCGATTTCTTCTGCCTGTTTCCGTGTCAACCGGCCTATTTTATCGGAATGAGGCTTGGGACTGCCTTTGCTGACGCCCACCGCTTTCTTTATCAGAACGGTCGCCGGCGTGGTTTTCATGATGAAAGTGAAGCTCTTGTCGGCGTAAGCGGTAATGACAACCGGTACCGGCAGCCCGACTTCCATTTTCTGAGTCGCGGCGTTAAACGCCTTGCAAAACTCCATGATATTCAATCCTCGCTGGCCAAGCGCAGGACCTATCGGTGGGCTAGGATTGGCTTTGCCTGCCGCGACTTGCAATTTGATATAGCCGACTATCTTTTTTGCCACAATAATTCTCCTTTTGGGTACAAACGAACGTTACTACGCTCTCCCCGTTAACAACAAACAGGGCGGCATGCTCAATCCTGAGCGCCAACCCATTCCACTCTACACCTAGGCTTTTTCGACTTGACTGAAATCCAGCTCTACTGGCGTGGGCCGGCCGAAAATGGAAACCGAAACCCTGATCTTGCTCTTGTCATAATTGACATCTTCCACGTTACCGTGGAAATCGGTGAACGGCCCTTCCTTGACGCGAACTGCCTCACCCGTTTCAAAAAGAACCTTGGGCTTGGGTTTCTCCACTCCTTCCTGAATCTGATGGAGAATATTCTGCACTTCCTTGTCGCTGATGGGTGTCGGCTTCATGGCCGAACCGCCGATAAAACCCGTTACCTTAGCCGTATTCTTGACCAGATGCCATGTCTCGTCGGTCATCTCCATCTCGACCAGTACATAGCCCGGAAAAAATTTCCGTTCGCTGAGATTCTTCTGGCCTCCCTTCATCTCAATCACTTCTTCTACCGGAACAAGTATCTGTCCAAATTTTTCCTGCATTCCGGCACGGTTGATTCGTTCCTTCAACGCGCGCTGCACACCCTTTTCGAATCCGGAGTAGGCATGAACCACATACCACTTTTTATCCATCACCCCTCCTGTCCCATCAGATATTTCACCGCGATCAACAAGCCCGCGTCTACCATCCATAAAAACAGAGCCATTACCAGAACAAAACCAAAAACTATTCCGGTAGTTTGCATCGTCTCTTTACGGGTCGGCCATACAACTTTCCGGGTTTCTTCCGATGACTCTCTACTGAACGCATAGAACTGTTTGCCCTGGGTAGTAAACCAGACCACCACCGCCGCCAGAACGATACCGGCGAGCACGGAAATAACGCGTATTACCATGGCGCTATCGCTCAGGTAATAGAAACCGGCAATACCCGCGATCAACAGCAGAAGCGCGAATCCCAACTTGATCTTATCCACTACTCTATCCCACTCTGCCTGTAATGCTTATCAGTAAATGAAGCGGTGCAGGAGCTGATCATACGATTTGCAACCTCAGCTCTCCATGCAATATGTTGGTGGTATTATGAAGCTTTGCTTCCCTAGAAAAATATGCAGCAAGCTATGATGACTCTCAATAGCGTCTCTTAGGGTGGCAGGCCAGGAGGGCATCGAACCCCCAACCTTCGGTTTTGGAGACCGACGCTCTGCCAATTGAGCTACTGGCCTGTATTTCGGACATGAATACAAAGGTCTTCAATGTTTGGAATGAGCTTGGTGACGTCACTCGATAATCTTTGCCACCACGCCGGCGCCAACGGTTCTGCCGCCCTCGCGAATGGCAAAACGCAGACCTTCTTCCATCGCTATCGGCGCGATCAGGTTGACCGTCACGGAGACGTTGTCCCCCGGCATGACCATCTCGGTGCCCGCAGGCAATTCAATCGCACCTGTTACGTCGGTGGTGCGAAAGTAGAACTGGGGACGATAGCCCTGGAAAAACGGGGTGTGACGTCCACCTTCTTCTTTGCTCAGTACGTATATCTCGGCAGTGAACTTGGTGTGCGGGTTGATGCTGCCAGGCTTGGCCAACACCTGGCCGCGCTCGACGTCTTCCCGCTTGGTGCCTCGCAGCAATACGCCAACGTTGTCGCCGGCCTGCCCCTGGTCCAGCAGTTTCCTGAACATTTCCACGCCGGTACATACTGTCTTGATGGTGGGCTTGAGTCCTACTATCTCGATTTCCTCGCCCACTTTGACGATGCCGCGCTCTACGCGTCCGGTGACCACGGTGCCGCGCCCGGAGATGGAGAAAACGTCTTCCACCGGCATCAGGAAGGGGCCGTCTATGGCGCGAACGGGTTCGGGTATGTAGCTGTCCAGTGCATCGGCCAGCTTGAATATGGAGGGCTCGCCTATGTCGCTCTGGTCGCCTTCGAGTGCTTTCAGGGCAGAACCGATGACGATGGGGGTGTCGTCTCCCGGAAAGTTGTATTTGGACAGCAGTTCGCGCACTTCCATTTCCACCAGTTCCAGCAGTTCGTCGTCATCTACCATGTCCGCTTTGTTCATGTAGACGACTATGTAGGGCACCCCTACCTGACGCGCCAGAAGGATGTGTTCGCGGGTCTGCGGCATCGGCCCGTCCGCAGCCGATACTACCAGTATCGCGCCATCCATCTGCGCCGCACCGGTAATCATGTTCTTGACGTAGTCGGCGTGGCCCGGACAGTCAACGTGCGCATAGTGCCGCTTCACCGTCTCGTACTCGACGTGCGATGTGTTGATGGTGATGCCCCGTGCCTTCTCTTCCGGCGCCGAGTCTATCTGCGCGTAACTCTTCGCTTCACCACCAAACTTCTTCGTCAATACCATGGTGATCGCCGCCGTCAATGTGGTCTTGCCATGATCCACATGCCCTATCGTGCCAACGTTTACGTGCGGCTTCGTCCGCTCAAATTTACTCTTTGCCATGATCGTTCCTTTTTAAAGCACCTTTATATTCACGTCCTATGGAGCCCATGGCCAGGATTGAACTGGCGACCTCTCCCTTACCAAGGGAGTGCTCTGCCACTGAGCTACATGGGCAAGCGTCTTCTTGCCTAAAACCTGTCACTTACCTTCAGTATCCTGCAACAATTTGCCAACACTTTTCGGTTTTTCTCTGGCTCCGAACCTGGAGCGGGTGAAGGGAATCGAACCCTCGTCGTAAGCTTGGAAGGCTTCTGCTCTACCATTGAGCTACACCCGCATCTAGCCATCGATCTGGATTGAAGCGCCCAATCAACTTATCAGAGAAAAGGCGTCGCGCACCACCATGCGTCGCCCGCTATCTAAAACCGGGCTCATCAGGATTGCAGACGTTACCAGCGCCTTGCAGCCCTGCCATACCTCTGTATACACCACCTGATTTGGTGGAGGGGGAAGGATTCGAACCTTCGAAGGCAGAGCCGTCAGATTTACAGTCTGATCCCTTTAACCGCTCGGGAACCCCTCCAAACGAAACTGCCAATTGTGAATGCTTTAAGCTGATAAGTCAATGTGCATTTCAGGGTTTTTTGCTTGGCAACCGCGGACACTCACGATAATGAAATAGCCGGATTCAATCATCTGAATTAGTTATTTCGAGAAGATGGCAATATCTAATCGCCAAGAGAATCAGTGTGTAGATCCTTGGCGCAAACCTAACAGCTCAACCTCGAAAATCAGTGCTGCGTTCGGTGGAATGACCCCTTGCCCCGCCCCTCGCGCGCCATACGCCATATCGGCGGGAATGATCAAAGTCCGTTGCCCCCCCACCTTCATGCCGGCCACACCTCGATCCCAGCCTTTGATTACGCGGCCCGCACCCAGCAGAAACGAAAAAGGCGCGCCGCGATCACGCGAGCTATCAAATTTTGTTCCTTTTTTATCCGCCGCACTGGGATCGTAAAGCCAGCCGGTATAATGCACTTCAACCGCCTTACCGACCACTGCCTCTTCGCCGGTGCCTATCTTGGTATCTTCTTTTATAAGTTCGGTCACGTTGGACACTCCCTGCCTGGTTTCAGAAAATGCGGCCTGGGGCAATAAAACCATGCCCAGTAGTAGTATGCTCAAATTGATCAGTGTGTTTACCTTAGACATGATTGCCCCAAGATTGAATTAGTATTTTGCACGCCCTCAACGCTTTATTATACCGGCTAACCGCCCACGCTTGATAAAAGAGCGGTTAAATTTTTGAACTCGTCGATATTTCCATAAGCCCAAGCATATGCAAGAGCGTCTGAATGATGAGGTATGTCAGGAGCAGCAAGAGCCGCCTTCAATACGGCTGCACGATTCGCCTGTCATACGATATCTCTATCTGGCAGCGGGGTTCGCTGCGCTGATACTTGCCGTGGCAGGCATAGTGCTGCCAATATTGCCTACCACTCCCTTTATACTGCTGGCTGCGGCCTGCTTCGCGCGCAGTTCGAAACACTTCCATGACAGACTCCTGGCCAATCGCATTGCAGGTCCGATCATCCGCGAATGGATCGAACACCGCAGCATTCCACGGCGGGTCAAGCGCTGGGTTTACTTCCTGCTGGCGATATCATTCGGCAGTTCCATCCTGATGATGCCGTCTGTCTGGCATCAGGTGATGCTGGCTGTGCTGGGCATCATCCTGGTTGTGTTTATCTGGCGCATACCCGTCAGGGATTTGCCTACCGGTCCATGACGACGTGCACAGTCGATGACAACCCATGGCGGGCTGGTGCATTCAATTCGCTCCAATGAGCACGAGACGATGCAACCAGCCCCATTTTAACCACCCGTCGTTTATTGCGTCGCCGACGGTCTTACTCTGAAGCGGCTTGCGGCTCGGCCACAAAAATTTCAACACGACGGTTTTTAGCTCTGTTTGCGGGCGTATCGTTGGCGACGAGAGGCTCGCGGGAACCACGACCATCGATACTGATGCGATTCGAGGAAACGCCCCGGCTCACCAGATAATCCCGCGTACTGGCCGCACGGTTTATAGACAAGGGATTATTGATTGCATCGCTACCCGAGTTGTCGGTATGTCCAATGATCGTTACCTGGGAAGCAGTGTTATTGCTCAGGCTCGTCGCAAAACTATCCAGCACCGGTTTGAAATCATTTTTGATCTCCGCGCGACCGGTATCAAATGAAATATCGCTGGGGATATCCAGCTTCAGGCGGTTATCCGATGTCTTGACGACTTGTACACCCGTACCTGAGGTAGCTTGTTCCATTTCTTTTTTTTGCTGTTCCATTCTTCTGGACCACACATTCCCGGCAATGGCCCCAAGGCCGGCGCCCGCAGCGGCACCAATCGCCGCACCTGTCCCTTTACCTGCAAGAGCGCCAATTATTGCGCCTGTACCTGCACCGATCCCCGCGCCTATTGCCGTGTCTCGAGTTCTGTTCTGTGTTTCAGGCGTGCTGGCACAACCAGCCATCGTCAAGACCATCGCGATGGAAATAATTGATAATTGATTACGCATGATTTTCTCCTTATTTGTCGGTAAAGTTATGCAGAGCGGCGATTATTTCTTCATATCATCAGCTCGCTTAAACTAACTCTAGCAGAGGATGGATGAAAACGAATTTTTTTTACCTGGAGAAGTGCGGCTATTCTATTTGTATCTCTTCATCAGGATCATGATGGGTGAAAGAAGCTATCAATCACCCTCGTGGATGATGCAGGGCATGAATGCGCTTCAACCGTTCGCGCGCCACGTGAGTATAGATTTGCGTGGTGGAAATATCCGCATGGCCCAGCAGCAATTGCACAACGCGTAAATCAGCACCGTGATTGAGCAGATGCGTAGCAAAAGCATGTCGCAACGTGTGTGGCGACAACGGCTTGGCGATGCCGGCCTGGCGCGCATAACGTTTGATCAGATACCAGAAAGCCTGGCGTGTCATGGCCGAGCCACGGGTGGTAATGAACAGTGCGTTGCTCGATTTCCCCTTCAGCAACCCCGGTCTGGTCTCTCTAGTGTAACGGGCCACCCACTCCAGCGCGTCTTCGCCCAAGGGCGTCAACCGCTCTTTTCCGCCCTTGCCGATTACTCGTACGATACCCATGTTCAGGCTGATTTGCGGGCTTTCCAGACTGATCAGTTCAGATACGCGGAGTCCGCTCGCGTATAGCACTTCAAGCATGGTGCGATCACGCAATCCCAATGGGACCTTGACATCGGGCGCATCAAGCAAGGCTTCCACATCCGCCTCGGTGAGGCTCGCGGGCAAATTACGGGGCAGCTTGGGTGTATCGATATTGAGACTTGGATCAACCTGAATTCTTCCCTGGCGCAACAGGAAACGGTAGAACCGCTTTAAACTCGACAGTTCGCGGCTGGTAGTGCTCGCCTTCACCCTGGCGGAAACCTTACAGGCAAGAAACTCCAACAGATCCGGATGAGTCGCCGCTACCAGCAAGCTATCATTCTGTTTTCGCTCGCTCTGTTCAGCCAGCCATTGGCTGAATTGTTGCAGGTCGCTGCGGTAGCTTTCCAGCGTATTACGCGATAAGCCGTCTTCCAGCCACAAGGCATCCGAGAATTCGTCTAGCAAGAGTGAGTCAAGCTCAGGCCCCTTCATGGTGCAACAGCCAGCGTTTGATAGTAAGCGGAACGCCGTCGCTCGCATTCATAAACCCGCCCAGTCCGCCGTTCTTAGCGATAACGCGGTGACAGGGAATAATTATCGGAAGGCGGTTGGCTCCGCATGCCTGCCCCACCGCACGCGGGGCTGAATGCAGTTGTGCAGCAATATCGCCATAACTACGTGTAGTCCCGCTGGAGATATCCTGAATGGCACGCCATACCCTGCGCTGGTGAACCGTGCCGCCAATGTGCATCGATAGATCGAATATAAAGCCCGGATCAGCCAGATACGCCTGCAACTGCTCGCAGACTTCCTTGGCCAAAGCGGTGCGCGGTGCAAGTAAAGGCGTATCGGCGGGCAGGTACGCTATATCGGTCAGCCAGTCTTCCTCGATACGAAGACCGAGTACGGCAAATGGGGCAGCGAGCTTTGCCTGATAGTCATCTGCTGATTTTTCTTTATGGGCAACCTTAGGCTTCATCATCGCTTATTCATCGTACTTACCGTGCCGCCTGGGGCGGAGAATTCAGTCAGAGAGGCTTTTGAAAACAGTATACTGTCCGCTTTGACTTTATGCGGATAGTCCGGCGATAATCAACCATTATCCGGCCTGAGTAATCTGTCGACAAGACCCCTGATCGAGGAGCAAGTGGTGAAATTTAATATAAAAAGCGGAAACCCAGAGAAGCAGCGCAGCGCGTGTGTGGTGGTAGGCGTATTCGAGCCACGCAAATTGACCGCGGCGGCGGAAGCAATGGACAAGATCGCCGATGGATATATCAGCGGCCTATTGCGCAGCGGCGATATGGAGGGCAAGGCAGGTTCTGCATTGGTTCTGCACAACGTGCCCAACACCTTGTGCGAGCGAATACTACTGGTGGGACTCGGCAAGGAACAAGCGCTCAGCGATAAAGCATACTGCGATGTGGTGCGCGGCGCATTCAAGGCGCTGCACGGCACAGGCGCTACCGACGCCACCCTGTTTTTGAATGAGGTGCCGGTCAAAAATCGTGAAACCGCATGGAAAGTTACACAAACCGCCATTATCGCGATGGAAAGCAGGTATCGCTTCGATCGGCTCAAGAGCCAGGTTGAAGAAACCAAACCGCACCTTCGTAAAGTCACGCTTTGCACCATGAACGAGGGCAACCGCATAGAACTTGCCGCCAGCGAGGAAGCCCTGCAGCAGGGCCTTGCCATTGCCGATGGCATGAACCTGGCCAAAGATTTAGGCAATCTTGCACCCAACATCTGTACCCCGACCTACCTGGCGGAGCAGGCCATCGACGTGGCTAAGGCTTATAAACTCAAGGTTACCGTCCTGGAGCAGAAGGACATGGAGAAGCTCGGCATGGGCGCATTGCTGGCCGTTGCCCGTGGCAGCCATCAACCCGCCAAGCTGATCGCGCTGGAATACTGGGGACGGACGAAGAAGGAAAAACCGGTCGTACTGGTGGGCAAGGGCGTCACTTTTGATACCGGCGGCATTTCCTTGAAGCCCGCAGCGGAAATGGATGAAATGAAGTACGACATGTGCGGCGCGGCCAGCGTGCTCGGTACCATTACGGCGGTGGCGAAAATGCGGCTTCCCGTCAATGTGATCGGCATCATCCCCACCACCGAAAATATGCCGGGCGGCAATGCCACCAAGCCCGCCGACGTCGTTACCAGCATGTCCGGGCAAACCGTGGAAATTCTCAACACTGATGCTGAAGGACGACTGATCCTGTGCGATGCGCTGACTTATGCCGAGCGCTATGAGCCCGAGACCGTAATAGATATTGCCACCCTTACCGGTGCTTGTGTCATCGCGCTCGGCCATGTTGCGTCGGGATTGCTCAGCGCGGATGAAGAACTGGCGGAGGAATTGCTGCACGCTTCCGGGAAAGCGGCGGATCCCGCTTGGCGACTGCCCTTATGGGATGAGTACCAGGAGCAATTGAAAAGTAATTTTGCCGACATCGCCAACATTGGTGGCCGTGCCGCCGGAACCATTACCGCGGCCTGCTTTCTGTCGCGTTTCACGAAGAAATATCGATGGGCTCACCTGGACATAGCGGGTACTGCCTGGAAATCCGGCAAGGAAAAAGGAGCCACAGGCCGACCTGTGCCCCTGCTGACACAATTCCTGATCGGGCGAGCGGCGAAAAAAGGGCCTGTCGAACATAAATCGAAATAGACTGGCATGACCGAGATCGACTTCTACTCCGGCAGCGAGGATAAACTTCATACCGCTTGCCGTCTCGTCGCCAAAGCGTTGCAGAAAGGCTTCAAGGTAATGATTTATACGACCGATACAACAATGATGGAGCGGCTGGATAAACTTCTATGGACTTTTTCTTCAATCGATTTTATTCCTCACTGCCGTGCTGACGACAAGTTGGCCGATGTCACACCGGTAATACTCGGCTACGCCGCGAATCTTCCACACGATGATGTCCTGCTCAATCTGGATGCTGAAAATCCTTCGTTCTTCAGCCGCTTCCGGCGTTTGATCGAAATCGCCGGCATCGCGCCGGAAGATACGCAAGCGGCGCGAAAACGCTATCGCTTCTACCAGGATCGGGGATATGAAATTCGCCATCATAAGCTTGGAGCGGTATAGTTAAACCAGGTAGAGTTGCGAATATATCCTGCATCCGTCCCTCTCCCGGATATTCCTCTCCCCCACCCTCCCACCTATTCACGAATTCCGGCACTTCCATGACAGACAGCAGCGATGAAACGACGCCAGAAGCTGATTACAACGAAATTCTGAGCAAGCTCGAAGCGTTGCTGCGCAAGCACCAGGGCAACCCATCGGCTTCAGTCTCGGTTGGAGCGGATGGCAAAGCCGAGGCTTTTCATAGTGCTGCTCACGGAACCGCATCAGAGCAGAGACCGTTGATAGCGGTAGACGAGATACCAACACTCACTGAAATGGTATATCTGGCGCCTGAAACGCTGTCGCCTCAACCTGATATTACATCGCTGCTGGAGCAAATTCTGGATGCCGCACTCGGGGATGCGAAGGCTGACCTGCATGCCGATGCGAGAAAAATATTGGTTCAGTCGCTGGAATCCCGTTTATTCAGACTTTGAGCGGTTTCCGGCTTCCGGCTTCCGACCCTCAGCCGCGCATCCGCTTAGCCTCATTCCGGCCAGCCACCGCTTCAGGATAAACATCACCTGACGATAACCGTCGCTGTTTGCGTCCGCACCTTCCGTTATAATTCCCGGTTTCCCACCCATCAATATCCATGGAACTCGAAAAAAGCTTCAATCCCCGTACCATCGAAAACCGCTGGTATTCGCAATGGGAGTCCGCCGGCTATTTCAAATCCATGTCCGATGGAACACCTGCCGGAACAGGGGCGGTTCCCGCCTACTGTATTATGCTGCCCCCGCCCAACGTAACCGGCACACTGCACATGGGCCACGCTTTCCAGCATACCTTGATGGATGCGCTTTCGCGTTATCACCGCATGTGCGGGGAAAACACGCTATGGCAGCCGGGCACGGATCACGCCGGGATTGCAACGCAAATTGTGGTGGAACGCCAACTGGACCAGCAGAAGATCGATCGCCGCGACCTGGGGCGGGAAGAATTCATCGAGCGCGTATGGCAATGGAAAACGGAATCCGGCTCCACCATCAGTCGCCAGATGCGGCGGCTGGGCGCCTCCTGCGACTGGTCGCGCGAACGCTTCACCATGGACACAGGATTATCCCACGCCGTTACTGAAGCTTTCGTCCGGCTTTATCGCGATGGCCTCATCTATCGGGGCAAACGTCTGGTAAATTGGGATCCAGTGCTGCAGACTGCGGTTTCCGATCTGGAAGTGATATCCGTAGAGGAGGAAGGATCTCTCTGGCATATTCTCTATCCGCTCGAGAAGGACGGAGAAATAGATCTGGACGACGCAGAGCCGGCAAAAGTGATTGTCGCCACGACACGTCCCGAAACCATGCTGGGCGATATGGCGGTCGCCGTACATCCGGACGATCCCCGCTATCGCCACCTGATAGGTCGCCACGTGCGCCTTCCATTATGTGAGCGAAGTATTCCCATAATCGCCGACACGTATGTCGATCCGGAATTTGGTACCGGCTGCTTGAAAATTACCCCCGCGCATGATTTCAATGACTACCAGGTTGGGAAGCGGCACAAGCTCGTTCCGCTCGGTATCCTCACGCTGGATGGGAAAATCAATGAATTGGCGCCTGCGCAGTATCAGGGCATGGACCGTTCGGATGCTCGCAAAAAAATCATTTCCGATCTGGAAGAACAAGGTCTTCTGATCGAGACCAAGCCGCACAAACTGATGGTGCCCCGCGGAGACCGAACCCACGCGGTCATCGAGCCAATGCTCACCGACCAATGGTATGTGGCGATGGATAATCTGGCCAAAGCCGGGCTGAAAGTGGTAGCAAGCGGTGAGATCGGTTTTATTCCGGAAAACTGGAGTCATGTATACAACCAATGGCTCGAAAACATCCAGGACTGGTGTATTTCGCGTCAATTGTGGTGGGGACACCGAATTCCGGCCTGGTATGACGAGGATAACAACATCTTTGTCGCGCACAGCCTGGAGGAAGCGCAACGGTTGGCTGGCGAACGCAAGCTCATCCAGGACGAGGATGTGCTCGATACCTGGTTTTCATCGGCGCTATGGCCATTCTCCACCCTGGGCTGGCCTGCAGAAACACCCGAACTCCAGACTTTTCTGCCGACGTCGGTTCTGATCACGGGTTTCGACATCATTTTTTTCTGGGTGGCGCGCATGGTGATGATGTCGCTGTATTTCACCGGCAAAGTGCCGTTCCGGGAGGTGTATATAACCGGGCTGATACGCGATGCGGAAGGTCATAAGATGAGCAAGTCCAAGGGCAACGTGCTGGACCCGCTGGATCTCATCGACGGTATCGCGCTACCGGATCTGATCTCCAAGCGCACCACGGGTCTCATGAACCCCGCACAGGCGGAATCCATCGAAAAAATCACGCGCAAGCATTTCCCTGCAGGCATTCCCGCGTTCGGTACCGATGCGCTGCGTTTTACGTTTGCCAGTCTCGCGTCTCATGGCCGTGATATAAAATTCGATATGCAGCGCTGCGAGGGCTACCGGAATTTTTGTAACAAGTTGTGGAACGCCAGTCGCTACGTTTTAATGAATTGCGAGGGAAAAGATACGGGTTTAACGGCTGGTTTGACTTCAGGGCTCGATGAAGTGCCGGCATTGGCATATTCCGATGCCGACAAGTGGATCATCAGCCGTTTGCAATTGGCGGAAATCGCGGTCACTCAGGCTTATCGCGATTACCGCTTCGACATGGCGGCACGGGAAATCTATGAATTGGTCTGGGATGAGTATTGCGACTGGTATCTGGAGTTTGCCAAAGTACAGTTGAATGACGGCAGCGCAGCTGCACAGCGCGCCACCCGCCGCACGCTGGCGCGCGTGTTGGAGACAACATTACGGCTGGCGCATCCCATTATTCCCTTTATTACCGAAGAGTTGTGGCAGAACATCGCGCCGCTGGCCGGCAAGCAAGGCGCGAGCATCATGCTGCAGCCCTATCCGAAAGCCGATCCCGGGAAGATCAGCGAAGATGCAATCGGCCGGATAGCCGCGCTCAAGGAAATGATCAACGCCTGCCGGACTTTGCGCGGCGAAATGAATCTGTCTCCAGCATCGAGGGTTCCCCTGCTGGCTGCAGGAGATGAGCAAACGCTCACTGAATTTGTTCCTTACCTGATGGCGCTGGCTAAACTCTCAAGCGTCGAAATCGTGCACGGCGACTTGCCCCACGCCGATGCGCCGGTTGCAATCGTGGGCGAATTTCGATTGATGCTTAAAATCGAAGTGGATATAGTGGCGGAGCGCGAACGGCTGGCTCGGGAAATTGGCCGCATCGAAGCGGAAGTCGCCAAGGCAGAGAGCAAACTGGCCAATAACAGCTTCATCGAGCGTGCCCCCGCCAAGGTGGTGGAGCAGGAAAAAAACAGGCTTGGCAATTTTTGTGCAACGCTGATGAAGCTGAAAGAGCAGTTGCTGAAGCTGGATAGCTTGCCGATCCTGTGAGTGGATTCCAGATTTTGCCGGCGGCACGCCCGATGAAGCAGGAAGAATATATTGAAGCTTCTCGATTCATAAAATTGAAGCAAAAAGTTCGAGCCTCATGCTCGGCTGCGCTATACTTACCGGAAATAATGAAGAAATACCTCTAGCTCCACCTTATAAGGTGGAGATCATGGAAAGAGATAAGGGGAAATAATCATAATTGTTCTATTAGGCGGCCCCGGCGCGGGAAAAGGGACGCAGGCCAATTACATCAAGGAACATTTCGGCATTCCCCAGATATCCACGGGCGACATGCTCCGCGCGGCAGTCAGGGCGGGTACCGAACTCGGTATCATGGCCAAGAAAATCATGGATGAGGGTGGGCTGGTTTCCGATGACATTATTATCGGCCTGGTCAAAGCACGCATCGCACAGCCCGATTGCGTAAAAGGTTTCCTCTTCGACGGTTTTCCCCGCACCATTCCCCAGGCGGATGCAATGAAGGCCGCCGGCGTACCCATCAATTTTGTGATCGAAATTTACGTGCCTGACGAAGAGATCATCAGGCGCTTGTCGGGCCGGCGCATGCATCCCGCCTCGGGCCGTATTTATCACGTGATATTCAATCCACCCGCCAGGGATGAGAGAGACGATGTAACCGGCGAACCACTGATACAGCGCGACGACGATAAAGAGGGAACCGTGAGAAAGCGGCTGGAAACCTATCATGCCCAGACCGAGCCATTGGTGGAATACTATGCCAAATGGTCAGTCAGCGGCGGAAGGGGTGCCCCCAAGTACGTCAAGATAGCGGGGGTAGGATCGGTGGAAAATATCCGCGACGCCATTTTTGCTTCACTGAAATAAACCTCGATCAAGACTCTTGGCGGACTTGAGCTTTATGATATCACCGCCGTTTTAATCCGTGAACAACAACACAGCAGCAGCCTTAACAAGCTGCAGCCTGATGCATCGTTGCGCGGCCAGGACGGTAGCACTAATAGTCTGTCGGACTTGAAGAATCGCAGCGAAAAAAAGTGACTGGGTGAGGGCGGATTTGAAGATCAATATTCTATTGGTCGAAAAATCAGCGAAATATGAACCGCCCAGGCGCTCTTGCAGCCGATTTCCTTCAAGTCAGACAGGCTGCCAAGGCAGCAAACGCATCGGCGCAATGCGCAGCAGAAAAAATTTTAGAATAATCAGGGGAAAATCATGGTTGCAAAAAATGCTTTTTATGCTCAATCCGGCGGTGTCACCGCTGTCATCAACGCCTCGGCCGCTGGCCTTATCGAAGCCGCCCGCCAGCAACAAGGGAAGATAGGCACGGTTTATGCGGGCCGTAACGGCATCATCGGTGCCCTGACTGAAGATCTGATCGATACTAGCAAGGATTCCGCCTCGGCAATCAGCGCCCTGCGCCATACTCCCTCGGGAGCATTCGGCTCTTGCCGTTACAAATTGAAAAGCCTCGAACAAAACCGGCGTGAGTACGAACGATTAATCGAGGTATTCAAGGCGCATGACATCGGCTACTTTTTTTATAATGGCGGCGGTGATTCCGCCGACACCTGCCTCAAGGTTTCGCAACTCGCGGATACGCTGGGCTATCCCATCCAGGCCATTCATGTACCGAAAACGGTGGATAACGACCTTCCCATTACAGACTGCTGCCCCGGCTACGGCTCGGTGGCAAAATATATCGCCGTATCCACGCTCGAGGCCAGCTTTGATGTCGCCAGCATGTCAAAGACATCGACGAAGGTATTCGTGCTGGAAGTGATGGGGCGCCATGCCGGATGGATCGCAGCGGCGGGCGGCCTGGCATCCAGCGTCGACCGTGAAATCCCGGTTGTCATTCTCTTTCCCGAGATTCCCTTCGATAAAGCGAAATTTATCGCCAAGGTGGATAGCAATGTCAAAAAATTCGGCTACTGCTCGGTAGTGGTATCCGAGGGTGTAAAAGGGGAAGACGGCAAATTCCTTTCCGACCAGGGCATACGTGACGCTTTCGGTCACGCTCAACTGGGCGGTGTTGCCCCTGTTGTGGCAAATATTGTCAGGGAGGAGCTCGGCCTTAAATACCATTGGGCGGTAGCGGATTATCTGCAACGTGCCGCACGTCATATCGCCTCGAAGACCGATGTAGAGCAGGCTTACGCGATGGGCAAGGCAGCGGTGGAATTCGCCGTCAATGGACATAACGCCGTAATGCCTACCATAGAGCGTGTTTCCAACCAGCCCTATGAGTGGAAGGTGGGCATGGCGCAACTCTCCGAAGTTGCCAACGTCGAGAAAATGATGCCCGAGGATTTCATCAGCGAGGATGGCTTTGGCATCACTGACAAATGCAGGGAATATCTGGTGCCCCTTATCCAGGGAGAGGATTACCCCCCTTATAAGGATGGCCTACCGGACTACGTACGACTGAAGAATGTAGCAGTTGCAAAAAAGCTGGGTGACTTTACGATCTAAATCCTTCAAGTTTAACGGGGGATTGAGAACTCTGAGTGTTTTCAAGCAGTCCGACTTTAACTGGAGATTTAAATGGCTACTGGTTTAATCATCGCGATTGCTAGTGCGATGGCTGCGCTACTGTACGGAGTGGTTTCGATAAAGTGGATTGTCGCGTTGCCGACAGGCAACGAACGCATGCGGGAGATTGCCACTGCCATTCAAGAGGGCGCTTCCGCATACCTGAATCGGCAATACACGACCATAAGTATCGTTGGGGTGATTCTACTGGTAGCCATTTTTCTGGCATTGGGCTGGAAAACCGCAGTCGGGTTTTTCATCGGTGCTTTTTTGTCGGGTCTGACAGGCTATATCGGCATGAACGTTTCGGTGCGAGCCAATGTTCGTACCGCAGAAGCTGCAAGGGAGGGACTCAATGCGGCGCTGAACGTGGCGTTCAGAGGCGGCGCGATAACCGGCATGCTCGTGGTAGGTCTGGGCTTGATGGGCGTGGCAGGCTACTATGCCTTCCTTACCGCCGGCTTGGGCACCAATGAATCGGATGCGACTCACGCCTTGGTAGGTCTGGCTTTCGGTAGCTCGCTGATCTCCATCTTCGCCCGTCTCGGCGGCGGCATTTTCACTAAAGGCGCCGACGTAGGCGCCGATCTGGTGGGCAAGGTCGAAGCCGGCATTCCCGAGGACGATCCGCGCAACCCGGCAGTCATTGCCGACAACGTGGGCGACAATGTCGGCGACTGTGCGGGGATGGCAGCCGATCTGTTCGAGACATACGCCGTGACCATTATCGCCACCATGCTGTTGGGTGGGTTGCTGATCACGGATGCCGGTCCCAATGCGGTTCTCTACCCGCTGGTACTGGGCGGATTTTCCATTATCGCTTCCATCATCGGTTGCTACTTCGTCAAAGCACGCGAGGGCGGAAAGATCATGAACGCGCTTTATCGCGGCCTCTCGGTTGCCGGTGTGCTGGCTGCGGTCGCCTTTTATCCCATCACGACGACGATGCTGGGCGAAGGAGTGATGATAGACGGCAAGCTGGTCTCATCGATGAATCTCTACCTCGCCGGGCTCGTAGGTCTGGTACTGACTGCCGCCATGGTGTGGATCACCGAGTACTACACCTCTACTGAATATGGGCCAGTGCAACATATCGCGGAAGCCTCCAGCACCGGCCACGGCACTAACGTAATCGCCGGTCTGGGCGTGTCCATGAAATCGACTGCCGCTCCGGTACTTGCCGTCTGTGTCTCCATCTGGTGCGCCCAGGAGCTGGCGGGCCTTTATGGCATCGCCATCGCCGCCACCTCCATGCTGTCGATGGCAGGCATCATCGTGGCGCTCGACGCATACGGGCCGATTACCGACAATGCCGGCGGAATTGCGGAAATGGCTGGTTTGCCATCGGAGATACGCGATATCACCGACCCGCTGGATGCGGTAGGAAACACTACCAAGGCGGTCACGAAAGGCTACGCCATCGGTTCTGCCGGTTTGGCCGCGCTGGTACTGTTCGCCGATTACACTCACGCGCTTTCCACAGGCGGCAAGCTCGTGAGTTTTGATTTATCCGATCACATGGTAATCATCGGCTTGTTCCTTGGCGGCATGGTGCCATACCTGTTCGGCGCCATGGCGATGGAGGCTGTCGGTCGGGCTGCCGGTTCGGTGGTGGTGGAAGTACGCCGCCAGTTCAGGGAAATTCCTGGAATCATGGAAGGTACCGCGAAACCGGACTATTCCAGAGCAGTGGATATGGTAACGAAGGCTGCCATCAAGGAAATGATTATCCCCTCGTTGCTGCCCGTGGCGGTGCCCCTGCTCGTCGGCCTCCTGCTTGGTCCCGTCGCCCTGGGTGGTGTGCTGATCGGCGCCATCATCACAGGTATTTTTGTAGCGATTTCCATGACTGCCGGTGGCGGAGCCTGGGATAACGCCAAAAAATACATTGAAGACGGCCACTTTGGCGGTAAGGGTTCGGAAGCGCATAAAGCGGCCGTGACCGGCGATACTGTCGGCGACCCCTACAAAGACACCGCAGGGCCCGCGATCAACCCGCTCATCAAGATCATGAACATTGTTGCCTTACTGATTGTCCCGCTGTTATGAACCTTTTATTCGCAGACAAGGCACGCCGAGAAGTTATGGCGTGCTTTTTTTTGTGCACCGAAATCGCATACCGCTCTTTCAAGCTTTCCCGATTCCCGGATGTTATATATTCTGCGGGGAATATCATGTACTTCGTCACTTCAAGCCTGACCCGGAGTCCGATCCAGGCAGGCAATGACATATTCACAAAGTTACTTACCTACCGGATCAATAATCATGAATAATAAGATCGCCCTCACGCTCGATGACGCCAAAATCATTGCCGCCGCATCGGAAGCGGAGGCCAGACGCAATAACTGGCCGGTGGTGATTGCAATCGTTGATGACGGGGCTCACCTGGTTTACCTGCTGCGCCTCGACAACACCCAGTTCGGCAGCGTTGATGTCGCAATGCAGAAGGCCTGCGCCGCGATTGCATTTCGACGTCCCACCAAAGTGTGGGAAGAACACGTCAGGGACGGACGCCTGCGTTATCTCGGCCTGCCTGGAACCCTGCCGATCGAAGGTGGCTTACCCATCATAGTGGATGGCCAGTTCATCGGCGCAATAGGAGTGAGCGGTGTGAGATCTCATGAGGACGCGCAAATTGCACAGGCGGGATTGAATGCAACGCTAAAAAGCTGATATGTTGATCGTCGAACCCGGTAGCCCGATAATTAAACCGTCACCTGTCCACCTCATGGTCAATGCAAACAGAAGACGTTGTCATGAGTACATTCCACGCCTGTTATGAGCGCTTCAGTCTTTTGCTACCGGGCAGGTATTTAGCCAAACATTCCCACGCCATCCGTATGCCCGAAACGCTCTTCAGGGCACTTCCCGACGAGGCCACCAACCCGGCTATTGCCGTGTCCTGAACACAGGTTGACTGCACAAGCCTGGTCTCATTTTTTCAACACCACTATCTATCCTGGAGCTGGGTTAAGATACGATTCGGCCTGAAAATATGTTCTTTACCTGATCATCTGGATAATATGAATACTGTGGAACTCCAACAAAAAACTTTCCTGCTCCTACTGGTTTTTGTCACCGTGGCATTCGGGTGGATCCTTTTGCCTTTCTATGGCGCAGTATTTTGGGGCTCGGTTCTTGCCATCATCTTTACACCGTTTCATCGCCGATTGCTGGCCGTCATGAACCAGCGGCAGAATCTTGCCGCGCTCACCACCCTCCTGCTCTGCCTGATCATAGTGATTCTTCCGGTTACAATAATGACGATTTCGCTGCTGCAGGAAGGGGCCATCGTCTACCAGGGAATCCGGTCTGGAGAGCTTAATTTCGGTGCTTATTTTCAGCAGATCATGGGTGCTATGCCACCGTGGGTCACCAACGTTCTGGATCGGCTCGGGCTCACCAATATTTCCGAGCTGCAGGATATGCTATCGACCGGCGCTTTGCAGGGCAGCCAATTTATCGCAATGCACGCTCTCAGCATCGGTCAGAACGCCTTTGAATTCGTCATCAGCTTCGGCATTATGCTGTACCTGCTGTTTTTCCTGCTGCGCGACGGCGCCGCTCTTTCCATCAGGATCAAACAAGCGATGCCGCTCAGCATGGAGCACAAGCGGCATCTATTCAGCAAGTTCACTACCGTTATTCGCGCCACCGTAAAAGGCAACGTTGTTGTTGCCGCGGCGCAAGGCACGCTAGGGGGAATAATGTTTTCGTTCCTCGGCATTCAAGGGGCCTTGCTATGGGGCTTTGTGATGGCCTTCCTTTCCCTGTTGCCCGCAGTCGGAGCCGGACTGATCTGGGTGCCGGTAGCGGTCTATTTTCTGTTTACCGGAGCTATCTGGCAGGGCGTCACCCTCATCGCTTTCGGCGTGCTCGTGATCGGGCTCGTGGATAACATTTTGCGCCCCATACTCGTCGGCAGGGATACCAAAATACCCGATTATGTGATTCTTATCTCGACGCTGGGAGGCATGGTCCTTTTCGGTCTTAACGGCTTCGTTATCGGACCCGTAATTGCAGCGCTCTTCATCGCGGCATGGGACCTCTTTTCTTCATCGAAAGAAGCGCCGACGGACTGACGGCGCGAGCTGGCCGACAGCAATCAGCCTGTTGAAACGACATGCCAGAAAGCTACGCTATCAAATGGGCCGATAGTTCTGGTCTTCGAATCGTCAAGTCCATTATCGCCTGGAGAACCTCATCTGGAACCGGACCGTCCAGGCAAAGATGCGGCCACCCAGCAGCCACCTGGCTATTACCGAGATTCTGGAATCGAAGGGGAGTGCATGCCTTACCGGTGGAACCGAAGACGTGACGGCATCGAGCACCGCCTTAGCGATAATTTGCGGACCGGGCGCTCTGGGTTCGCCAACCAGAAGGTTATGCACGCCGTCGAGAAGTTTCTTGTAGGCTGGCGGATGCGCAACGGTCTTTAATAACCTTAGCTGGTTGGGAACAAACTCCGTCTTTATCAAGCCAGGCGCAATGAGCACAACTTTGATCCCGAATTCCATCACCTCGCCACGCAGGGCATCGGTTAGCGCTTCAATGGCATACTTGGTAGCCGCATACCAACCAAAACCGGGCACCGATATTCTGCTCAGTGCCGAAACGATATTGACTATCGATCCTGATCTCTGCTCCCGCATATGCGGGAGGACTGCTTGCATGAACCGTGCATAGCCGAAAACGTTAACTTCGAACTGCCGATGGGCAGCCTCCATCGAAACACATTCGATAGCGCCTAACTGACAGAGTGCCGCGTTGTTGACCAGCACATCGATACGCCCCTTGGTCGATATAATGTGACTCACGGCACGGTTAATGCCTTCTTCATCGGTCACGTCCAGTTCTACCGGCTCGATGCGGTCAGAACGAATCTCTTCCAGCCTGTACAGGCGCCGCGCCACGGCAAACACATAATAACCATTTTGAGCAAGAAGCTCGGCCGCAGCCCTTCCGATACCGCTGGATGCACCCGTTACCAATGCGATCCGCTGAGTCATGTCGTTCGCTCCTTTTATATTGCCATTCGTTTCACTTTTTATACATAATAAGGGAGCATGCAATTAAACGGCGGTGTCTCTTTACCTGGGATATTCGCTCTCCGATATTTCTTTATAGCACCAGGCAACGCAGAATTTTCCGGTAGACCGGCAAGCGCATGAGGAGAGAAATATGAAAACCGCATTAATCACAGGAGCCAACCGCGGGATCGGGCTGGAATTTTGCAGGCAGTATGCCGCAGAGGGCTGGCGCATTCTGGCTTGCACTCGTCATCCGGAAAGATCAGATGCGCTTGATACGCTGGCCGCCGGCTATCTTGGGCAGGTTACCGTACATACGCTCGATGTTGCCGATCATGCGCAAATCGAGGGATTGGCGCAATCGTCAACCGGTCAGCCGATCGATCTGCTTCTCAACAATGCGGGCATTTATACGGGCTCTCATGCAGGCGCTTTCGATAGTATCGATTATGAGGCCTGGGCCCATGAATTTCGTGTTAATACCATGGCAACGCTCAAGATGTCCCAGGCATTCAACTCGCATGTTGCCGGAAGCAGTCAGAAAATTATCGTGACCATCAGCAGCAAGATGGGCAGCATTGCGGAGAACGACAGCGGCGGCAGCTACCTGTACCGGTCCAGCAAGGCGGCCGTAAATATGGTTATTAAAAGCCTTGCCATTGACCTGAAAACAGCGGGAATCATTGCAGTGGTATTGCATCCCGGATGGGTGCAAACCGATATGGGCGGCAAGAATGCGCTCATCTCCACGGCAAAAAGCGTGTCCGGCATGCGGCATGTCATCAGCGGCCTCACGTTGACGGATTCAGGTAAATTCATCGCCTATGATGGCAAGCCTATTCCGTGGTAAGCACTCGCTCTCCGCAGCAGCAGCCGCTGTCATTCGATATGATCTTGTCAGTTCGGATGTTGACTGCGTGAACCCGCTTCCGCCTCTCGTCGATAGCGGCTTGATCAATTCGGAGAGAGTCGCTTTAGCAGCCCTTATTCAATGATTACCGCCGTCCCGCTAGCCGAAACCATCAGCATTCCATTTTCCTTGCCCATTATCTCGTAATCGATATCGATGCCGATTACCGCGTTTGCACCGAGATCCTGGGCGCGGCGCTGTAGCTCGTCAAGCGCGATTTCCCGCGCGCGCTGCAATTCTTTTTCATAGGTTGCGGAGCGCCCTCCCACGAGGTCACGGATTCCGGCAAAAAGGTCTTTAAACAAATTGGCGCCGAGGATCGCTTCGCCGGCGATGACCCCGCAGTATTTCGTAATGCGCTTTCCCTCAATGCTCGGGGTAGTGGTAAGTTGCATAAGCCTCCCATTGACGTTCTTCAATAAAATAAGTAATAAGCCATAGCGGGCTACCTGTACCGCTTATCCATGGCAAGACGCTGTTACTGCGGCGCGGCGGGTTTGGGTCTTTTACGAAGCTTCTTCAGAGGGCGCTTTCCTTGCGTACCGTCACGGGACTTGAACTGATCGGGTGTCGGCATCCCCTTGCGCCGCACGTTTCGCTCAGCAGAAGAGTTGCGCTCCGAGGCGTTTCGTTCCGAAGCGTTTCGCTCTGCGTTGTTCCGCTCCGAGGCGCTCCGCTCGGAAGTCATAGCGCGATTGGCAGGAGTAAGCGTAATCTCAAGCTCGTTGATCTCATCCCATTCGGCTTCGGTACGTTGTCTTTCCGGAATAGCAAGAAGCTCTTGCAGGCGAATATTAGGCGGACTCGGCTGTAGTTTATCCATAGTATATTTAATGCGATGCTCTACTGATAATTATTATCATTTATAATGGTATTTGGTTGATCTCACTGTTGATATCCGGAGTAGATAATAATGTTAAATACCTGGTTAAAAAAATATCCGAACAAGATTTGCATGCAGCGCTTGGCTGGTAGCTTTACCGGAAGAATCGCGAGGACAACAGGGCTCGCAACATACGCTTCTACGACAATGCCGCGGCCGGAAATCACAATACAGGGAGCGCCCGATTTTACCGACACAATGCATTATAGGTCGCCCTCGCGCCTTGGTGGGGAAACTCGGAGGCTTATTCCGCGAGTCCTCAATCAATATATTACTGCAATATTTTGTTTTGCCATTTTCTTTGGCGCCAGCGCATCTCACGCGGAGCAGGTAGTAGTCTATTCCGCTCGGATCGAACAGCTCATCAAACCAATGTTCGACGCTTTCACTAAAGATACCGGCATCAATGTAAAATTCGTCACTGACAAAGAAGGTCCATTGCTGGCGCGCCTCAAGGCGGAAGGGAAAAACACACCTGCCGACATGCTGATCACCTCGGATGCGGGCAATTTGTGGGAGGCCGCCCAGGAAGGACTGTTGAGGCCCGTCGAGTCAAAAATGCTCCAGGAAAATGTTCCCGCCTACCTCCATGATCCCCGGAATCAGTGGTTCGGCTTATCCGTGCGGGCCCGCACTATCATATATAACACACAGAAAGTAAAGCCTTCAGATCTTTCTACCTACGAAGCGCTGGCTGAACCTCAATGGAAAGGACGGTTGTGCCTGCGCACTTCCAAGAAAGTATACAACCAGTCGCTGGTCGCGATGATGATCGCTGAGCATGGCGCGGTCAGGACCGAAGAAATTATCAAAGGCTGGGTCGCCAATCTCGCTATCGACCCTCTGTCCGACGAAACCAAGGCAATGGAATTCGTCGCCGCAGGGCGATGCGAT
Source organism: Nitrosospira sp. Nsp1 (assembly GCF_900100985.1). Taxonomy (NCBI): domain Bacteria; kingdom Pseudomonadati; phylum Pseudomonadota; class Betaproteobacteria; order Nitrosomonadales; family Nitrosomonadaceae; genus Nitrosospira; species Nitrosospira sp. Nsp1. The sequence goes on from NZ_FMUF01000005.1 coordinate 58,511, forward strand.
GTCACAATAGCCAACAGCTATTACTATGGCCGCCTGATGCAAAAAAATCCGGCATTGCCACTTGCGATTTTCTGGCCTAACCAGGAAGGCAGCGGCGTTCACGTCAATATCTCGGGGGCAGGGATTACAAAATACGCGCATAACGTACCGGCTGCAACCAGATTGCTCGAATTTCTGTCATCCGAAAAAGCCCAGAATCTCTTTGCCGACGTGAATATGGAATACCCGGTCAATCCTAGGGTAAAACCCGACCCGACTGTCGCTGCCTGGGGCACCTTCAAGCAGAATACGATAAACGTAACCACAGCCGGGGAATTGCAGGCGGAAGCGGTAAAACTGATGGATCGTGCGGGCTATCGATAAGGCGTCAAGGATGTGAGAGATGAAACGCTTAGCTCAGCGGAGACTGATTCAGGTACGAAAAATGGGTTTTTAAGCGCCTCAAGCTCCGCCTACCGGACCTCAAACGGCTGGCGTCTAATCCCTCTTCTGGTAGCCGCGGTGGTGCTCGTGCCGGTTGGTACGGTCATCTCGTCCTTGTTCGTGCCGGCGGGCGATGTCTGGCAACATCTGGTGGAAACGACGCTGGCCGGCCTGCTGGTCAATACGTTCTGGCTCGCAGTGGGCGTGGCCGCAGGTTCCGCGCTATTGGGGGTAAGCTTGGCCTGGTTTACTGCGGTGTGCGAGTTCCCCGGCCGTAAATTCTTTTCGTGGGCATTATTGCTGCCGCTTGCCATTCCCGCATATGTTACCGCGTTCGTGGCTTTGGGCCTGTTCGATTACATCGGCCCGGTGCAAACGGCGCTACGCACCTGGCTGGGGCCCGATCTATTCTGGTTTCCGGATATACGCAGCAGGTTGGGCGTTATCATTGTCATGGTTCTGGCGTTTTATCCTTACGTCTATTTGCTGGCGCGAAATGCGTTTCTTACTCAAGGGAAACGCTCGCTCGAGGTTGCCCAGTCGTTAGGCTTTAATCGCACACAAGGATTTTTCAAATTGGCGTTGCCGATGGCGCGCCCGTGGATTGCAGGCGGGACAATGCTGGCACTGATGGAAACGCTTGCCGATTTCGGGACAGTAGCAGTCTTCAATTACGATACGTTCACCACTGCTATTTATAAAGCCTGGTTTGCGATGTTTTCCCTGACCGCAGCTTCTCAACTCGCCTCACTGCTGATCGTTATCGTTTTTGCCGTGATAATCGTGGAGCAGCAATTTCGTTCACGCATGCGCTATGCCGAAACCAGGCAAAGTGCAAAGGCGATCCCCATCCCGCTCACCGGCTGGCGCGCATGGCTGATCTCAGGATTTGCATCAGGCACGCTTTTTTTTGCGTTCCTGTTACCCGTCATGCAACTGGGCATTTGGGCAGTGGGCGTTGTCGAACGTGATTTCGACCAGCGTTACCTGGAATTTCTCTGGCACTCGTTGCTATTATCCGCTTTTGCCGCCCTGCTCACCTGCACCGTTGCGCTGCTCATGGTCTACGCTGCACGACGCTGCCCGGACTCCGCCACGCGTGGCGCAGTGCGCATATCCACTATTGGATATGCTCTGCCCGGCGCCGTTCTCGCGGTTGGAATTTTCATCCCCATAGCCTGGCTGGATAGCTGGCTGAGCGAAATGGCCATGCAGCTATTTCATATAGAAACCGGCTTGCTCATCCAGGGCACCCTCGTCACGATGCTGATTGCCTATATGACGCGTTTTCTCGCGGTCAGCCACAGCCCCATAGACAGTGCCATGCAGCGTGTAACCGGCAGCATCGATGAGGCCGCCATGGGGCTTGGTTTAAGCGGATGGGCGACACTCCGCCGCGTGCACTTGCCCATTCTGAAGGGTGGCATATTCACCGCCGCCGCGCTGGTATTCGTGGATGTCATGAAAGAGATGCCCATCACGTTGATGACCCGGCCTTTCGGCTGGGATACCCTCTCGGTGCGGATTTTCGAAATGACGACGGAAGGCCAATGGGAACAGGCCGCGTTACCTGCCGTGACGCTGGTACTGGCGGGCCTGCTTCCCCTGATATTTTTTATGCGGCAAACCGAAAGTTGATTTGAGCGACTGCCATGAATACGCTGCTTGAGCTCAGAAATATCCGGCATGCCTATGGCCGGCAAACAGTGGTGAACGACTTATCGCTCGCACTAAAAAAAGGTGCCATCGGCTGCCTGCTGGGACCGAGCGGGTGCGGCAAGACAACGGTATTGCGATGTATCGCCGGGTTCGAGCCCATCTCGGCCGGCGAGATTGCGCTCAATGGCGTAGTGATAAGTAACGCGGATTTCAGCTTGCCGCCGGAACGGCGACACATCGGCATGGTGTTTCAGGACTATGCATTATTTCCTCACCTGACGGTTCAGGCCAATGTTGGCTTTGGCCTGCACCGCATGCAAAAAACGGAGCGTGCGGCACGCACCGCTGAAATGCTCAAAACCGTAGGTCTTGCTGATGTGGCGGACAAGTATCCACACCAGCTTTCGGGCGGCCAGCAGCAACGCGTCGCCCTGGCGAGGGCACTTGCGCCAAAGCCTGACTTACTGTTGCTGGATGAGCCTTTCTCTAATCTGGATGTGACGCTGCGTGGCCGCCTGAGCCTGGAGGTGCGCGACATTCTCAAGAGCCAGAATGCTACCGCCATTTTGGTAACGCATGACCAGGACGAGGCTTTTGCCATAGCGGATGAAATCGGCGTCATGCACCAGGGCGAAATCCAGCAATGGGATACCGGCTACAACCTCTATCACAGGCCCGCCAACCGGTTCGTTGCAAATTTCATCGGCCAGGGCGTTTTTCTCCCCGGCAAAATACTGGATCCACATCACGTGGAAATCGAGCTGGGGACCCTGGCGGGAGAGGTGCCGCATCAGTGCATGCCGGACTGCCAACTATGCCGCGAGGGAAATCCCGTGGATGTGCTCATACGGCCGGATGATATTGTGCACGATGACGCAAGCCCCCTTCAAGCCGCCGTGATGCACAAGGCTTTCCGTGGCGCCGACATCATGTATACGCTGCGTCTGCCCGGCGGTGGCACCGCCCTATCACTGGTACCGAGCCACCATAACCATGCAATAGGCGAAAAAATCGGTATCAAACTGGAGGCGGATCACGTTGTGGCATTCAGCCAACCTGCATCCAACTGAAGCCACAACGCAACCGCGTCAATCGCTTACCGGTTCCTGCAGCACTCAAGCGAAACGCGCATCATGTATACCCTGATTCAGCGCGTACCCCGCCTTCTTATGGGGATTGCCGAAACTTGAATCCAGGTAATCCATTAGGACGCGAGATGATGGCGAGGCAGGTTGCGAGACAGTTTTACCGGTTGAGAGAAGTCCATAGCCTAGTCTATGGACTCCGCGCAGGTAGCGAAAATGGTCGCAGACTGACCAACAGCACTCACGTAGACTCGCAGAGCCGCCTGATGAATTATCCGGGTTTAAATCTGCTCATTGGGATCAGATTCGACCTTGGCGTTGTTCTCGTGGTTTCGCTCCTGTCGTTTTTCCGCCGGGATAGTGGCGTGATCGCGCGGGGCAAGTTCTGACGCCATTTGCCGGTGAAAAGCGGCCAGCTTTATGTCTTCCTCGGCGGTTCGCTCATATTTGTGCAGCAAAGCCGAAGTATGCGATTGCTTATCTTGTGCCTGCCTACCATAAAGGTAGCTTTTTTCTTCATAATGCTGAAGCAATTTCTTTTGCTCCTCCGCTTTTCTCAGCATCTCTTTGGCGGTATTTTGATATTGCTTCGCCAGTTTTTCGTGATCAGCATAAGTTTTCGCACTCTTTCCAGCCCTGTTGATATTGTCATTCTGCGCTTCGAGAGGACTCATTTGAGCGCAGGAGGCCAACAAACCAAGTGCAGACAAGATCGCAACGAATGTTCCTGATTTTGTTTTCACGATGGGACCCGGATAGGATGAAAGTGGCTTCATGCTAACTCGGTTCACACTACTGAATATATTGGGGAAACCCTGTTTTTTTTATAAGGGAAACCTTTATGCAACTTTTATATGGCGGAAGTGGCTGATATGAATATCGATAGTACGATGCGGCTCTAAAGAAGACCGGGCGGAAAACATCCGGACAATCTGACGTAAAGCGCGAGGGCAATGGCTGCTATTGCGGTTCGGAAATCCAGTGGGTGGCATAACGTATCAAATCCGCGCCGTCTTTCAAGTTCAATTTGGTACGGATGTGGAAGCGATGCGTTTCGATAGTTTTGATACTGCGGCTAAGCAACCGGGCAATTTCCTGGCTGCTATGCCCGGATCCGATCAAGTGCAGCACCTCAAACTCGCTCGGGGTCAGACTGTTGACCAACGGTTCAGACTCCGAATTTCCGGTCACCACCCGATTCAACAGCCTGGCATACATGGGCTTGCTCAGATAAATATTTCCCTTTAACACCTCGCGGATAGCAGTGATCAGCACTTCACCCGGCTCCTGCTTCATCACGTAGCCACGTGCGCCTGCCCGCAAAGCGCGTTCCGCATACACGCCTTCGTCGTGCATGGAGACGACGAGTACGGGCAATGCCGGCATCGAAATATGTATGCTTTTTATGACCTCAAAACCGGAGAGGGTCTTGAGAGACACATCCATTAAAACGATATCGGCATGATGCCCCGCTTTGAGGGCGGCAAGCGCTTCTTCGCCGTCGCCCGCTTCACCCGATACCTCCATGTCCGGCTCGAGATTGATGAGCATTGCCATGCCATGCCGCAACATTGCGTGATCGTCCACCAGCATTACTCGTGCTTTCAAGGCTGACATATCAGGAAACTCCTACATCATTCGCATTGCGAGCCGCACTTCCATTCCTCCTTCGGGGTGCGACAGGAATTCCAACCTCGCGCCAAGCTGCCGGGCACGATATTGCATGATTTTAATGCCCATTCCCGGGGTTGCGCCGTATTTTTTTTTGGAATCGGCAAAACCACTGCCGTCATCGCGGATCGACAGGTGGAGCATTCCTTCCTCTGAAAACAGCAAAATTGTCACTTGCTGCGCGCGGCCGTGCCGTATCGCATTATTGGTAGCTTCCTGGGCAATCCGGTAAAGATTAAGTGCGAAATTCTTATCCTCGATAACGACTTCACTTTTGCATACGAAATCACATGTAATCTTATAGGTGATTGCGATTCTCGATGCAAATGCCCGCAATGCGCCCATGAGGCCATTTGTCTCCAGTTCAAATGGAAGCAGTCCCTGTGCAAGCTGCTTGCATTGCATTACGGCAACCTGCGCCTGGGTGGCAATGGAAGCAGCAATCGACGCCGCATCCCCACTTCCCGACACGGATATTCTTTTCTCCAATGCCTTGGCCTGATAACCTATCGCCGCAATCTGCTGCCCAAGATTATCGTGCAATTCCTGTCCGATCGAACGCTGGTGTTCTTCCGCTATGGAAACCAGTGTCTGTTCCAGACGTTTGCGCTCAAGCCATCTCTCCAGATCCGTCGCGACCGCATTGATGAGCCGCTGCTCTTCCGGCACCAGGAATGGTTTGTCTTCGGGATAGAAAACACGCAACTGGCCGCAGAGCTCGTTGTTAGCGTTAATCTCCGAGTGCAGTGCGTGCTTACGGCCCTGGCCGTGATTGTCAGAAGTGAAGCGCCTACCATCGAGTTCGATCATGGCGGTAGCGATTTCCGGAAATTGCATGGCGGGTATCAGGTGCTCAAAAATCTGCTGGCAGACGTTATCCATCGATAATTCCAGCCCCATACCTCGGCGAATCTCATAGAGACAGGTGATTTCCTTCAGGCGCTCGCTCAGCGCCTCATCGATCTGTTTCCGCTCAAACCACCTCTCCAGATCAGTCGCGACCGCGTCGATGAGCCGCTGCTCCTCCGGCACCAGGAATCGCGTGTCTTCCGGATAGAAAACACGCAGTTGGCCGCAGAGCTCGTTGTTGGCGTTAATCTTCGAGTGCAGTTCGTGCTTACGGCCCGGGCCGTGATTATCAGAAGCGAAGCGCCTGCCATCGAGTTCGATCACGGCGGTAGCGATTTCCGGGAATTGCATGGCGGGTATCAGGTGCTCAAAAATCTGCTGGCAGACGTTATCCACCGATAGTTCCGGCCCCATACCACGACGAATTTCGTAGAGACAGGTAATTTCTTTCAGACGCTCGCGCAGCGCCTGACCTGCATTTGCATGCTCATCAATGGGGTGCTGAGCCGCATCCACGTGTCTTTTATCCTGGCTGGTCATTAAAGGCTTTTATCATTCGATCAATTCAATCTACCGTTTCGCCCGTCCATGAAATAAACTTGAAATATTCCGCTTAGTTTATATCAGTCATACACTTCAGGTGAGTCCATCGCTATACCGCGAGAGGAATCCCGCGAATGTGCTCATGCGCTCGGATGACATCGCGCATGATGATGCCAGGCTCCTTCAAGCCTCATCATGCAAAAGACTTTCCACGACACCGACATCATGTACGTCCAGCACCGGCCCAGCGGGCACGGCGCTGCCGCTGATACCTAATTATCATAACCACGCAATAGGCAAAAAAATCGGTATCATGTCGGAGACGGATCGGTCGTGGCATTCGATCAACCTGCACCATGATTGCACAACCATAATCGCAGCGTGAATGTTCTGCATATTCAGAAAAGTAACTCTCAGATTAAAGTTACCTGTAATCGACATAATGTGTAAGGCAGCAATAAGCGTAGCGTATTGCGCCATACGAGTGGTCGGGATATAAAAATGGAAAAAGATTATTGGCTGGAGCGCTGGAAGCAGGAAGAAACCGGTTTTCACCAAAACGAGGTTAATCCGTATTTGCGCCAATACTGGCAGGCGTTGCATCTTGCCGCCGGCAGCGAGGTATTCGTGCCGCTGTGCGGCAAAAGCCGCGACATGTTATGGCTAAGTGAACAGGGATATGCGGTGCTAGGTGTGGAAACCAGCGCCGTCGCAGTGCAAGCATTCTTCGAGGAGAACGGCTACATCCCGAATCAAACAAACAGCGAAAATTTCGACCGCTACGATGCAAGCGGCGTCCGAATCCTGTGCGGGGATTTTTTTGACCTGAGCAAACACGATCTGGCAAAAACAAGCGCAGTGTACGATCGCGCATCGCTAATCGCGCTGCCGCCGGAAATGCGCGAACGTTATGCAGATCACCTGTTGAGCATCCTGCCGCCTGTAGCGCAAATCCTGCTGATCACTCTGGACTATCCCCAGCAGGAAATGGCGGGCCCACCGTTTGCGGTTTCTGCGAACGAAGTCGAAGCGCTCTACCACGAGCGGTTCACGATACGGCTACTGTCGCAATTGGACGTGCTTGCGCAAGAACCACGCTTTCAGGAACGTGGCTTGAGCCGATTACAGGAAAGCATCTTCCTTCTGGCATCGCATAGATAGCGAAACCGAGCGGCTGTTTATAAAAATGAAGTATCGTCCCTAATCGATTACAATAATTCAGACAGTATTTTCCCAGTGCGGAATGCCGGGATAACTACCGATATGGATGTGGTCAAAATCTTGCACAAGCAACTTCAATTAGAATTTCTTGCCGCACGAATCTCGTCAGCCAGTTGCAACACGCTCATGGCGTAATTCACGCTGCGGTTATAGCGAGTGATGACGTAGAAATTATTGAAGCCCAGCCAATGTTCGTTTCCGGTTTTATTTTCCAGTTCGATCAGCGTAGCCTGGCGGTCGACCGGTAGAGCGACTTGCGGCGCAATGCCCAATTTTCTCATTCTCTCCACGGTATATGCTGGTCTTTCCCCTGCGTATATTGCCTCACGGTAACTTTCTCCGTTGACGAGGGCGGACGCGACTATCGCTTGCTCCGTTTCCCAGCCGTAGCCCTTCAGATAATTGGCGACGCTGCCAATCGCATCCACGGTGCTGCCGGACAAATCGACCTTGCCATCATTATCGAAATCCACGGCATATCGCCGATAGCTGCTGGGCATGAACTGCGGGATGCCGATAGCCCCCGCATACGAGCCTTTGATGCTCAGCGGGTCTGAACGTTGTTCCCGCCCCAGCAGCAAATAATGTTCCAGTTCGTCGCGAAAGAAAGCAGAACGCTTCGGATAATCGAACGCCAGCGTAGTCAATGCATCCAGCACGCGATGCTTGCCGGTTTGTACGCCATAGTTTGTTTCGACACCGATTATGGCAATAATGATTTCTTCAGGAACACCAAACTCCTTGCGCGCCCGCTCCAAAGTCGAAGCATGGCTGTTCCAGAAGACAACGCCATCGGTGACACGCTGGGGGGTAACAAGCATTGGGCGGAATTCGTACCATGGCTTGGAAGTCGCCGGGCGCGAAATTGCATTGATGATGGAGGGCTGAAACTGGGCCAAACGGAAAATACTTTCAAGTTCAGCCTGGGTGAACCCATGCCGTTCCACCATCTGGCCGATGAAAGTTTCGAGCTCCGGCCGCAGAGGTGGTGGTGCCGCAGTTGCGCCGGTCGTACCCGTCGCACATCCAGCGAGCGTCAGTAATCCGAAAGCATAGAGTAACAGTCGCATGAATTCCCCCTAATTTGCAGATACAGAAAGCTGTTTATCTTTTCACTATTGATCGCACGATCGATAATTCTCGATCGGCTTTATCCTCTTCAGCAAACTCATCGCTTTTCGAAAAACGCTGAATTAACTCTCTTCTTCACAGGGACGCAACGGCGGCTTGCAGGATGGCTTGCTGGAAAAACACTTTACCGCGTATCGCCCCACTCCCGCCATCCCTTCAGCATCGGAAAATAAAGCCCTCGCCTCACCTGCTGGCCATCGACTGAGCGCATCAGTGCCGCGTAACGGTCGAGCTGGGCGCGATAGCGCTCCTGCTCGCTGTCGAGAAAGCCTTCCAGGTTCGAGCCTTCATGACTACTGGTCTTGTAGTCCACCACCCACCGCTGGCCGCTCTCATCACGAAAGGTACGATCGATGACGAGATCGATATACTCGCCTTCGGCTATCGTTGTCATGCGCAATTCGTTGCGGGCATCCCGCTGTGGGCCGAGCAACCATTGTCCACGCCGATCACTCACCGCTTGGGTAAGCGCGATTATTACCCGTTTGACAGCCGCATCGGTATCGCCCTCATTGCCGGCCATGCCGCAAGCCACGAACTGACGCTTGAAGATATCCCGTAACCCGGAAATTTTCGGCGCATTCCAGTTCCCCACCCCATCCTCGGCGATGCGCTGCAGCCAGCGGTGTACGATGTTTCCGATAGTGCGCGCCGTTTCCCCTGCCCATGAATATTCGATCTCGCCCTGAGTCGGCGATCCCTGCCGCTGAGCCTTCCACTGTACTGAGGGCGGCGCGACCGGCAGTGTCCACCCTGAGACAAGGCGCCGCAGAGACTGATCGATAGCGTATTCGCCCGCCGCGCGCTGCTCTTTATCATCAACGGCAAATAACACGCCTGAGGACATCGCTTGTGCTGCAGCTTCTGCATAAATATGCTCCACCATCGGCCAGATTTTACTCAGCAGTGTTTTTCCCGCTGGCGGCTTCAGCTCAAAAGGTTCAAAAGAGTCTTCCCCTTCGCGAATACCCGTGCTGCCCAGCAGATGCAGGCGCTGCCTGGCACGTGTCGCAGCCACGTAGAGCAAGCGCCCATCCTCCAGGCGTTCCTTTTCACCGTCGAGTTTCTCCAGCCATGAATATATGCGGTCGGCCTCCCCACCCGTTTCCTGAATCGGCGCGAGCAACAGGTCGTTACCTTCACATGGCTCTTCCGTGTTGAGCGCAGGCCGCAAATACTCCATCCACATGAATAGCTTCTTATCGTTGCCACGCGATGAACGACCAAGACCGGGTACGATCACATGATCGAATTCCAGGCCCTTGGCCTTGTGAATCGTCATGATTTGCAGGGTATCGTCGGCTTTTACGTCAGGTAGCGCGAAAAGCTTGATGAGCCCTTCCTCCAAGGCAGCGGCGGTGAGAACGCTACCTTCGTTTTCGTTTGCTTCGAGGTAATCGAGGTAGGCCGCGGCATCTTCAAAGTCTGTCGCATCTTCAATACAGGCGGGGCCTCCCAGCGCAAGCCATGCTGCCTCGACAGTGTTCCGCAACGATTGGCGGCAACGATTAGCCATGCATTCCGCCAACACTTCCCGCACGCGCAGAAGCCGGACATAGCCATCGGCGGAAACCGGCGCCATGCGGGCATCATCGTTGATCAATTCCCACACTGTACGATCAGGTGACTTCGCTCCGCCATCTCTTCTGTCTGCCTGGGCATCGCCAGCGACCACATCAGCAACATCGCCAGAAGCGGGTTCGGAACGCACCGATACGAGCGCGTGCATGTCCGCGAGCGTAAGGCCGCACCATGGCGCGCGCAGCAAAGCGAACCACGCCATTCGATCGGCGGGATGCGCCAGTGCGCGGGTCAACGCCAGCAGATCCTGAACGATGGGCCTGCGCGCCAGCCCTTCAATTTCTATCGCACGAAAGCGAATGCCGGCTTCCTTCAGCCGAGGTATGATTTCACCGAGATGACCACGGTTGCGCACCAGGATTGCCGTAGCGGAGCCTGGATCATCGCGCTGCGCTTGCGCGACAATCTCCACCACTTTTACCGCCTCGGCTGCGTGGTCATCATTGAAAAACGGATGTATGCTGACCCCTGTGCCTTCCAGCAAGCTGCGCGTTGCGATGGATTGTGCGTAAGATACCGCGCCAAGGGCGATATTCTCCCGCTCCGGCATCACCTGCGAGAACGTGGCGTTGACCCAGTCGACGATGCCGCGCTGCGATCGGAAATTAGCGGAAAGCGCGCTCGGCTGCAATGCCACATTGCCTATCCCCTCTGCACGGGCGCGGAGGAATAACCCAACCTCAGCCTCGCGGAATCGATAGATGGACTGCATGGGGTCGCCGACCGCCAGCACGCTGCGGCCATCCCCCGGTTCCCATCCGGCGGTCAATTTCACGACCAGATCATACTGGCTGATCGATGTATCCTGGAACTCATCTATCAATAAGTGCCGAATGCGATAGTCGAGCGCGAGTGCAAGATCGGTAGGCATCTCGGGTTCACCGAGCGCTCGCAGGGCGCCTTGCGCGACCTCGGTAAAGTCCACCTTGTTATGGATTTGAAACACGAGCCTGAGTTGCGCCACCGCACGCGGGAGCAATCGCATTATCGAGCTGAGCACTTGCCATTGCCGTTCGGTGTAAGCAGGGGGCGGAAGCTTTTCACGAATGTCATATAACGCCTGGCGAAGCGCGCTGTCGTCTTGCTCAGCCAGATGCGAAACCAACGCCCGCGCCCTGTCCTTCCATGAGTCCGCCGTGTCTTTCCTGGCCTTGGGCTCCGGGGGAAATCCCTCCTTTACCGTGTGTTGCTTGCGCCAGGCGCCTTCTTTTGCTTTTGTCAGCAACAGCTCGGCGATGGCATGCCAGCAGGGAATATCCCCCTCATCATCGCCAGGAAACGTGCTGAGTTCGCAAAGCTGTGCGTAGTCGACGATAAGCGAATCCCTGCCGCTATCTGCCAGATTGCGCGCAGCGTAGCGCATCAGCTCAACCAGTTCGTCCCGGCTAGCGACAGGAAATAGTGAACACAAGCGCCGGAGCGCATCACGGCGTGCGTTCTTCAACGCCCCTTCCAGCTCATCGCGGTCCTTGCCATGAATATGCCGCAGCCAGTGATCGCGTCGAGCCAGCATTCCGATGAGCAATATCTCGACGCGTGCCACGTCATTGTCGAGATGCTCCAGCAAATGCTCGACATCCTGCGCCACGGCATCATTGTTCTCGACAAGACCAACGGTAGCACGCGCTGCTTCGGCATATAAATCCGACGCGTCCTCGATGGTTTCCGGCTGAGAGCCGAACTCCGACAGCACAGGCATCTGCCGTGTCAGCGATGCGCACAGCGAATCGAATGTCCGGACACGCAATCGCGCTGGATTATCGAGAATATGCCAGCCAGCGCCGGCGTCCCGCTGCAAGACAGCGCCAGCCAGCTCTCGCGTCAGCCTTTCGTACTCGGTTTGAAACGTTTCAGACGGATAAGAGGACGTATCGCGTGCCCGCACAAGCGCCGCCATCAAGCGTTCACGCATCTCTGCAGCCGCTTTTCGCGTGAATGTAATCGCAACGATTTCTTCCGGCTCATCCACAAGCGTCAACAACTTGAGATAGCGCTGTATCAGAAGTCCGGTTTTGCCTGATCCGGCCGGTGCCTGAACGATAAAGGAATGGGCCGGATCAAGCGCACGGCGGCGCTCGGCAAAGTCCGGCGCTAGGCCGGGTCCTTGGTGCGGCGCGAGTTCCGGGGTAGAGAACATAGGCGATGTGCTGCTCATCCTTCCTCTTCCTGCTCGGTAAACTCCTTCCCTGCACGTTCATGAATACGGCAAACGGATCGCACGTCACAGTAGCGGCAAGTGTGCGGATAGGTCTTGGGATCGATTTTGGCATCTCCGCTGATGAAATCGGCCGCGATACGGGCAAGATCGGCGTGCCAGGCCGCAACCAGGTCTTCCCACGATCCGTACTGATCGGCCTGGCGTGATTCGTGCAGCGCTTTTCCACCTGGCAGCAGATTGCCATCACGCGCAAGTGTCGTGAACCGCATCTCTCCCGTTTTAACCTGCGCAAATGCGACCGCAACCGCGGTTGGTTCGGCAGTAACAAGATACAGGGGCAGTTGCGGTTCTTCCGGACGCTCTCCAAGCATGGCGTTTACCGATGGCGCCCGCGTTTTATAATCGATGATGATACGGCGTCCGTCGCTGAGCTCGTCGACACGATCGAGCCGCGTCGTCAGTTCGAGCCCACCGATTTCGATACTGCGCTTATCTTCGATAGCAACGACCACAAAGTCACTCCGCTTCTTGTCTTCGTTGAGCCATTCTTGTGCCAACCGCACTAGGCGCCGCTGCTCGATCACTGCAAAACGCCCTGAAAGCGTAGCTGGACGGTCGCGATGGATATGCGCGGTCGCGTCTTTCGCGGCCTGCATGAGCATCGCTTCCAGATCGTCATCACTCATGGCGTCAAGCGCATTTTTGGTTTTGAGCTGGCTCCAAACCTGGGCGAGCACATGATGCACCAGTATGCCGCGCTGCATTGCATCCAGCCCGGTGCCCGGCAATTTCGTTCCGGATGCGCCCAATCGATGGACAGCGAATGCCCGGAATGGGCAGGCGGCCTGATCTTTTATCACCGCCATGCCGCCACTGGCCATACCGTTAGCGCCATTGCCTGCACCTATTGCCGGTGCTTCGTCATTTTTTATGCATTCAAGCCAGCCTGCGCGATGGATCAGGTCGCGGTGACTTGCATAATCGGGTGGCTCAAGCTCGCAAATGGCAATATTCGCTATCATTGAACTGGGTGCGAGCGCCCGCCCATCGCGGCCATTGCCATGCCGTGGATGACTCAGGATGACTTCGCTCGCTGCCGACAACCATGCATCGGTAAATCGGGACGCAAGCGCCAGGGAAGCGCCGGCCGAACCCTGCGGCAATCCGGCGGCTTGCTGAAGTTCAATCGGCAGAAAAGGATTGGGACGTGGCTGCGGCGGCCAGGCTTCGTCAGACAAGCCCATTACCCAAAGATGATCGAACGTCATGCCGGCGGCTTCGAGAACGCCGAGTATCTGGATAGGAACATTCGGCGTCTCAGGCTGGAACGACACCTCGGCAGCCATATGGCGCAAACGCGATAGTGCTTTGCCGTAGCTGGCGTACGGCATGACGCCGCCGAGGGCGGCGAAGTCGGCGAGAACCTCATGCCATTTCTTCAATGTCTGATATTCCGCTGAATCCAGAGCGCGTTCGCCAGGAAAACCGACGATCCTCAAAACCTCGGAAATAACCCTGGCCAGCGCTGAGGGCGCTTGCGAACCGCGCAGCTTTACTTTGCGGAGCTCGGCATAGGCCGACAGAACCTCCGCTAGAACCGGGCAGCTTTCACCGCCATGTTCGCGCTCGATAAGCGCAAGCAGCCGCTCAAGTGTAATTGTGGGCTCGGTACGATTGCGCAGTTGAGCATCGAGGCTTGCGCGCTGCGACATTTCAGTTTCGCCGCCGCTGAGAAAGGGCGATCGAAGCAAGAGGCTCGCGCGCTCGAATCCGATTTCTCCCTCGCCGAGTTCGAGTATCAGGAAGGCGGCATTTATCAGAGGATACGAAACCAGAGCCTTGCCAAGCGATGCATTAAACGGCAATACGCGCTTGGCCGCACCCGGTAGCGATCGCAGGACATCGGGCTCCATCACCGAACTGAAGATGCGCAGGATGGCACTTCGGTGCTCTGAAAAGGCCGGAACGACGACGCCAATGCGAGCGGAGCCATTTGCTTCGATTCGTGCCCGTGCCCAAGCCGCCGCGCAATAAATCTCCTCACCGGCGTCGTCATATTGCACACGTCGCGAACCGGGATCTTGCGGCGACCGTTGCGGCTGCGGTTGCGCCAGCATTACTTCACAGCCCGCATCCTCAAGCTTGACCAGCAAGGCTGCCTGTTGCGGTGTAATGATATCGAAACCATAGCAGATCAAGCGCTTCGGCTTATTGATTTCAGGCCGCAGGCACAGCCCGGCTACGAGATCGCAAAGCCGTGCGCGATCGGTCTGCCGTGCGCGGCGGGTTGTTTCCTCGTAGTATCGCGACCAATCCCGAAATGCCTTACCATCTTCGTTCAGCGGGAAATCCCCGAGCCGCGGGATGAAGTGCCATGCATGGGCGAGCTGCCACGCCTCGCGAGCAAGCCGTGCGGCCTCAGCGACGGCAAGCAAAACCGTGCCCGTATCCGAACGGGCAATGGCATCTTCCCATAGAACCTGCTCCTGAGCGGGCCTGAGCAACGCGGGCAGATGAGAGGCTTGCGCGGAGTAAAGCGCCTCCTCGTAGATACGTTCGATGAATGTGGAGATCGGCAGGATATCCGCCGAATCCCAGGCAGAAATGCCTTCGGCTGACCGCGCTCCATCGAACTCGTGTTTCAGCGCGGCTGCGAGTCGCCGATTGGGCGTGACGATCGTGACGCCATCTACTAAGCCGACGTCACGGCTCGCAAAAATTTCCGTCAGAAGAACTTGGGGAAAATTCAGAATGGAGGACATGCGGCAAAAAACGACCGCTGCCGGATCAGCGTTCCAGCTTGTCCAGTTTCCCGGTTACCTTTGCCCAGTCATCGGCATCGGGGGGGGAATCTTTTTTCTCGATGATGGGTTTCCATGCTTTCGATAACTCGGCGTTGAGTGCGGTGAAATGCTGCTGATCCGTCGGCACGTCATCCTCGGCATAAATTGCATCCACTGGACATTCAGCTACACACAGGGTGCAATCAATACATTCATCCGGATCAATTACCAGAAAATTAGGCCCCTCGCGAAAGCAATCCACCGGGCACACATCTACACAATCAGTGTATTTGCACTTGATACAGCTTTCAGTTACTACATAGGTCATGACGGATCCTTGCTGGGCTCTTTGAGAATTCGCAATTTTACCAGAAATTTTACGAATGCCGCTATAACTCTACAACCCAGACCAGCCTGCCAGTATGGGTTTAAGGTGCGAAGCAAGCTGGGATACCGCTGCTGAAAGCAAAGCATGCCACACTGTATATAACAGCCCTACAGGATGAGTTGCCACCCGGCCGCCTTTTCTTTTTGCATGTTTGTACTTGAGCGTTTGTGTAATTCCCACCTGTCCGCCGCGGCTACGGAAGGTGTCCCCCCACGACGTTTTGTCTTGCATTGATCGCCAGCGAGACAACCAATGCACCAACCATCACCGGCCATTGCAATTTCAGTGTCACAGCCTGCATGATTTTTTCGAATCCCTCTTCCGACTGCGATACCGAATAATAAGGCTGTGCGTGCAATTCGGCTGGAACAGATACTTTCAGTTCGACACTTCCTCCCAGCACATCATCATCGAGCGTTATATCGGTCATGGCGGACAACTCGAGTAGTTGACCGAAACCACCCGGAATTTGTCCCCGGTAAATATAGCGCCCCCCCCAGCCATCGCAACTTGGCATTGCAAGGTTGATCTCGGTACAGAATACGCCCTCCGCTTCAGCGGCGAACAAATATGACACCTGCAACCAGTTGCCCGCAAGGGCGATACTTTTTTTTACGTATTGCGAATACACCTCCGTCTGGCAGGTTGAATCATCAGCACTGGATGGTTCATGCCGATAGGTTATGAAATCGCCATTCAGGCGATCCACGAACAACCCACGAGCGTGGTCGTCGGCCACCATATCCCCGGCAGTTATCTTATTCTTGAAGCTGAGCCGTTCATGCGCCGAGGCGATCCCGGCACCGCTGTGCCCATGCGGGTTATCTTCGCGTTGATGGATTTTTCGATAATAATGCTCAGCCTGGCGCCGCAACGTATCGCCAAAATTATGCATCAGCAGATAGGAATCCAGTTCGCAAATGATGCCTCCGTCATTCATCTTCAACACCGCCTGGATTTTACCGGTCTGCAGATACATTTCCTCGATCCCATCGAGATCGGTATCTTCCAGGAATCTTGTCGGGCGGGGGGCGCAGGCGTCGAGCATCGCTTCCAACTCGACGATGGCTTTAAATACCGCGCGCCTGAGATGAGGGAGATACAAGCCTCCAAACAAGCCATGCCAATATGCATCGTTAGCCTGAGACTCATATAGCTTATGCTTCATGGCGACGCTACGTTGCCGCTCCGGCAGCGAGGCCAGCCGCCGGGAAAGGCCCAGCATGCGTTTGTGCATCCAGTTGGATTCGGGATAGCGCGAAAAAAAATTTTTCCAGATACCACCGCGCAGGAACGCCTTGTTGCCGTCGTACCAACCCACTGCCTTGGCCTGCTGCACCAGGTCGGCATAAATATTGGCAGGCCCTGCAGGAAGTGTCCACTCGTTCATTTCCATATATGAAGTGGTTGGGAGATACACCACACCCCGGGTTTTCTCGGCAGCATGATAGTCCCGGTAGTGCTGGGGACGAATTATGGGCGACGCCAGTACCCCTTGGATAAAGTTATCCAGCCAGCCTTTTTCATATACCCACTGATAAGTTTCCGGCCAGATACCGAATTTTTCGATATCGTCAAAATAGATGGCGGCATTGCCATGGCCGGTTGTACTGTTTTCAGCCAGAGACTCTATGTACGCTACCGCTTCATCCGCCGGAGAAAACGGCAACCGGTAACGCAGCGCTTCGGAGATGGGAAACAGATCGAGTTTGCGCTCGTCCTCTTCGGTAGTGAAATAACCATCCAGTTCCGCCGCTGTTTTGCCAGCACAAAGAAAATGATAATCGTCCACGATCACGTAGCGGATGCCACAATCCGCTAACGCCGGAACTACCGTTGCTTCCCACACGCGCTCGGTCAGCCATGCACCTTGCGGGCGCCGCCCCAACTTCCTCTCCAGCTTATCGGAAAATGTCTGTATCTGCCCGATGCGATCGCGGTTCGGAATCGCAGCCAGGACCGGCTCTGTATCGCCCGCACCGAATAGCTCGACCTGACCGCGCATCACCATGTCCCGAAGCAGCGCCATGTCTTCTGGATAGTGATCAAACAGATAGTCCAGCAACCAGCCGGAAATATGCACCGCAAAACAAAAGCTGGGATATCGGTGAAGGACTTGCAGGAAAGGACGGTAACAGCGCAGGTGGGCATCAGCCAGCACCTCTGGAAAATTTCCGACCGGTTGGTGAGCATGAACGCCGAAAAGCAGGGAGACGGATCGGGACATCGAGTTCTCCTCAGAGAAAGCTTAGCCACTCGCTAGCGCCGCTACTTCCGGCCCAGGCTGGCGCTGGTCAGGTGAAATGCATCATGTTGCGTTATGTGGCCTGGAAAACCAACTTGGCTTTTCCTGGTCGAAATATCGCTCTCGGGCTTGCGCCGGCAATAGTGCGCTGCAGGCTTTCTTCAAGAGGCGCGCCGCATTGTGCCCGAATCTTGAGCCACAACGCCGCCGCCGTGGCTGATAGGCTGATGTACGGATACGGGCACCGGCAATTTCAGTAAAGAATAGAGATTAGCCAGATTGTCCCGGAATAATTGATCAAAGCTCGACACTACGCTCGGCGGATTGTAATCACCCAGCCACCAGAACCAGTCGGAGCTTTCGCAGGAAGCGAGTTGACGTTCGGCTTTAGCTCTTTCCTCGTCGGTCAAGCGTTTGCTTTGCATCACCAGGTCATAACTGTGCTTGGCCGCACAGAGCAAATCCCAGGCACGGTTTTTGTCCTGATCGCCGATCCATGTGGAAAACGTTCCGTACACCCAGCTCCCTGCCGTCAATACCGGCAAGCGGGCGACATCAGCCTGCTGGATGCTTCCCAGATAATCCTTATAAGTAGTCACCTCGATTGCGGGGTGATTTTCAAGAATTCCGTAGAGATCATTGAGAAAGTAATAGCCGTTGTAAGGATAGTATTCCCACGCATTTTCGCCATCGAGAATAATACTTACCACTGGATTTTCCCCGGATAATGCGTTGCGGCCGATATCTTCGAGAGAGTGCACCAAATGCTCGGCGGCATCTCGCCCAAACCACTTCGAGTACTCGAAGCCGATCATGTCGGATAGTTTTTCGTCGCGGAAGAAGCACGTGACGCTATTGGCCTTGCCTTCCACATGATAGGGCTTGTAGAGGTAGCGGCCTCGCTCCGGCAAGGGTCTGCCCCCATACGATTTGCGCAGGCTATTCGCCAGCACGTTTTCGCCGCTGGCGCTCCATTGACAATCGTGGTCCGCAAGAATCTCGAGCATGGCCGCTGATATCGCACCTTCCGCGGGCCATACGCCGCAGGGCGTTATCCCGAAGCGACGCGCATGACTCTCGATAGCTGATGTCAACTGAAACGCGACACGGCCTTTCCCTCCGGGATAACAGCTTTCCACCGGCAGGTGCACGTCGGGCATGTTATCGCGCGCGGAAGAAAAGTCTATCAATAGCGGAGCCAGGGGGTGGTAATGGGGCGTGGTGGACAATTCGATCTGGCCGGACTCAGCCAGCTTGCGATAGCGAGGAATCAATCCCTGTATCAAGTCCCCGATCACATTGAGCAAGTCTAGCCGGTCGGCATGGCTGAAGCCTCTGTCCTGTGTCATCAATCGCACTACCACCTCATTGGTCCTGCGTACGCTCTCTCCTGTCCATGCCAGGTGATACCACATGATCAGGTCCGCCAGATACTGACCCGAAAGATAGGACAGTTCCGCCTCGCCGCGAGCCCGCAATGTTTCGTGCATATCATGCAACCGCTTGTAGGTCGGGTACGGTTGCATCATGGTGACATGATTGCTGCGAAAACAACTGTCGAACGCCCGTATGCGATCTCGCGCGGAAACCTGTTCCAGATCGGGCGTCGCCAGCAAGCGCAAGAGCGGGTCCCGAAACTGACCCGACGCGAACTGTGCCGCATAATCCTCCAGTTGATCCAGCAGTACCGGCACGAAATTCACCACCGCTTTTATGGACGGATGCGCTTCAAGGTGGGACACCATGTCGCTGTAGTCCTTGATGGCGTGCAGATACACCCATGGCAACGTAAATTCGCCAGTTTCGTAATTGCGATAATCCGGCTGGTGCATATGCCACAGCAAGACTAAATGTATTGGTTGCATTTCTATCTGACCCGATGGAAGAAGGCGTCTGGACAAGCCCTGCGTTCGGCGCGGAACCTGTTCGATCGCCACAAATTGTTCGCTTTATGCGCTCACTGTCTTATTTCATCCTGCTTATCATCTGACATAATGTATTTTTTGCCCCAGCATTTCCGGAGTAATAAGCGTAACGCCATTTTCGGTGACATAAAAGCGCTCGCGGTCCTGCTCCGGGTCAAAACCAGCCATCAACCCAGGAGGAATTATACAATTCTTGTCGACAACGACGCGTCTCAGTCGCACATTGCGACCGATATCCACGTTGGGCAATATCACTGAATCCTCGATACTGCTGTAGCTGCGTACCTGTACATTTGAAAATAACAGCGAGCGGCGCACGGTTGACCCACTGATGATGCACCCTCCAGAAACCATTGTATCCAGTGCCTGCCCGCGCCGGTCATCGTCGTCGAAAATAAACTTGGCGGGCGGCAGTTGTTCCTGGTGAGTCCAGATCGGCCAATCCTTGTCATATAGATTGAGGTCCGGCGTAATACGGGTGAGATCCAGGTTCGCCTCCCAATAGGCGTCTATGGTGCCGACGTCGCGCCAATACGGCACACCCGACGCCATATTGACACAACTGTGGACGAAACGGTGGGCAAATACCCTTCCACGCGGCACCAGGTACGGGATCATGTCCTTGCCGAAATCATGGGACGAATTCTCGTCGTCATGGTCATGAATCAATTGTTCGAAAAGAAATGCAGCATTGAACACGTAGATACCCATGCTCGCCAGCGCATGCCCGGGCTGGCCGGGCATCGCGGTGGGCACTGAAGGCTTTTCTTCGAAACCGTTGACGCGCCATTCGTCATCGACGCTCATGATCCCAAGTCCGCTTGCCGTCTCCAAGGGCACGTCGTGGCAGGCTATTGTCATCTCGGCGGCCCTTTCGACATGGTCGGCGAGCAGCTTGCCATAGTCCATTTTATAAACGTGATCACCGCCCAGAATCAGCACGTAATCCGGATTATAAACTCGAAGTATATCGATATTCTGATAGACCGCATCGGCGGTTCCCTGATACCAGGTTTCTTCGATGCGCTGTTGAGCTGGCAATAACTCGACAAATTCATCGAATCGCCCATCGAGAAATCCCCAGCCGTGCTGGATATGGCTGATCAGGCTCTGCGCTTTGTACTGTGTTGCGATCCCGATACGGCGAATGCCGGAATTAACGCAATTGGAGAGAGGAAAATCGATAATGCGGAATTTGCCGCCAAACGGCATGGCAGGCTTGGCACGCCAGTCTGTAAGCTGTCGCAAGCGGCTACCGCGCCCGCCAGCCAGTATCATCGCTACCGAATTACGCGTAATCTGGCTGATATAACGCAAATCAGCTCCTTTTGTCTAGAGAATCTCACCTCTGAAGAAGTTCGCGGTGACGCACTCATCAATGGCTGAACCACACCATTCAAATTGAGCCGCCTGCTGTGCAGGCTAGAAACCGAAAAGAACCGCCCCCAGAAGCGTCGTGGCAAGAAGCCCTCGTACACGGGGCGCCATTTGCGGGCTCTTACGTCTCAGGAAAATCCCTTCTCTGTAAAAGCCCGAAGCTGCCTCGCATCCATTCGGATGCTTATCCAGAGACTCCCTGTGGCTGAACTTCTTCCCAGGTTCCATCAAGTTTGATATAGAACAGTTTTGGCTCGAACCCAAGCGAACGGGCAGTATCCCCCGCCTTGTAAAGGTCCTCCTTTACCGCACCGGCACCACAGTCCTCGTGAACGGAGAGCACAGCCACGTGGCTATCATGCAGCCTCTTCGACAACTCCAGATGCGTTTCAAGTTGTTCCGTATTTGCCGCGCCGCCGGCGCATATCACCCGATCAAACGTTCCCTCTTTGACATTCAGGTGCTCAAGTAATTTTTCAATTGTGCCCTGAATCCGAAAGTCCATACATCCAAACACAGCGTGAGAACATGTATGCATTTGTTTTTCCTTATTTTATTTATCCCCAGGATACTGAGGCGAATCAATGAAGGGAAGCAGATTGTGCCCCTCTCCATATTCCCCGTCAAGTAGTCCGTTTCCGTTTGTAAAGAACAAATAAAGTGTCCGGGTCTGTAGCAAATGATCTGTCCGATTTTATGCTATCGCGAAGGAGAGGAGCATGAAACGGACAAGATGGCTGCAGGAGATTCGGGAGATGCGATTGCCTGCATTGAATTTCAATTCACGACCATACTCCGCCGTATCGCCGTATCCTTGCGCGAGCTATAATCGGTTTATGCAATCCGATCCGACACATCATGGCATAACGGTCAAAGTCAACCCGTCCCTGGAAGCGCTGCTGGCAGCTCGACTTCATGATCCTTTCAGTTATCTCGGTGCTCGCATGGAGCATGGCCATGGCTTGATTCGGGTATTTTATCCGTATGCGATAAATGTATGGATCAATATAGAAGGCAGCTTCGAGGCGATGACGCGGGTACATCCTGCTGGGGTTTTCGAATGGCGCGGCGTCGAATTGCCGTCCATGCCATATCTATTGCGCGTCGAAGACGGTAACGCATGGCCGGAAGCATGCTTGTACGAAACTTATGACGCGTATGCCTTCCAGCCGCAAATTTCCGATTATGACGTCTATTTGTTCAATGAAGGCCGGTTACGGCAAGCTTATCGAACACTGGGTTCGCATATTGCGGAAAGAGGGGGCATCGCTGGCGTACTTTTTTCGGTATGGGCGCCTAATGCCGAGCGCGTGAGTGTGGTAGGCGGCTTTAACCGGTGGGATGGCCGAGTACATCCGATGGCGGTTCATGGTTTCAGTGGCGTTTGGGAGCTCTTTATACCCAACCTCCCCCCCGATTCACTCTACAAATATGAAATACGCAACCGCGACAGCGGCGCAATCCTTCTTAAAACAGATCCTTATGCCAGGCGCTATGAATTGCGCCCCAACAATGCGGCGCGCACGCCGGTGATCGGCGAAACAGCATGGGATGATGCCGAATGGATGATAAACCGTGCAACGTGGGATTGGTTGCACGCACCGCTGAATATTTACGAAATTCACGCCGGGTCCTGGAAGCGACATCCTGATGGCCGTTTTTACTCTTACCGTGAACTCGCCCGGCATCTGATTCCTTACGTGCTTGAAATGGGCTACACCCATATTGAGTTGATGCCAATTTCAGAGCATCCGCTCGATGAATCCTGGGGTTATCAGACAACCGGCTATTTCGCACCCACCAGTCGTTTTGGCTCACCGGACGACCTGAAATATTTCATCAATGCCTGTCATCTGGAGGGTATTGGCGTAATGCTCGACTGGGTGCCGGCGCATTTTCCTCAAGATGCATTTGCGTTGTCCCGATTTGATGGTAGCGCATTATATGAGCACGAGGATCCGCGTATTGGACTACATCAGGACTGGGGAACGCATATCTTCAATTTTGGGCGCAACGAAGTAAAATCGTTTCTATTGTCCAGCGCCCATTTCTGGTTAGCGGAATTTCATCTTGATGGGTTGCGCGTGGATGCTGTTGCATCCATGCTCTATCTCGACTATTCACGCAAGCCGGGTGAATGGCTACCCAACAAATATGGCGGCAGGGAAAATCTGGAAGCTATAAATTTCCTGCGCGAACTGAACATTATGGTACATGAGGAATTTCCGGGTGCGTTGACGCTGGCGGAAGAATCCACTTCATGGCCGGCGGTATCTCGTCCCGCCTATACTGGCGGTCTGGGATTTTCCATGAAATGGAATATGGGCTGGATGAACGATACGCTATCCTACATGCGTAATAATCCGGTTTATCGGCGCTTCCATCAGGACCAGCTTACTTTCGGTCAGTTGTATGCGTATACGGAGAATTTCGTCCTGCCGCTTTCACATGACGAAGTAGTGCATGGCAAAGGATCTCTGCTGGGCAAAATGCCGGGCGATGCCTGGCAGCAATTTGCAAACGTACGCCTGTTATTTACTTATCAGATGACTTATCCCGGTAAAAAGCTCAATTTCATGGGCAGCGACTTCGCCCAGGGACGTGAATGGAACTCGGGATGGGAACTGGACTGGGGTCAATTACGCGACGAACAGCACCGCGGCGTCAAGGCTGCGCTGCGCGACCTCAACCATTTGTATGGCAGTATTGCCGCATTACACCAACTCGATTTCTTGCCTGATGGTTTCGCGTGGGTAGACTGCCATGATGCCGACAACTCCGTCATCAGCTATCTGCGCCGCGCATACGATGGTTCATTCGTCCTGATCGTTCTCAATTTCACGCCTGTGCCACGCACACGTTATCGCATCGGCGTCCCTGCGAAAGGCATGTACCATGAATTATTCAATAGCGATTCCTTGCACTACGGCGGCAGTAATCTGGGCAACATGGGTCGCATCGATACGACCGGCGAACCCTGGATGGGGCGGCCCGACTCGATCGTCATCAGCCTCCCGCCACTTGCAGGGATCATTCTTTCGCTTGAATAATGCTCTCCCGGCGTGATATGAATGGATGAGGCGGAGGTTGCCGTACGGCCCATCGCGCTTCTCATCGATAATCGCCCGACAAATGCTTGACTCGGTTCCGGGAAGATACGTTCATTTAACGAGGCACCACCGGCCGTCCGCCGTGCCGACACGGCTGTAGCAAAGCGTACCGAGCAATCGAGTTCATTTGGCACAGCAACCGCGAGGGATAACTTGCAGTGGGTTGCGCCCGCTTATTCCTTTTCTGATGAATAGCGGCATCAAGACGATGCGCTTTACTCGACCGACCGGTGTCGGATGGAAGTCAGTGAAATTCGGAGTGATCCTCATTCCTCACGCTTTCCAAGAAATCTTAATGAGTGGACCGCAATGCCACACGCTTTATCAAATTCCAGTCCCGGTGTTCTGTTTATCACGCCGGAAATTTACCCTCTGAATAAAACCGGGGGTCTCGCGGATGTCAGCGCGGCGTTACCGCTGGCGTTGCGTCAATTGAAGATCGACGTACGTGTACTCATCCCGGGCTATCCGCAAGTGCTGTCGGGTCTCAAAAAAAAGCAAAAGATAGCCGAATTCAGAGATCAATCTCCATTTCCGCCGTCGACGCTGCTATCCGCAAAGCTGCCGTTGGGCGCATCCGCATCTCTTCCCATTTTCATCATTGATTGCCCCGTACTGTACCAGCGGGAAGGGGGGCCATACGTGGATAATGCCGGGCGCGACTGGCCGGATAATGCCTTGCGTTTCGGACTCCTCTCGAAAATTGGCGCAATTCTGGCGAGTGATGCGAGCCCGCTCGTCTGGCGCCCAAGCGTTGTTCATTGCAACGATTGGCAAAGCGGCCTGGTGCCGGCTTATCTGCATTTCCATAGAGGGAAAAAGGCGGCATCGTTGATGACCATACACAATCTCGCTTTTCAGGGCATATTTCCGCCCGATACGGTGGCTCAACTGGGTTTGCCTGCCGAAAGTTTCGATATAAATGGCATGGAATATTATGGCAATATGTCGTTTCTCAAGGCGGGGCTCCATTATTCCGACCATATCGCTACCGTGAGCCCGACATATGCGGAAGAAATTCAGACGACACCGCTGGGCTTCGGCATGGAAGGTCTGCTGGCTGCGCGGCGCGGGCACATCAGTGGGATCATCAATGGCATCTCTTCAGAATGGAACCCTGCTACTGATCGCTATATTACACAAAATTACGCTATTACCAATCTTGCAGCCAAAGCGCACAACAAAACCGCATTACAACAATTGCTGGGGCTGGCTGCCGATCCGCATATTCCGTTATTCGGCGCCGTCGGCCGTTTCACCTATCAGAAAGGTTACGATCTTTTATTGCAAGTTGCAGCGCGGTTGACCGAAATACCTGCCCAGCTTGTGATTCTGGGCAGCGGCGAAACCGCGCTGGAGCAGGCGTTCGCCAGACTGGAGAAAAATTATCCGGGGAAAATGGCGGTCCATATCGGCTTCGACGAAAAACTTGCCCACTTGATAGAGGCAGGCGCGGATAGCTTCCTGATGCCTTCCCGCTTCGAACCGTGTGGCTTGAACCAGATGTATAGCCAGCGCTACGGTACGCCTCCGCTGGTTCACGCGACCGGCGGCTTGCGCGACACCGTAGTCGATTGCACGCCCGCAACGCTGGCCGATAAAAGCGCCAGTGGTTTTTTGTTCCACGACATGACCGCCGACAGTTTTCTTAACGCGATTCGGCGGGTTGTCGCTGCCTATCACGATAAATCAGTATGGTGCCGCTTGAAGAAAAATGGCATGACAAAAGATTTCAGCTGGCATTCCAGCGCTGCTGCATACCGGCAAATCTACTTATCGCTTTTCTCCTGAGCTCCCGGTCGAGATCGAGTCATTGCGGGGAAAGACTGGAGACTGATTCAGCATTTTGGGTCACAGGAAGGTTTTTTCGTCAGTGACCGGATCGGACCGCCGAAGTCATGGAGCTGGCGGACTCTTGGACCAAATTGAAAAAAAGAAAAATTACACCCACACCATCATGCCCATTTCAAATGGATGCGTCAGCAAAGGTTGATATGGATAAACGCGTATGTAATAGTCCAGCTTTCCGCATAAATCCGGAGTGAGGCTCAATGAATACAGATGCTCGCCCGATTCTTCGATGCCACTGAATTCAAACCTGATATGATTGAACTCGCGCAGCGTGGCCTTATTGCGCTGACGGCAAATCAACATTTCCACTATCACGTCCTCAGGCTGTAAACCATTCAACCTTACCGCGACATCAAACTGCGCGGCATCACCGAAACTGATACGCTTGCGTGGCGTATTCAATCGACGAATCGCTACGCCTTCCCATGTTTTCCGCACGAAAGCTTTCCAAGCCGCGACTTTCTTCGCACCGCTGAAGTCATCGGCGGCATAGAGCGCCCCCTGCTTGCTTGCCGGTACATAAAACTTCTGGGTGTACTCGCTTACCATGCGCGCGGCCGTGTAACGCGGCAGCAACGACATCATCGAGTCCTTCGCCATTTTTACCCAACCCGAGGAATAACCCAATTTATCGCGGGTATAATAGAGCGGCACCACGTGGTCCTGCAGCGTTTCGTAAAGATCCCTGCTCTCCTCCTTGTCGCGCCGCGCCAGATCCATATTTTCCGGCCCGGGCTTGATCGCCCAGCCATTCCTGCCGTTATAGCCCTCGCCCCACCAGCCATCGAGTACGCTCAGGTTGAGCGTACCATTTATACCTGCTTTCATGCCTGAGGTCCCACTTGCTTCCAGCGGATATACCGGGTTGTTGAGCCACACATCGACCCCTGCCACCAACCGCCGGGCGAGACGCAAATCGTAATCCTCGACCAATAGAAGTTGTCCTTGAAATTCCGGCATCTGGGCAACCTGATTGATGTGACGAATCAGGTCCTGTCCCGGAACATCGGCAGGATGTGCCTTGCCTGCAAAAATTATGATAACTGGGCGGTCCTGATCGAGCATGATCCTGCGCAACCAGTCGAGATTGTCAAATAGCAGCGTCGCGCGTTTGTACGTGGCAAAACGGCGGGCGAAGCCAAGTGTCAGAATGTTCGGGTTTATAGGATCAGTAAATCTCAGCAAGCGGTCGAGATGCGCTTCAGAACCATGATTACGGGATATTTGGACAGCTAGACGAGCACGTATGCTATATAGCATCTGCGATTTCAGTGTTTGCCGCACGCTCCAGAACAGATGATCGGGAATGGCATTGATACGCGACCAGTAATCGGTATCACACATATGGTTACGCCATTCATAGCCGAGATAACGGTCGAATAAATCCGGCCATTCCTGAGCCAGGAAGGTCGGCACATGCACGCCGTTCGTGATATGTCCCATCGGATTTTCTTCCGGCTCGATCTGTGGCCACAAATCCCTGCAGATTCGCGCGGAAACGTTGCCATGTATCTTGCTCACGCCGTTCTGAAAGCGCGAGCCATGAATGGCAAGATTTGTCATGTTGAAATCGTGACTGCCGCGAACGCGACCCAGTGCCATGAATTCTTCCCGGGTAATTTCAAGATCACGGTAAAACCCTTCGAAATAAGTAGCCATCATGTCATCGCCGAAGTGGTCATGTCCCGCCGGTACCGAGGTATGGGTTGTGAACACCGTGCTTGCCGCCACTGCCTCCAGCGAACTCGGGAAATCCAGCCCCTGCTGCACCAGATTACGCATACGTTCCAGCATCATGAACGCAGCATGCCCTTCATTGATATGCCATATCGTCGGCTTGATTCCCACCTCCCTCAACGCCCGGACACCGCCAATGCCAAGCAGGATCTCCTGCTTGATGCGCAGGTTCCGGTCGCCGCCGTAGAGTTGGTGCGTGATATCACGGTCATCCGGCGAATTTTCAGCTAAATTCGTATCGAGCAGGTAAAGTCTAACGTGACCGATCTTCGCCTGCCAGACCTTGACGACGACCTTGCGTTGCGGCATTTCCACTTCGATTCGTATTTCCAAACCATTGCTGCCCAACACGGGCGCTACGGGCAAATCCTCAAAATCGGAATCAGTATAGATAACTCGTTGATTACCCAAATTATCGATGGTCTGGAAGAAATATCCCTGACGGTAGAGCAAACCCACGCCGACCAATGGCAAGCGCAAATCGCTCGCTGCCTTGCAATGATCGCCTGCCAGGATACCGAGGCCACCCGAATAGATTGGAAAGCTCTCATGGAAACCGAACTCGAAACAAAAATATGCCACCTGATCATCAGGGTGTAAACCTGTCGTTGCGCCGTTTCGCACCGGTTCCGAATGATATGAATCGTAAGCCGAAAGAATGCTGTTGTAATTGGCGAGAAATACCTGGTCCTCGGCGGCTCTCAGCAGCAGCGACTCATCCACGCGCTTGAGAAAATCTTTGGGGTTGTGCCCCACTGTCGCCCAAAGACTGGGATCCAGTCGGGAAAATAGCGAGCGCGTAGCACGATCCCAGCTATACCAGAGATCATTAGCCAATTCCTCGAGCCGCGCCAGACGGGGAGGTATTTTTGGATTGACAGCAATAGTAAATACGGTGCCGGACATGGCTAATTCTCGATAAGTGAAGAGTTGCCTCAACCCGAAAGCCGAGGGGGGAATCGCGTAGCCGGATTTAACCTGAATCCGGTAGTTGGCCGCTCATTTAATAGATCAGTGTTATGATTAATAACAATATTTCATATTATTTGACGCTCACCTCCCGGGCGAGGGCGCTACGGGGTGAATTGCACGGTTTTTGCGGCACAGGGCTGCGTTGCAACTTCCTGGAATGGAACACTTTCCCCCGATCCAACTACCGGATTCAGGTTTATTTAGCGCTATGCTCGGAGAAAGTGCTCGCGATAGTATCTCATCTCGGCAATGGAGTCGTAAATATCCGCCAGCGCCTCGTGCTTGCATTGCTTTGTCAAGCCTGCCGAGATTTCCGGTTTCCAACGTTTTACCAATTCCTTCAGGCTGCTTACGTCCAGATTACGATAGTGAAAATAGGACTCCAGCTGCGGCATCCAGCGCGCCAGAAAACGCCGATCCTGGCATATCGAGTTGCCGCACATAGGAGAGACTCCCGTGGCAACATATTCTTGCAGAAACGTGATCATGGACGCCTCTACCTCAGCTTCGTTCAGGCTGGAAGATCTCACCTTGTCCACGAGGCCGGATTTTGCGTGCGTAGACTTATTCCAGTTGTCCATGCCGTCGAGCACTGCGTCGGGCTGGGATAGAACCAGCACCGGCGCTTCCGCCACCAGGTTCAATTGAGAATCCGTTATCACGAGAGCGACCTCGAGGATATGATCATCCTGCGGACTAAGCCCGCTCATTTCCATATCTATCCAGATGAGGTTGTTGTTGTCTTGTGCCATAATTAGATCACTTTGCTGAATTTTCAACGTGTAATTGTGTCATATCGGTACTGACCCGTCACCTTTCATTGCGTTGCCACTTCGGCCATCCATAGACTATGCAAACGTTCACGATCCTCTTTCTTTGCGCCCTGACGCTCACTTTTTTAGCGCGTATATGGCTGGCAACACGGCACATCCATCATGTTCTCGCCCATCGCGATCATGTGCCTGACGATTTCTCTTCGCGAATTACTTTAGCGTCACATCAAAAAGCGGCTGACTACACCTGCGCCAAAACGCGGTTGGGATATATCAGCATAACGCTCGATACGTTGCTTTTGCTGATACTTACCCTTGGTGGCGGATTAAATGCCTTGGCGGATTTCTGGTCAAACTGGTTTAGCGACCCGTTGATACACGGCATAGCACTCATTGTCAGCGCGGTGCTACTGATGAGCGTAGCAGGAATTCCGGTAGGTTATTATCGAACTTTTGTTATCGAACAAAAATTTGGTTTCAACAAGATGAGTCCCCGCATGTTTTTCCTCGACCTGATCAAGCGCGCGCTACTGGGAGGACTGCTGGGCTTCCCGCTGCTGCTCGGTATTTTATGGTTAATGCAGAAAATGGGGCCAAGCTGGTGGTTTTATGCCTGGCTTGCATGGATGGGCTTCAACGTGGTGCTTCTCGCCATCTTCCCGACCTGGATCGCGCCGCTTTTCAATAAGTTTACCCCGCTTGAGGATGCTCCGCTCAAGGCACGTATTGAACAATTGATGCGTCGATGCGGCTTTAAATCCAGCGGTCTTTTCGTAATGGATGGTTCGCGCCGCAGCAACCACGGCAACGCTTATTTTACCGGCTTCGGCAGGACGAAGCGGATCGTTTTTTTCGATACGTTGCTTTCTCGTCTGGATACGCCCGAGATCGAGGCGGTGCTAGCGCATGAATTGGGACATTTCAAACGACGCCACGTTATCAAACGTATCGTATGGACGTTTGCCATGAGCCTTATATTTTTATGGGCGCTGGGCTACTTGATGCAGCAGGACTGGTTTTACGCGGGATTAGGCGTTTCCGTTTCACACGTGTCTTCCTCCGCCACGGCGCTGCTGCTGTTCTTTTTAGTGATGCCCACGTTCACTTTTCTGTTCCAGCCGGTGGCAAGTCTATACTCGCGCAAGCATGAATTCGAGGCTGACGAGTATGCTGCAGGTAACGCATCGGCCACCGACCTCATACGCGCACTGATAAAACTCTATCAGGATAACGCTGCGACGCTGACTCCAGACCCCTTGCATTCGGCATTTTATGATTCCCATCCGCCCGCTGCGATGAGAATAGCGCGTCTGCAAAACCTGGCGCATAATTGAATTTTTGGAGTATTGGCCCGGATGTTTCATAAATTGACGCGCGCCCTTGCTGGTCTTTTGTTTTGTATGAAAATTTCGTTCAGTCGGGCGTATGAATAACTACGCCACTCTTTCACAAAATCTCCCTACAAAACAAAATCCTGCGCAATCATCACGCGAATTTATGAAACATCCAGGCTAGCTATTTTTCACACTGACCAGCAGGAGTACCAATGAACGCCACTGCCAACGATCTCATCAGAAAGCAATGCAAACCCTGCGAGGGCAACATGCCCCCGCTTTCTCCCAATGAAATAACGACGCTGATGCAGCAGCTCGAGGGGTGGGAGTTTTTCGATAAAATAATTAAAAAAAGCTATAATTTCAAGAACTACTATCAGACCATGGCTTTTGTTAACGCCGTTGCCTGGATTTCCCATCGCGAAGATCATCACCCGGACATCATGGTTGGCTACAATAAATGCAAGGTCGAATATACCACCCATGCGATCAATGGGTTGTCCGAGAATGACTTCATTTGCGCAGCGAAAATCGATACCCTATTCAACATTTGAGAACAATTCGGCAGGTTCCAACCGCGTCGCCGATTACCGGGCAGATAGTCGCTGCATTCGGCAGATCTTTTCTCGTTAAGACCGTAAGCGGCGCAGCACTGTCGTGTGTAATGCGTGGAAAAAAAGGTGGCGTGGCATGCGGCGATGTGGTGGAGATTCAGCCGACTGAATCGGGGCAAGGCGTCATTGAAAACATAATGCCTCGCAGCGCCCTATTGTATCGTAGCGATGCTTTCCGCGAAAAACTCATCGCCGCCAATATCACACAGGTTATTATCGTGGTGGCTGCGGTGCCAAGTTTTAGCGAAGAATTGATCAATCGCTGCATTGCTGCCGCTGAGAACCAGCACATAAAAGTACTGATCGTACTTAACAAGGCAGACCTGATCCAGCCCACAAACACTGCTTCCAACATCCTTTCCCTCTATCGGGAACTTGGCTATTCGTCGCTGCAACTCAGCGCAAAGACAAATATCGAACCGCTATTACCCCATCTGCACGGTCATCTCAGTGTCCTGGTTGGCCAGTCCGGAATGGGCAAATCTACTCTTATCAATGCGCTCATCCCCGCGGCGGAGCGCGCCACCTCCGGTATTTCCGTTGCGCTCGATACCGGACGACATACTACTACCCATGCGCGACTCTACCACCTCGACGACAATAGCCGGATAATCGATTCTCCCGGCATGCAGGAATTCGGCCTTCATCATATCGGCAGGGATGCGTTGGCGTGGGGGTTTGTTGAATTTCGCCAGTATATGGGGCTATGCAGGTTCAATAATTGCCGCCACGCGAATGAACCTGGCTGCGCGCTTGTGCAGGCTGTTCAGGAAGGCAAAATCAGCGCTCGACGCCTTGCTTTTTATCAAAAGCTGGCTAAATAGCTCACTCTATATAGCTTCATCCCATATCGTGAACAGGATGGGTCCGGTGAGCATGATGGGCTTAACTGGTGCGACATCGATCTAAATAAAAAGACCAGGTGTTTTGAAAAAACAACGGGAGGTACTTTAACAAGTACCTCCCGCAGAATTAATGTTCCCGAAACGCAAACCGCTTTCGTCTTAGACCTCGTTGACCGCCGCCCGACGCACATCCGTATCGACCTCGAATCGCGCTAGAGGCAAATCACCGTACAACAGCGCTTCTCTCTCGGCGCAACGCTCTACGTTGGCATCGCCTTGCGCTTCAAATATCCGCAGCCATTCGATGTACTCGCTCGGCAGGTCATGCTCGATGGCGCCCAGGATAACCATCGCTTTATGCCAGTGGTAAGGCCGGAGGACCGCCTCTTTGTAGCTCCCGGCAAAAGTCAATGCGGTGTGTGTGCCGGTTGACGTAACGACCGGTATATTCAGTTCGCTATAGCCTGTTCCAAGGCCTTCCGCCTGATTCAGGCTTTCTCTATCCTTTACGTTGATCTTATAGAGAACGCCATAAACCCGGTTTCTCTGATTACCGGTTGCTTCGATATTGCTTTTCCCGGAACCGTCACGGCTGACCTTTCCAAAGGTAAACCTGCGTCCTTCAATAAAGCCAATGTCTACCGCTACCGCTGATGGCGCGATATTCGAGGCGTTTATCCTGCGAGAGAACATGTTCGCGCCGTATGCGAAATAAAGAAATGTATTAGTCGATGTTAGCATGATGGATGCCTATAAATAGGTTAGCTGGTTAAATAGTAAAACGCCCAAGTTCTGCATGTGTAACTCGTCACTCAATGACAATGTGTTACTGACCGTATGACAACCAGGGTAAGAATTACGCTTTCATGCCGATCTTTTACACCGAGATGAACATCTGCTTCGTCCATCTAATAAAGAAGCTCGACCACCAAATCGCACTTCCCTGACATTTTTTCCCTCTTGAACCGCTTGTTGACACATTTTTAAGCGGACTAAGGGTATTTAACTACTTCACAAATACTTAACATGAAGTATACACATTCTTCACAAATTCACAACTATTTTATGTATTCACCACAGATTCTTCACATCTCGGATAAAATTTTTTCTGCCTTGCGGGATCGCCCTAGTGGGGACGAACCAGCAAAATTGAAATTTCGACAGTTTTTACCAATTGCTCTGCCACAGAACCGGTGACCAAACGCTCCAGACCCCGACGGCCTTCCGTACCCACAACGACCAGATCTGCCCCCCATTCCGTGACGGCAGCGGCGATGGCCTCCATGATAGCAGTCCGGCCGTATCTTTCTTCCGCATCCAGTAAACGGGTTTCCACTATTGGCGTCGCGTCGGTAGTGGCCGTAGTCCTGGCGCGTTCCAGCAGCGCCGCTCCAGCTTTTCGGTTATCAGCCTCGTCATCGTCGATTCCTTTCATCCCTTTCGTCACGGTATGGACGATGCACAGTACGGCTCCATCGGTAGCTGCGATATACTGGGCCTCTTCCAATGCGCTGCGGGAAATTTCATCGTCGGCGATAGCTACCATGATCTTCTTGTACATTAGAACTCCTCTTATAGTGATTCATGAAAAGAGGCGGGCATCACGTGCCCGCCTCGATTAGGATTGCATCCCCGGGTCAACTAGTCAGCGGTGCCGCCTGTCGAAAATTTCTCGAAATATTTTTTGATGATGACCTTGCTCGGTATCTTGCCGGCCTGTTGAAAAACCAGGTAGTTGATAAGCCCATGAACTGCCAATGCGACCAGCATGCCTTCGAAGATGCCTATCTTGAAGACCAGCAAGGCGGTAAGAACTGAAAGCATCAACGCATATTGTCCGTAGTTTGCGACGTGCCACAATCCCATGACCATTTTCCAGCCGGAGAAAATCATGATTGCGGCCAGCGAGAACTTCGGCAGATATTCAAGATAGTGCGAATTGAAGAAGAAGAAGAGAACGACCGTACCGACGACAATATTCGAAAACTTGGTATATGCCCCAGCCAGTTTGTTGGTGGTGCTTTTAGCCAATCCGTCCAGGTTGGTCATGCCGCCAAAAAAACTCGCGCCCATATTGCTTATCCAGATGGACCACAAGCTGTTATTGGTGTTGCATTTGCGCCCCAGTGGATCTATTTTCTCGATCGCGGCGTTGCTCATTACCTGCTCTATCACATCGATCGTGGCGAGCATTGCGGCGAATCCCACGATGTACACCCACATCATTGCGCTCTCGATATGCGGCACCGGGAGGGAAAGCGTAAACGGAACATCCTCCACAAATAGCATAGACATCGGCATGTATTGAGCGAGCACGATACTTGCGATTATCAGCAGGAAATAAGGAATTGCGGGTTTCGTATCCTTGAATTTTGAAAACAGGTATACGAAGCCGGCGAAACCGACTATCGATATCAGTACAATCTGGATGCGCGCCTCATTCCAGAATACATCGGCCGTTTCCAGGTCTGCCGGTATCTCATAGCAAAATGTAGCGAATTTGAGGCCTATCTTCAGACCCACTCCCGCCAACAATCCTTCTACGAGATAAACCGGTACCGCCTGCAAAATATACCGTTGCCAATTGTACTTCCATACGACCGCTTGCATTGTGGCTGTCAGGAAAATGACAAACGCCATATTTTCAATACCGAAGGTGTGAACACCCATCGCCAGGGCAGGGGCGAGACCGGCCGCCACCCCCGGCACGCCGATATAATTTCCTGGCTTGAGAAAGGCATTGATCCATCCGATGAAACAGGCAAAAACGACCGTCGCCAGTGCTACTTTGATAGGATACTCCGACATCATGGCAATGCCGATCGATAGCGGGACCGCCATGGTTCCAGTTATAATTCCAGCCTGAATGTCACGAGCGAGATACTTGGCCTGAAACCCCGCCGATCCTGGCGCGACAACTTGTTCCGCAGTGGCGCCGGGTGCATGATCATCAGTTGACAGTGGCTTATCTAAAGTAGATGAACTCATGGTACCTATCCTTCCTTTTTAAAAAATTTAAACATAACTTCAAACGAAGAAGAAACCGGGAGGGTGATCTGCTTTCCGATGGTTGTTCGACGTCTGCTCAATTTCGTCATAAGTTAAAAAACAGCTGATCTGGAAGTAACCTCAAGTCCTTGACTGGCTCGCCCACAATCAGATGCTGAAGCATTTGCTCAACCGGCTTTAGCAACCGCTTTCACAGCGGATTCAACATTCAAATCTCTACAAATTCATTAAGGCATTAAAAGCAACGCTAACATAGCATTAGCCATGTGAAGAATATGTATGTTAAATGTCAAGAAATTGTGAAGTTTTTAATATCTACTTCACATCATGCCAAAGCAGGCATGTTCAGGTGTAGGCTGCTCCGCATGTAATTCATGTATAAACAATGTCTTAGATAATAAAAACCTATGAATATGGCGAGCAGCAGATCGGTGCATTAGTGACATATGTCAATTTTATGTAGGTAAGTTGGAACGCTTGTATGGGGAATTAATCACCTGCTTAAGTCAATTGATTCGGGAGGTGTGTGTCAACCGATGAGAAACCGGGATGGGAATCAGGCCTAAGCCGGACATCCTTCACTACCAATGCCAGGCACGGCGATTTGCGCCGCCGACAGCGCTGTGGAACAGCTTGAAAATCATCCGGATTCTGGAAAAGCTGGCGATAGTCACGCGAACCATATTTCCCGTTCACGACGACATGGAGGGTGACCCATTTAAACTGAATGAGACGGTTGACCACCCACTTTTCAACCAGGCGCCATAGCCGAAAAGGGGGTTTTTCGCCTCGACCAACTGCCTGATCCAGGTTTAAGAGAGGACTTGCTCTGTAGCGGATACCGCCCGTTCTTTGCTTTGCTGTTCCTTGTTGAGCCGAACCGCATTTCCCCTGCCAGCTCGAAGGCGTGCGGAGACAAGGTCAGGCATGGATCTGGATGAATGCAGGTAGACGAGGAGCAACGGCAGTATCGAAGGACGGCGTTACCCAGGAGGAGCAGGTACCCGGAACGCAACCATGGCGTTTCGATAGCACGATCGGACTTTACGTTTCCGGATTATTTTTCTTCTGACCCGTTCTTTGCGATGGGTGCATGGCCGTTGCATCCGTTTTTACGTGATGCACCAGCTTTGACCATCCGTGGCGGCGAAGCAACTGATATACCGTCGATGTCGACACCGATCCGCCTACGCGTCTTTCAAGCTCGGCTTTCAGCTGGTGTATCGGCAGAATACCCGTGGCCTGGGCATGGGTAACGAATGGAGTCAGGAACTGTACTTCTTCATCGAGACTCATCCGTGCATGATTGCGAAGGCCCTTTTTTGTTTTGACCTGTTCAGCGCCGGCCTCAATGCGCTGAAACCGCGTTCGCAGTTTTCCCGTTCTACTTTTAGATAAACCGATGATGACGGCCGTCTGTTCCAATGACATGCCAAATTCCAGCGGAAGGAGCAATGCCTGAGCAGCACGCAACGCCTCAACTGTCTTGGCTGAGGCGATTTTTTCCTTCGCCGCTTCCACAAATTCCCGTCCTGTCGCAGGTCTCGCCATTTGTATTCTCAGCTCGGGTTTATACCGAATCGTTCGGTTAATTTCAGCCACGATTCGGTTTCGTCAGCAGATTGATCGTTAGTTGGAGCGTTGGACTCGAGTCAGAAGCTACAGTCAGCTTTTGAATCGAGCTGGCCTCAATCGCCAGCTTCCGATTCAGGCCACCCAAGGCCAACTTCACCGGAAATGCAGCCTTGCCGTCTTTCATATTCTTGTAATTGAAGTGCGAAATCCATAAATCCGTTCCCCGTGTTGAGATGGGACGGATCAGTTCCCCGGCTATTGTGTTTGGCAAAAGCCGGGGAACTCAAATGAAACTCTCTCAATAATAGTTGCTGTCATTAATAAACAGGACGACGGTAGCGGCGCAAAGCCAACCAGCAACGTCTTTTCGGGAAATTGATGTTGCGACATGATCAACTCCTTAGGTTATTAGAAACAGGCACTATTTAAAAACTCAAAAAATTGCGTTCTTTTTCTTTATTACTTCACATACCTGAAACCATGCCGGCTGATGGATCAGTAGGAAGCCGCAGGCCCTATGATCCACTTGCAGTCCGAAATCAGGCACATTCCACCATATTCTTTCAATTTTGGGCGGATCGCCATCACCAGTCTCTCAGCCTGTTTTTCTTCACAAGCCACAATCACTACAGCATTTCTTTCCTCAAGAGCAATGTCATCCGGGCGCCGCTCCCCGCGCGACCCAAGGCCGCCGCCGTGCCTAAAGAACGTATAGCCGCGCACACCGGCTGTTCGTAACAGGGTAATCAGATCACTGAGCTTCTCGTCATCGATGACGATCTCGATACGTATCATCGAAATTAAAACATCTGCTCTATTAAACATGGTTTCTCTCCCCAGAATTATTTACGCGTTGATAGTCGGATTTGAATACTTCAGTTGGGCCGGAATGTATCTCGAAAAGATTCCGGTGAATTGATGAATCATCCCGAGATACCAGTGACATCCGCTTCGCTATACGCCCGCCAGATACTGGGCAGCGCCGTAGTAAATAGGAATGCCGACCACAACATTGAATGGAAAGGTGACTCCAAGCGACAAGGTCAGGTAAAAAGACGGGTTGGCTTCCGGGACAGCCAGGCGCATCGCCGGGGGTACCGCGATATAGGAACAGCTCGCTGCGAGCACCGTGACCAGCGTCACTCCGCCCACCGAGTAGCCAAGCCAGAAGTGGCCGACCATCAGGCCGCAAATCGCACCGATCAGAGGCATCGCAACACCAAAACAGACGAGGAAGATACCCACTGCTTTGAATTCCGACAGCCTTTTCCCGGCTTCCATGCCCATATCGCACAGGAACAGGCACAAGGCGCCCATGAATATGGTTTCGAAGAACGGCTCGATCTTGTGATAGCTTGGCTCCGAGACCACTGCGCCGATTCCCATGGAGACAAACAGCAGCAGAATACTGCCATTGGTGAAGGCTTCGCGCAGCAGGTGCATATACATTCCCTTCTCACCTTTGGTAGCCCCTCCCATTATTTTGCGCGAATAGCCGGCCAGCACCAGGCCGATCATGATGGCGGGAGACTCCATGATTGCCAGCATGATGACTGGATAAGCTTCAAAGGTCACACCGATGCCGCCCAGGAAAGCCACCGCCGTCATGTAAGTGCCGGCACTCACCGAGCCGTAATGCGCCGCGATTGCCGCGGCATTGAGCGGGTCGATCTTTCCGAGGCCCCGCAAAATAACGTATGCAACGATAGGCAAGCCAATACCAAACAGAAAAGCCGCTCCCACGGCAGGCAGGGCATCAGCCATCGATCCCTGGGTCAGGGCCTTGCCGCCATGCAACCCGATACCTATCAGCAGATAGATAACGATCATCTTGTGCATATCGGGCGGAAACTTGAGATCCGATTTGATCACCTGCGCGAACATACCGAGCGCGAAAAACAGTATCGCCGGTACGAGAAGACTGGAAATTGACATGGTAAACCCTCCTTATGTAGTTATTAACTTACCTACGATTACGATCACCCGGCCTTCAGGACCAGCCGGGATGAGCGCACTCGAGCCATTGGCTCGTATGTTCGAGCGGCCAGGAGCTCGATGGAGAGTACTTCACCGACTGGCGGGAGAGCAGCCGCGCCCGCAAGCGTGTGGAAGTTTCCGCCAATGAAGATCTCCGATCCGATCTCCGCAATATTTCCACAGTGGCGGGGTTCGCACTTTTCGCGGGCCTGTTCTCAGCACGGGACTCTTTTACATCTCTCAAGTATATGACTGTCATATAGCCCTCCGAATGTGAATGAAGGTTTCTGGAACGATGACGGAACCGGTAACGATTCCTTGCTGGATTCGCATTGGTTTGTCCTTGTTTGTAAAATTGGTTTATCCTTACTTGTAAATCGAAAATGTATAGAATGTCGAAAGCTGCAACGGTAACAATAGTTTTTTTAATATCAGTGAAATCATGGAACAACTCGCTGCTTTATGGCTACGAAACAAACGTTATAGTTGTGCTGCCATGAAACACAGATTGCCACAACCCATGTGAAGAACCTGTCGCGGGGTTGTGATTAATTTGTGAAAGGCAAAAAAAGAACGATCACGAAGCGTGACGTTTTTGGAAACCGCAAATGCAGGGGGAATTACGGAAAGGTGATGTGGAAAGTTGCGCCTTTTCCCGGCGTGCTGTCGACCTCTATAATCCAGCCATAGTGGTCGCAGATACGCTTGACAATCGCAAGGCCGATTCCCAGGCCTTCGCCTTTCGTCGACCCGCGGAAGAAGCGCTCATAAAGGAGGGGCAGATAAGAAGGTTCGATACCGATGCCGGAATCGGAGATTGAAAGACGCTTCCGGCTGAAATTCACGCGAATGAAACCGCGCTCTGTATATTGCACCGCATTGCGAAGCAGATTCACAAGAGCCGTGTGCAATGCTTGCCGGTTTAGCGTGAGAACGGCATTCGGCTCTACTGCAACCTCGAACATGAGGCGCTTTCGATATATTTCAGTGCATACAGGCTCCACTGCATCGTAAACACACTCGGCGATTGCGACCGGTTCCATGATACCCAGCGCCTGTTCGCGAGCAAGGAATAACAATGCCTGCAATTGTTCTCCCATGCGAGTTGCCGCAACCTCGATCATTCCGATGCGCGCCCGCGCCCTCTCGGAGAAGCCCGGTTCCGTAACGAGCAGTTCGCAACTCGTCAGGATGGTGGTGATCGGGGTACGCAACTCGTGACTTATGTTGGCGGTGAACTCCTGCTCGCGCCGCAGCATGCGCGTGATGCGGTTCTGATAGTCGTCCAGTGCACGGGCGAGTTGCGCCACTTCCTCGTCCTGGCCGGGCTGGATCATTGTTGCGTCCTGTCCCGCACCGGGCGCCAGATGCCTTACTCGCTCCGCAAGATCGGTAACTTGCCTGACGAGTACGCCCGCAAGCAGATATCCCACCAGTAACGCAACTCCGACCACCGAAAGGAGCGATAAAATGATAAGAAGCCTGAGTTCCTGTTGCCGCTGATCATGGAGCCCGATTTCATAGGCAACAAGAAACTTGACGCCATCGACATGGCGTACCGCGACCCGAATCTCCTCCGGGCCCCTGAAAACCTTGTGGCGCCTGTAGTTGAGCCCTTGCAAGTATGGGGGGAGCCTGGATTCCTCGGCGGGATCATGGATGATGTACTTTTCGAGATTTGAGCCCACCTGGGGGACGAAATCGCTACTCTGGCGATAACGCTCGAGCAGATAGTCCATCTCGGTTTCCATGATCTGCTCGATATGCGCCTCTTCGATATCGTCAGAAGCGATATACAAGCTGATACCGAGTGTTCCGACGACGACTATGCAGAATACCGCAAAGGCCAGCGCAACGCGTCGGCGTAGGCCACGTTTAATCCCTGGCACGGGAAATGAGGCGGTACCCAAGTCCATGAATTGTCTCGATCGGATCGTAGCCGCCCGCGCGGCTCAAGGAACGGCGTAGTTCGTGCATGTGGCTGCGCAATGTATCGCTGGTTCCCTGCGTGTCTCCCCAGACTTCCGATTCAAGTTCCCTGCGGCTGAACACGCGGCCGGGCTCGCTCATCATGAGCGCGAGCAGCCGGATACATTTGGGGGGCAACTTGACCGCCGTGCCGGCAAAAAGCACTGATAGCGTTTTGGGATCGAATGACAGATCGCCGGTTTCCAGCATGCGGCTGGTCACTTTGCCGCCATGCCGTTTATGCATCGCAACGAGGCGGGCTTCGACCTCTTTCAGCGCGAACGGCTTGATCATGTAATCGTCGGCGCCGTGATCGAACCCTTTGAGTTTATCTTCCAGCGTATCCCGCGCTGTCAGCATCAGCACCGGTGTGTCGAGGTCCGCTTCCTGGCGAAGTTTCCGGCATAACGTAATGCCATCCATGGCTGGAAGACCAAGATCAAGCAGAATCCCATCAAATTTCTGCGTTACCGCGAGATGCAGGCCGGTGATGCCGTCAGCGGCGGCATCGACACTGTGACCGCGGGCCTCGAGAAAATCGTAGAGGTTTGTGGCGATAGCCGGATCATCTTCAATAATAAGTATATGCACGGGAAGGCTTACTAAAAAATTATAAGATAAAACGGCTTATCGGTTTTAACAACACCTAGAGAATATGCCCGATTTGAAAAATGTAGCTGATTCCGGTAGAAATAAATCAACGTCGATCCAGGTCGCTACTCGCGTTTGGTCGACCTGAGGCTTTGTTGAGAATCTAGCACAGTTCGATATGTTTTGTTGGTATTTAGTGCCTTTTTTATTTATAAAATTGGGTGCTAGCGATATTTGCGGCTGAGGGCATGAACCGCTTCCACCAGTGTGAGGGCATTCTCCGGTGGAGTAAACTGCGAAATGCCATGACCAAGATTGAAAACGTGGCCGTTGCCTTTTCCGTAACCGGAAAGAATTTTTTCCACTTCAGCAGCAATCACTTCCGGTGTCGAGAATAGCACCGCGGGGTCGAGATTTCCTTGCAAGGCAACCTTGTGCCCAACCCGCCGGCGCGCCTCGGCGATATCCACGGTCCAGTCGAGCCCAACCGCATCACAACCGCTATCCGCAATGCTCTCCAGCCATAGTCCGCCACCCTTGGTAAAAACGATGTTAGGCACGCGCTCACCGCCATGCTCGCGCTTTAGTCCTGCTAATATCTGACTGATATAGCGCAAGGAAAATTCCCGATAGGCTGCGTGGGACAAGGCGCCGCCCCAGGTATCGAAAATCATCACAGCCTGGGCGCCGGATTCGATTTGTGCATTCAGATAAGCAATTGCCGCCTGCGCGGTAATATCGAGAATGTGATGCAACAGATCCGGCCGCTGGTACAACATGGTTTTGATCTGACGGAAATCGGTACCGCCGCAACCCTCGACCATATAACAGGCAAGCGTGAAAGGACTGCCGGAAAAGCCGATCAGCGGAACCCGGTTGTCCAGCGTCCTTCGGATTTGTGAAACCGCATCCATCACGTAACGCAGGTGTACCCCGGGATCAGGTACCGTCAGTGCACGAATCTCCCATTCTTCACGTAAAGGCCGCTCGAACTTGGGCCCCTCACCATCCGAGAAGTAGAGCCCCAGCCCCATTGCATCGGGGATAGTCAGAATATCCGAAAATAATATCGCGGCATCCAGCGGGAACCGCGCCAGGGGCTGCATCGTAACTTCAGTCGCGAAATCCGGGTTTTTGCACAGAGCGAGAAAGTTGCCGGCACGCGCGCGCGTCTGGTTGTACTCGGGTAAATATCGCCCAGCCTGACGCATCATCCACACCGGGGTGTATTCAGTAGGTTGTCGCAGGAGAGCCCGCAGCAGGGTATCGTTCTTCAATCTTGTCATCGACTCCAGTTTAATCGTACAAACTCAGCAAGAAACAGCATCGTTTATGCGCCAGTTCCCGGGTAACAGCTTGTGTCCCGGATCATACCTGTTGAACTCATCTTCCTGTGGACAGGTTGTTCATGAGCTTAACCTGCTAATGTTATCAGCTATTGGCTTCCGGGTACATGCTCACGGCCAGTGGCGATTGTGGTGGAGCTTTATCCTTGCCGGCGCCGGCCGGTACGGTGATCACGAATATGAATAAGGTGAAGGTTCAGCAGCAGCAAAGGCATAGCAGAAGCGTCAGCTCTCCTCGATGGCAAATAACCGCCGATATTCCCGAATTGCATAGCGATCGGTCATGCCGGCAATATAATCGGCAACTGCCTGATGTTTATCGTGATGATACTTTGACTGAAATACCGGGGGAAGCAACCGGATATCCGAGCAAAACGCCTTGAAAAGTGCTTCGATCGTGTGTCGCGCCTTGGCACTCATGCGCGCCACCTTGTAGTGCCGGTACAGATAGTCCCGCAGAAATTTTTTCAGTTCCTGCTGCTCCTGCCAGATTTCCTCGCTGAAACCAACGAGGTATGGGGCCGCCCGCACAGCTTCAAGACTATCCGGGCGGCTATGCGCGATATTGGCGGCGCTTTGCCCGATCAGATCCCCCACCAGCGTATTGATCATGCGCCGGACGGTTTCATGAATCAAACGCCGCCCAGAGATCTCGGGGTAATGACTTTTTGCCATCGACAAATGCCGAGCGAATATTTTGACCTCCGCAAGTTGCTCCAGCGTAATCAGGCCGGAGCGCAAGCCATCGTCTACGTCGTGGTTGTTGTAGGCGATTTCATCGGCAAGATTGGCCAGTTGTGCTTCCAGTGACGGCCGCTTATCCGAAAGGAAACGCTCGCCCACATCTCCAAGCTTTACGGCATTCTTTCTGGCGCAGTGCTTGAGGATGCCTTCACGCGTTTCAAAGCACAAATTCAAGCCGTCAAATGCGCCATAACGTTCTTCCAGCACATCTACCACACGTAGAGACTGCAAGTTGTGCTCGAAGCCACCGTAATCTTTCATGCAGTCGTTCAGCGCTTCCTGCCCGGCATGACCAAATGGCGTATGGCCGAGGTCATGCGCCAAGGCAATGGCTTCAACCAGATCTTCGTTGAGATGCAGATTGCGCGCAACCGAGCGGCCGATTTGCGCTACCTCCAGGCTATGCGTTAAGCGCGTGCGAAACAGGTCGCCTTCGTGATTTACAAAAACCTGAGTTTTGTATACAAGCCTGCGAAATGCGGTGGAATGAATGATGCGATCGCGATCACGCTGGAAGGCGGTACGCCCCGGTGCTGATTCTTCCGCGATGCGGCGGCCGCGCGAACTGGCCGAAGTTACTGCATAAGGCGCCAGCTCATGCATCGGCAGTACATTCCATAAGCGTTTCAGCCAATATCTCTGCCGGCACGTCGGAATGGAGCACGGCCTCACCTATATGCCGGAGTAAAATGAAACGCATATTCCCTCCCTCTACCTTCTTGTCCAGCCCCATCAGGGATAGGTATTTTTCCGGGCCGAGATTGGGCGCCACGGCAGAAAGCCCTGCTTGCGCATAAATTTTCCGGATTCGCTCCACCTCGGCCTCGCCGATCATCCCCATGCGCTTCGATAGTTCCGCAGCCAGCATCGTACCGGCTGCAACTGCTTCGCCATGCAACCAGACACCGTAACCCATCGCATTTTCGATAGCGTGACCAAAGGTATGCCCGAGGTTGAGTAATGCCCGAACACCACTTTCGCGTTCATCGGCTT
The DNA here is from genome assembly GCF_900100985.1 of Nitrosospira sp. Nsp1. Classification (NCBI taxonomy): domain Bacteria; kingdom Pseudomonadati; phylum Pseudomonadota; class Betaproteobacteria; order Nitrosomonadales; family Nitrosomonadaceae; genus Nitrosospira; species Nitrosospira sp. Nsp1. Next base: position 102,989 of record NZ_FMUF01000005.1, read on the forward strand.
GCACAACCTCCGCCTTGTTTACGCAACTTCGGCGTATCGCCTCGACCAGTATATCGGCGTCGCGGATAAGGAGCTTGGCCATATTCCGTTCTAACCACTCCAGGAAGCCGAGATCCCGGATCAGACCATATTTGATGATCTCGGCAATGCCTGCCCGCAACTCCCTTTCCGGCAATGTATCGAGCGTTGCCGTGTCTGCCAGTACGACCCGAGGCTGATAAAAAGCGCCGATCATGTTTTTGCCAAGCGGATGATTGATACCCGTCTTACCGCCGACCGAAGAATCGACCTGTGCCAGAAGCGTCGTTGGAATTTGAATGAACGGCACTCCCCGCAAATAGGTCGCGGCGGCAAACCCGGCCAAATCACCGACGACGCCGCCGCCAAGGGCGATGATGGGCGTGCTCCGTTCACAGCGGTGACGAAGAAGCGCATCGAATATGAAGTTCAGCGTCTGCCAATTCTTGTGCGCTTCCCCGTCAGGGAGAACGATGGGAACGGTCGCCACGCCTTGGCCTTCCAGCACGCTACGCAGCCTTTCCATATAAAGGGGCGCTACCGTAGTGTTTGTGACGATTGCGGCGCGCTTTCGCGGCAATTGGTCCAGGATAATTTCGGAATGGCTCAGAATCCCACTGCCGATATGTATCGGGTAACTACGCTCACTTGGCGTAGAGGCAAAATCTACCGTGATTGTTTGCATGGTTTAGTGGTATACGATCGAGATTCTTGTCTACCTGATGATCAACAGGTTTTTGTTCGGTGGAACTCATGATGAGATAGCAAGCGATCTTTCAAAACGGCTTTACCACAACCAGGATCACCACCGCAATCAGGATCACCACCGGAAATTCATTAAACCACCGGTAATAAACATGACTGCGCCGATTGCGATCATACTTGAAATCGGCGAGCAGTTTTCCACAGTAGAAATGGTACGCGATCAGCACGATGACTAATGCAAGTTTTGCATGCAACCAGCCGCCAGAAATTCCATAACCCAGCCAGAGCCAAAGCCCGAAGAGAATTGTCAGCACCGCGCCGGGCGTCATGATTCCATAATAGAGTTTACGCTCCATCACCTTGAAGCGCTCGATGCCTGGCGCGTCATCGCTCATCGTGTGATAGACAAACAGACGCGGCAAATAAAACAATCCCGCGAACCAGGTCACCATGAAAATGATGTGTAGCGATTTTATCCAGAGCATCTGTGATTCTTCTTAACCTGAACCAGGCATCTATATGAGGTCAGGGGTGATTATGGTGCAGACAGTGAGCAGGCATCTGCCACGAGAACCGGGCGACCCACCCTGCAAGAACCGCAAAAACAGTGAAAACACAGCAGCCGATTATTTCATCGGGTGCCTGTAAGCCAGCACCTTGCAGAAATCGAGCATACTATAGCCGATCACACCGGGATGGGAAAAGGAATATCATCGGGAACGTATCTTGGCGCAGCAGGAAGCCGGGGAAGAACCCACATGCCATAAAAAGCACATGAAACCCGGTTGTTATAGCGCGACAACCTCGATATCGGGTTCTATCGATCTCAGCATATTCTGAATACCTCGCAGCGTGCCTGAGATTGAACTCGGGCACGTGCCGCAAGCACCTTGATAATGAACGCTGAGCTTGTTGCCCTCCAGCCCGAGCACATGCAGATCGCCGCCGTCACTTTGGAGATAAGGACGAACCTCCTCGTCGAGCATGATATTGATGGTATCGAGCCGCTGCTGGTCCTCCGGGCTTAACCCGGCAATTGCACTGGTTGCCGCGGCGACTGTTGCAGCCGATTGCGCATCGGCCGCGGGCGCGGCGCGGATCGGATCGGCCACTTCGCGCGCAAGGTCTTGCCAATCGGCACCGCCGTCTTGCGTTACCGTGATCCAGCGATCGACATAAAAGACGTTAGTCACATGATCGATGTCGAACAACGCAGCGGCAAGCGGATCGTCTTTCGCCTGCTCGGCATTGTCATATGAGCATGTCATCCCCCAGGTCAATGGCTCCTTCAGGATGAATTTCAGCGCGTTTCGATTCGGGGTACCTTCTATTTCCGCTATTTTTGGCATTTCCTGTTCCTTTCAAGCATCCCCTATTGGAGCATGCATCGGATCATCCTCGGACTCGGTCGAGGTGGTGGTAACGGCATTGAGCGCAGCATGCAGCGTGTGCCACGGCAAAATAGCACATTTTACTCGCGTTGGCAGATCACGCACACCCGCAAATACCGTGAGCCGCCCCAGGTGATGCTGGCCCTCGAGATCGAGCGTGCCGGTCGCCATATCACGAAACTCCTTGATCAGTGTCTCTGCATCCGCGCGCGTTTTGCCTTTCACGACGGTGGTCATCATCGAGGCCGATGCCTTGCAGATCGCGCATGATTCACCGTGGAACGCGATGCCGTCAATGCGCTCTCCATCGAGGTTTAGCGCAATATCGAGGTGATCGCCGCATAATGGGTTATGGCCAACCGCGTGGTGGCTTGCTTTATCCAGCGTGCCATAATTGCGGGGCTTCTTGTTGTGGTCGAGAATAACTTCTTGATAGAGCGATTTCGTGATCATCACATGAAAATTTTTTGCACGGTGCGAACGCCTGCGATAAATGCATCCACCTCGGCCATCGTATTGTAAAAAGCAAACGAAGCACGCGTCGTCGCCGGTACCTTGAGGCGCAGCATTACCGGCTGCACGCAATGGTGGCCGGTCCGTACCGCAACCCCTTCCTGATTCAGGAGCGTGCCGATATCGTGCGGATGCACGCCCTCGACCTCAAACGACAGTACCGCGGTCTTCGTTGCAGCCGTACCGATAATACGCACGCCCGGCATGTGGCTCATCTGTTCAGTCGCGTAGTTGAGAAGATCGAGCTCGTACGCGGCGATTGCATCCAAACCGATCGAGGATAAATAATCAACCGCGGTGCCGAGCCCGATCGCAGCCGCGATCGGCGGTGTACCTGCTTCAAATTTGTGCGGTATGGAATTGTAGGTGGTTTTTTCGAAAGTCACCGACAAAATCATGTCTCCGCCGCCCTTGAATGGCTGCATACGTTCAAGTAGCTCAGCCTTGCCATAGAGCACGCCTATGCCTGTCGGGCCGCACAGCTTGTGGCCGGAAAAAGCGTAGAAGTCGCAGTCGAGATCTTGCACGTCCACTGTCATGTGCGGCACGGCCTGCGCGCCATCGATCAGCACCGGTACATTGCGCGCATGCGCGAACGCAATCATTTCCTTGACGGGATTAACGGTACCCAGTGCATTCGACACATGCAACACACCTACGAATTTGGTTCGCTCGGTAAACAGTTTTTCGTATTCATCGATGAGGAGCTCCCCGGCATCATTGATGGGCGCAACACGGATCTTCGCGCCCTTCTCTTCCGCGAGCATCTGCCAGGGCACGATGTTGGAATGATGCTCAAGTGTAGTCAGAATGATCTCGTCGCCGGCACCGATGAATTTTCGGCCGTAACCATGCATTACGAGATTGATCGCATCGGTAGTGCCACTGGTGAAAATGACTTCCCTGTCTTCGCGCGCGTTGATGAAACGTTGCAACCTGCGGCGCGACCCCTCGTATTCCGCGGTAGCCAATTCGGATAAATAGTGCACGCCGCGATTGATATTGGCGTGCTGGGTCGTCTGGTAGCGTACCAGGCGGTCGATTACCGGTTGCGGCATCTGGCTGGACGCCGCATTGTCGAGATAGACCAGTGGTTTGCCCTCAACCTGGAGCTCGAGGATCGGAAAATCAGCGCGAACGCGATCAATATCGAACGTCGAAGCGAATTGCGGCTTTAAAGTGGAATCTATGATCTTCATGGTCAATTTCGTTGAGTCCGCTCAAGTACCGTTCGCTCAAGCCGGTGCTTGAGGGATGCAATGGAAATGCGGTCGATAATTTCGGCACCATACGCGTAAGTCAGCAGATTGCGCGCCATTACCTCGGATAGCCCACGGCTCTTGAGATAAAACAGCTCCTCACTGGCGAGTTGACCAACGGTTGCGCCGTGCGCGCATTTTACGTCATCCGCGAAGATTTCAAGCTGTGGCTTGGTGTCGATACGCGCCTTCGCACTCAGCAGCAAGTTGCGGCTCGATTGCGTGGAATCAGTACGCTGCGCCCCTGGGCGTACTGTTATCTTACCGTTGAACACGGCGTGCGCAGCGCCATCGACGATGCATTTATGCAACTGGCGGCTTGTGCAATTCGGTACCGCATGATCAATGCAGGAATGGGTATCGGCAAGCTGGCGTTCCGTAATCAAGGCCAGCCCATCGATCGCGCACTCGGCCCCCTCCGCCGCAAGCAGCACATTCAAATCATATCGTGAAATACGCGCACCAAGCGCGACGCTGACAGATCGATAGCGGCTTGCATGCGCTAACGATACCGCACAGTTTGCGATATGAAACGCGTGGATGCTGTCACGCTGCACCCGGATGTGATTAACCTCGGCATTATCTCCCAACGCAATTTCCGCCACCGCATTGGTGACATAGGTGCCTTCATGAAGCGCAATATAATCCTCGACCAGCGTGACTGAACTACCCGGTTCGGCAATCAGAAGGCAACGCGGATGACTTGCCGCCTCTGGCTGTGTTGCAATGAACAACACATGCACCGGTTCCCCCGCTGCCGTATCACGCGGTACCACGACCAGCGCCCCGTCATGAAGAAACGCGGTATTCAGTGCGGTGAACAAATTATGCTCAAACCCGGCATGTCGTCCGAGATGCGGCTCTATCGCCACGCCATGCGTGGATATCGCCGTTGACAGATCCGTGACTACCAGACCAAGCTCTCCGGCCCTGTTCGGCGATGTGGAAAACTGCGGCATGTACGTGCCATCGACGAACACGAGCCTGACCGCCGCCTCGTCCAGATAGAAACGTTCCACGTCGGCTGCTTTCACCGTCGATGCACCCCGCAGCGGCTGGAAGGACAGCTTGGCAAGCGGTGAAATATCGGTAAAGCGCCACTCTTCGTCGCGAGTCGTCGGCACCTTTAATCTACCGGCACAATCAACCGCATTTGCTCTCAACTGATTAAACCATGCGAGAGGGCTGGGCGGCAGTTGTGGCTGGCCCTGAAGCAGGCTTTCGAGATAGCTGTTGCCGGCAACCATGTTCATGCTCATGCCCCGACCGCAGCACGTTGCTCGGCGCCAACCCAGTCATACCCACGGTTTTCGAGATCGAGCGCAAGCTCTTTGCCGCCTGTCTTGATGATGCGACCCGACTCCATTACATGCACGTAGTCCGGCACGATGTAATTAAGAAGGCGTTGATAGTGCGTGACCAATATGATCGCATTATCCTTGTTGGCAAGCTGGTTCACGCCCTTGGTGACGATCCTCAGCGCATCTATGTCGAGTCCGGAGTCGGTTTCGTCGAGAATTGCCAGCCGTGGCTCGAGCAGCGCCATTTGCAATATCTCGTTCCGCTTTTTCTCACCGCCGGAAAAACCTTCATTGACGCCACGATCGAGAAAATCGGGGTTCATGTCCAGCAATTTCATTTTTTCACGCACCAGGTCATCAAATTCGAGCGGATCAAGCTCGTCCTTGCCGCGTTGTGCCTGTACTGTATTGTAGGCGAGGCGCAAGAAATGGCTATTGGCAACGCCGGGGATCTCGACCGGGTACTGAAAGGCGAGAAATACGCCAGCGCGCGCACGTTCCTCCGGTTTCAGATCAAACAGATCATTTCCTTCAAACGCTACCGAACCGCCGGTTACCTGGTATGCGTCGTGGCCGGCCAGCACCTTTGCAAGGGTGCTTTTACCCGAGCCGTTTGTTCCCATGATTGCGTGCACTTCACCGAATCTAACCGTAAGGTCGATACCCTTGAGGATTTCGATACCGTTGACAGTCGCCCGCAGCCCACGTATTTCAAGTAACGTTTTGCTATCCTGATAAATCATCCGACGCTCCCTTCGAGCTTGAACCCGAGCAGCTTGGTCGCTTCGACCGCGAACTCCATCGGCAACTGTTGAAAAACATCCTTGCAGAATCCATTAATGATCATCGATACCGCTTCCTCGCTGCCGATGCCACGCTGGGCAAAGTAAAATAGTTGGTCTTCACCGATCTTTGATGTTGATGCTTCATGCTCGACTTTGGCTTCCTGGTTGCGAACCTGTATGTAAGGAAAGGTATGGGCTCCGCATTTGTCGCCGATCAGCATTGAATCGCACTGCGAATAATTGCGCGCCCCAGTAGCGGTAGGCGCGATTCTAACCAATCCGCGGTAACTGTTATTGGAATGGCCGGCGGAGATACCCTTGCTGACTATGGTGCTACGCGTATTTTTTCCAATGTGAATCATTTTGGTGCCGGTGTCTGCCTGCTGATAGTTATTGGTCACAGCCACCGAGTAAAATTCTCCTACCGAGTTTTCGCCCTGAAGAATACAGGAAGGATACTTCCAGGTAATAGCCGAGCCGGTTTCAACCTGAGTCCACGAAATGCGCGAATTAACGCCCTTGGCCAAGCCACGCTTGGTAACAAAGTTATAAATGCCGCCCATGCCGTTTTCATCGCCCGCATACCAGTTTTGCACCGTCGAGTACTTGATGTCGGCGTTGTCCATCGCGACCAGCTCAACCACTGCGGCATGTAACTGGTTAGTATCGAATTTGGGCGCGGTACAACCCTCGAGATAGGAGACCGACGAACCCTCCGCGCCGATAATCAGAGTGCGCTCGAACTGTCCCGATTCCTCTGTGTTGATTCGGAAGTACGTAGCCAGGTCCATGGGGCATTTTACGCCTTTGGGAATAAAGCAGAATGTCCCATCCGTGAAAACGGCCGAGTTGAGCGCCGCGTAGTAATTGTCGCCTACCGGTACCACCGTGCCAAGATACTGCCTCACCAGGTCGGGATGCTCATGAACGGCTTCCGAGATCGAGCAGAAAATTATGCCCACCTCGGCAAGCTTCTGCTTGTAGGTCGTCGCAACCGACACGCTGTCGAAAATTACGTCCACCGCTACGCCGGCGAGCGCTGCCCGCTCGTGCATCGGCACCCCGAGCTTCTCGAAAGTGCGCAGCAATTCGGGATCGACCTCGTCCATGCTGTTCAGCTTCTTTTTCTGCTTCGGCGCCGCGTAGTAGCTGATTGACTGAAAATCAATCTTCGGATACTTGACATTAGGCCACCGTGGCTCTTCCATCTTGAGCCATTGCTCATATGCCTTCAGCCGAAACTCAAGCAGCCATTCGGGCTCCTCTTTCTTTGACGAAATAAGGCGGATGATGTCTTCGTTAAGTCCTTTTGGTGCGATATCGGACTCGATTTCGGTAACAAAGCCGTGCTTATAAGGCTGATTGACCAGTTTTTGTAATACTGCACTCATGTCGATTGCTCCAATGTCGTTTGCCTCGATGATACATCGAGGCGCCTGCCGCTCCGTATACGGCTCTTTTTTTTACTTCCGAGATCTTTGACACAATTAAACTTTGGCTGGTTCTTTTAAACTGAAGCTTTCACCGCAGCCGCATGTATTGTCGACGTTGGGATTTTCAAATTTGAACGAATCATTGAGCCCTTCCCTGACAAAATCCACGCGGGAACCATCAAGGAAGGGCAGGCTGTTGGCATCAACCACTACGTGAGCGTTATAAGACTCGAACATTTGATCGCCAACAAGAATTTCGTCAGCATAGTCGAACGTATAAGCAAACCCGGAGCAGCCCACCTTTTTCAAACCGATGCGCAGCGCCAATCCCTTGCCGCGCTTTGCAAGCTGCTTCCGGATCTGTTTTGCCGCGTTTTCGGTTAATGTGACTGCCATGCTATTCTCCAATTACCATTCGCAAAATAGAGTGACTAGAGTGACCAGAACAAAGGTGGATATCCGTAATCGGTATCACGCCGAAAATGCGGCATGTCCAAGCTCAGGCACAACCTTTTCTGACGGAATCACGTTTCGCATATCGAGTATTTGCATAACGCCACTCTCTCTCGCCTTGTGCGCATCACTTCTTGCTTTCTGGTCATCAACCAATTGCTTCAATGTCACCGCGCCAAGGTGATCGAAAATAAGCTCATTGAGCTTCACCCATAAGTCGTGAGTCATACACTTTTTATCGTTGTGACAATTTTCCTTTCCGTTGCATTGCGTCGAGTCGATCGGCTCGTCGACAGCGAGGATAATCTCCGCTATCGACACGTGTGCCATATCCTTCGCCAGGCAATAACCGCCTCCGGGCCCTCGCACACTATCGACAAGCCTGCGCTGGCGCAGTTTGGCAAACAATTGCTCAAGATAGGATAGCGAGATTTGCTGACGCTGACTAATTTCGGCGAGCGTCACGGGGTGAGTGCTATGTTGCATTGCAAGATCCAAGAGTGCTGTTACCGCAAACCGTCCTTTGGTTGTTAGCCGCATGATAAACTCCTCTTTACTCTTGTGATTCAATCAAATAGGGATATTGATCATAAACCGGTTCAGTCACTGCCAATACATGACTGATTTAGTCAACTATAAGATACTTGATCGATTTAGTCAACTATAACAAAACATCTCCTGCAGAAGGGTCAATATCTGCCGCAAGAAGACCGAGGGGGATGTAAATGAGGTTTTCCGGCAGGCTCCCTTCAGGAACGACGGATGCGCGCAGCGCGCCAATTACAACTTGCCTTAACCTGAATCCAGCAGTTGTAGCGAGCTCACCAAAAGATGAAGCTCACGGGTACGATCAGCCGGATTCAAGGTTTAGCCCGGATGTTTCATAAATTCGCGTGATGATTGCGCAGGATTTTGTTTTGTAGGGAGATTTCGTGAAAGAGTGGCGTAGTTATTCATACGCCCGACTGAACGAAATTTTCATACGAAACAAAAGACCAGCAAGGGCGCGCGTCAATTTATGAAACATCCGGGTTAGGAATGATTCTGATAAAAGAAGACCGAAGATTTGATACAGGCGGGAAAAGTTGACTCGGGAATCCAGCTAACTGGAGGGTTGCATCAAGGTACTCTTGCGGCGACGGAGGCTCATATGTGATTTTACCAACTCGATCGCCTGATGGCGAAACTGCTTGCCATCCGTATCTTTTACCCACATATGCAACAGGCCGATAAAGAATAGATGCGTATCCATCGCCAACTGAGCGGGGTCGCGCAATGGATACAGTTGCTCCTAAGCTTCCGCCCGCTCGTAAATCAGCCGTAATTTTTCCTCGATGCTGGAACAATTACATAGAATCTGTTGCAAAACAGTAGCGAACTCGTCTACATATTCGCACTTGATCATCAGGATCTCGTAAACCTGGCGCGTTTCAGCGCTGTCAACCAATGATTGAATGGTTCCGCATAAAAAATTTTCTATACAAGTAAGCGCATCTTCACAACCTTCGATCAGCAGAGTATCGTCCATGCGATCGATCAATGGCAGCAGTACTTGCTCACGCATTGCCTGAAACAAATCGACTTTATTACTGAAGTGCCAATAAATCGCACCCCGCGTGACCCCGGCCTGGACGGCGATATGCTCCATCGTTGTGCGGCTGACACCGCGCGTCAAAAATACCTGGCGCGCCGCCTCGATCAGGCGTTGCCGGGTTAATTCAGAATTTTCCTTTGTTTTCCGGACCATGGTTCCAGTTGCTTTTCCAGTCAATTAATTTATTTACATTGCTGCTCTTCTTTTGTATATAATTTACATACATACACGAATGTATGCAAGATGTTTCTTTTTTTCTTTTTGACTGTTTTCGTTTACCGCCATGGGGTTAAAGATGCCAGCTGCCAGATATTATAAAAATGATAAAAACAGACTTGGCAATCTGATGGCGACTTTGCATTCGAAAGCCACCATCGCACTTGTCATTGGCATTGCCATGAACATTGCATTGGCCGCCTGTGGCAAAAATGACCAGGCAGCCAATCAACCACCTGCTGGAATGGCGCTGCCGGTAAGCGTGATCGAAGTACAACCCACCAGCGTGCCGATCAGTGCCGAAGCGGTCGCACAAACCGAAGGCGCCAAGGAAGTGGAGATACGGCCTCGCGTCGGGGGTATTTTGCTCAAACGCCTGTACGAAGAGGGGGCGGCGGTAAAACTGGGTCAACCCATGTTTCTGATCGATCCTGTACCCTATATAAACGCTCTGGCGCAAGCAAAAGCGCAACTTGCTGAACAGAAAGCCCGCATTGCGCAGACAGAGCGCGAAGAAAAGCGCTTGCACGATCTTCTTGAAATGCAGGCCGTCAGCCAGCGCGAGTACGATAATGCCGTCTCCGATAACGCAATCGCAAACGCCTCCCTGGAGCAGGCGGAAGTTCGCGTGCGCGACGCCGAGCTGAATCTCTCTTATACCTCCGTGCCGGCCCCGGTGACCGGAGTATCCGGCCGCTTCCAATTTTCCGAGGGGACGCTGGTTGAGGCCAACACCAGTCTTCTGACGACGATAGTCCAATTATCACCCATCTGGGTACGCTTCAGTTTATCGGATAACGAACTGGCGCAGATCGGCGGTCCGCTGCATGAACAAAACGTGCAGCAGGTAACCTTGATACTGCCGGATGGCTCGGAATACGGTAAAAAGGGCAAACTGAATTTTGCAGCCAGCGAAATTGATCCGGCGCTGGGTACACAGCAATTGCGCGCAACATTCGAGAACGCGGATCAGCGGCTTTTGCCGGGGCAGTTTGTGCGTGCACGTGTCACCACAGGCGAACGTGATGGCGTTTTTCTTGTACCCCAGGTTGCGGTGCAGACGTCCGATCTGGGAAATATCGTGTATATCGTCAATGACAAAAATGAAGCAACCGTACAACCGGTTGTAACAGGCCATTGGTTGGGCAAGGAGTGGGTCATCCTGGGCGGTCTCAAAGCGGGTGATAAAGTCATAGTCGACAATATCATCAAGCTTCGCCCCGGGGCCGCTGTGGCGCCTAACCCGCTTCGTTCAGAGATACCCGTGGCGACCCATGCTCCGGAATCCGGAATCACCGCCTGCTGAGACTCCTGCTCGGCCCGACCCAGAGAAACAGACTTAGGCGGAAATCATCATGACAAGATTCTTCATCACGCGACCTATTTTTGCGTCCGTAGTATCCATTATCATCGTGCTTGCCGGGTTGGCAGCCGCGATGCAATTGCCTATCGCACAGTATCCGCAAATTGCGCCGCCGACCGTGCTGATCACGGCGACCTTCCCAGGCGCCAGCGCCGATACCTTGGCTAAAACGGTCGCGGCGCCGATTGAAGAGCAGTTGAGCGGTGTCGAGAATCTATTGTATTTCAACTCCAGCGCCGATTCGAGCGGTACGCTGACAATAACCGTGACCTTTGAAGTCGGTACGGATGTCGATCAGGCAACTTTCAATGTAAGCAACCAGGTAAATATTGCTCTGCCGCGCTTACCGGAGGAAGTCCGCCGCACCGGTCTGATAATACAAAAGCGTTCCAACGATATTCTTCTGGTTTTTATGCTCGTCTCCAAGGAGAAGGGCAAGTTTGACCCGTTGTACCTGAGCAATTATGCGACGCTTAACGTGCTGGACGAGCTAAAGCGCACCAAGGGGGTTGGTGACGCGATAGTTTTCGGGGGACAGGATTATTCCATGCGTATCTGGCTGCGCCCTGACCGCATGGCTCAATTAGGCGTTACTACCACGGATATTGCTGCAGCCATTCGATCTCAAAATGCGCAATATGCTGCCGGCAAGATAGGACAGGAACCTGCACCTGCGGATCAGCAGCTGATTTATACCGTTAACGCCAAAGGCCGCCTGCTGGAACCTGAGCAATTCGGTAATATTATCTTGCGCGCCGATGGGCCGCGTGGTGCACTTTATCTCAAGGATGTCGCCCGTATCGAACTGGGCGCGCAAAGCTACGATGTGCGCACCGCGCTCAACGGTCAACCTGGCGCGGGCATCCCCATCTTCTTGCAGCCCGGTGCAAATGCGCTGGAGACGAAAGAAGCCCTCGTCGCCAAGATGGAGGAATTGAAGACTCATTTCCCTGAAGGAATGGACTATGTAGTGCCTTACGATACCAGCCTGTTCGTTACTGCCTCGATCTGGGAAGTCGTTAAAACGCTGGGCGAAGCGATGATACTGGTGATATTGGTTGTGTACCTTTTCCTGCAAAGCTGGCGCGCCACGCTGATTCCCCTTGTTGCGGTACCGATCTCTCTCATTGGCTCGTTTGCAGGACTATGGTTGTTCGGCTTCTCGATCAACACGCTTACGCTGTTTGCGATGGTGCTATCTATCGGCATTGTGGTGGACGATGCGATAGTCGTGCTGGAAAATATCGAGCGCTTGATGGACGAGGAACAACTATCACCGATGAAAGCTGCCATCAAGTCCATGGAACAGGTTTCACGAGCCGTTGTAGCCATTGTATTGGTGCTGTGTGCAGTGTTTGTGCCTGTAGCCTTCATGGGCGGCATCGCCGGTGAGCTATATCGCCAGTTTGCCGTGACGGTTGCCGTCGCCGTGGTAATTTCCGGCATAGTAGCGCTGACGCTCACGCCTGCGTTGTGTGCCATCATCCTGAAAACCACTCATGGCGAATCTGCGTTCTTCCGGAAATTTAACAGCGGATTCAAGGGCCTGACTAATTTCTATACGCATACGGTCAACCTGACATTACATCATCCCATTATTGGCGCGCTCGTGTTCGCAGGGATCGTTGGCGTGGCAATTTACCTGGGCAAAACGGTTCCCGAGAGCTTCGTGCCGCCTGAAGACCAAGGCTATGTGGTGACCGCAACGATCCTGCCTGATGGCGCAACGCTGTCTCGAACAACCAGGACGGCTGAAGCCGTGCGAGCCGCCATTGCGGAAGACCCGGCAGTTTCCCACCAGTTTGTGGTGAATGGTTACGATCTTATCGGCGGTGGAAACAAGACAAGCTCGGCAACCATGTTCGTGACATTCAAAGACTGGTCCGAACGGACTGCCACCGCGGAGGATATTGTCAACAAACTGTTCGGTATCGGCATGCAGCAGCCTGATGGCATCGCGATAGCATTTAATCCCCCCGCCATCCGTGGACTGGGCACCGCTGGGGGTTTTGAAGTTTATGTGCAAGCCCGCGGGGGGTCGGACCCCTTGAAATTGTCAGGTGTCGTAAGCAACCTCATCGACGCATTGAACCAGGAACCGCGCCTCGCCGGCATCAATACTTTCTTTCGTCCTACAGTACCGCAATTTTTCATTGAAGTGGATGAGGCCAAGGCGATTTCGCAGGGAGTATCGATCGCCGACCTGTATGCCACCTTGCAAAGCACCATGGGTTCGCTCTATATCAACGATTTTAACAAGTCCGGCCGTACCTACCGGGTGCAACTGCAGGCGGAACCCCAATACCGTATGAAGCCGGAAGATCTCGGCAGGGTGTACGTGCGTTCCGAATCCGGCGCGATGGTGCCCATGTCGGCGCTGAGCACGATAAAAAGCATCGTGGGTGCGGAACAACTGGAACGCTATAATGGGCTTCTTGCCGCAAAAATCATGGGAAGTGGCGCACCCGGCGTAAGCTCGGGTGACGCCATTAAACTCGTGGAAGAGATCGCGGCAAAAAACCTGCCGGATAATTATCAGATTAGCTGGACGGCACAGGCTTTTCAGGAGAAACGTACCGGTTCCGCAGCAACTCTCGCTTTCAGTTTTGCCATTATTATGGTATTTCTGATTCTGGCTGCGCAATTCGAAACTTGGGGATTGCCGCTGGCCGTTATCATGGCCGTGCCTTTTGCACTGACGGGTGCGCTGCTGGCGGTGCTGGTACGCGGGATGCCAAACGATATTTACTTCCAGGTGGGCTTGATTACACTGATAGGCCTGGCGGCAAAAAATGCAATCCTGATCGTGGAATTCGCCAGTCAGAAAATGAGGGAAGGCATGCCCGTCGCAGAAGCCGCGGTTGAAGCTGCGCGTTTGCGTTTCCGCCCTATCGTCATGACTTCCATGGCTTTCGTGCTGGGGATCGTACCGCTGGTCATCGCGACCGGGGCCGGAGCCGCCGCACGCCGCTCAATGGGAACCGGTGTCTTTGGCGGCATGCTGCTCGCGACCTTTGTCGCAACCATATTCATTCCGTTGTTCTTCACCTGGCTTACTCGCAAGAGCGCGGGAAAACCGACTGAACATGAACATGTACAAAAGGAAACGGCATGATGCGCCAATATAATGTCTGGATCAGAATATTATTCTTACTCCCGTGTCTCGCCATAGCCTCTTGCGCCATGGGACCCGACTATGTCCGGCCCCACATCGACACCGCTGATACGTTTCGCATGGCTGAGAACGAAGGACACTCCATTGCCAATCTTCCATGGTGGGAGCTGCTTCACGACGATGTACTTCAACAACTTATCCGGCAGGCTTTAGCGGAAAACAAAGATCTCAAGCAGGCCGTGGCAAGCGTCGAGGAACTCGAAGCCCGTAGTGCCATCAGCCGTTTTGACCTGCTCCCGAAGCTGGACTACAACATCAACGCGCCTGCATTCGGCACCCTCGGCGGATTTCTTTTCCCCGGGTTTCCCACACCGTACAGCTACTTCGCACAAAATAACCTGGCCTGGGAAATAGATATCTGGGGCAGGCTCCGCCGCGCCAACGAGGCCACTCGTGCGGACTTGATGTCGCGCGAGGAAAATCGCCGGGCCGTTGTCCTCACACTGGTGAGCTCGGTAGCACAATCCTATTTCGATCTTTTGCAATTCGACATGCAGTTGGACATTGCGCAAAATGCACTGCGGTCCTGGGAGGAGTCGGTCGCCCTCTCCCGGGCACAACTGCGTGGAGGCCTCATCTCGCGCCTGGATCTGGATCAGTTCGAGGCAGAGCGAGCCAACGCGGCCACGCGCGTGGCGGAGATCCAGCGTCAAATGGTTCAGAAGGAGAATGAGCTGAGCGTGTTGTTAGGCAAGAATCCGGTGCCGATCGGGCGAGGCATTTCACTGACAGAACAACTGTTGCCGCCCGCAGTCCCTGCCGGCCTTCCCTCCGAGTTGTTGCAGCGGCGCCCGGATATTTTGCAAGCCGAACAAACGCTGGCAGCAGCTACCGCGAGGATTGGAATGGCCAAAGCGGCACGCTTTCCCAGGATTACAATCACCGGTTTTCTTGGCGTGGCCAGTCCGGCGTTGTCCAAGCTACTCGTGTCGGGAAGCGAATTTGGAGCGGCGGGAATCGGTCTGGCGGGCCCATTACTGAATCCGCAAAGCCTGGGGTTCGAACAGCGGGCGGCTGAGGCGATAGCAAGACAGGTATTGGCCAAGTACGAACAGACCATTCTTGTGGCCTTCAAGGAGGTTGAAGATGCCTTGGTAGCCGTTCGTACGTTTAATGATCAACGCACGGCGCAACAAGAACAGGTCGAAGCGTTGCGCTCGGCTTTGCGTGTGGCAGACCTCCGCTACAAGGGCGGCATTACCAGTTATGTGGATGTACTTCTCGCCAAGCGCAACCTGTTCGATGCCGAGTTTGGGCTTTCGGCAACACGCCGGATGCATCTGGTGTCTGTCATTCAACTCTATAAGGCGCTGGGCGGAGGGTGGTTGCCAGCGTAACGAACATCGTCCGCACCAGGTCGTCGCGGTTGGCGGATGGCACGCGCCGCTTCGGTTCTGAACGTATTTTTTTTATACCCGTCTTTTTGCAAAAACTTGCCGGTCCGATATTTCAAGCACCGGCCAGACGTTTCGCCCATATATCAGTACCGCTGGCAAGCCAGCGATACATTTTATATGCTTCACGTTATATTGCTTCACTGCTCTGCTGTGGATCGCTCATAATGGAAGAAGATGCAAGGAGGCGTTTGGTTTTTTATCCAGAACTTTCTTCAGTTGAATCCGCATTTGCGGTCAACTCAAGCCTCACAGTCAATTGCGGCGTGAGCCGCAGCGGAAATCAAGAGTAGCAAGGCTGAACAATACGATTTCATAGCCATGGCTTCCCGCTATGCGTCGATCGCGGCCTCAATCGAAACAGAAATGCACATCCAGCAGCTGAATTTCCGGCAAAATCCGATCGCCGGGTAACTCAGCCCTGGAAACCTGTCCTCTATTCAGGGCAACCCAAGAGCCGGGATATGAATCTGACAATTCAGCGGTTAACAGCATCAGTCATCCGAAATGGAACCCGCATCATTCGCATGAGCGTGGGGTTGCTCCTGGTCCTCCTCGCCGCTTGCTCGGAGAAAGCGCCGCCCAGCGCGGCCCAGCCTGCCCCCGAAGTGGAAGTGATCACCGTTACCACGCAAACGGTCCCGGACGAACCGGAGTTTATCGGACGAACGGAGGCTTTCCGTCCCGTGGAGATTCGGCCACAGGTTACCGGCATCATTCAAAAAATATTTTTTACCGAAGGCCGGAATATTCGCAAAGGTGAACAGTTGTACCTTATCGACCCTGTTCCCTTTAAAGCCGCTTATCTCAGTGCCAGCGCACGCGTGGCCCAGGCTCAGGCGCGACTGGTACAGGCGGAGCAGGATCTGGTCCGTGTAAAACCCCTTCTCGAGGAACAGGCTGTCAGTAAAAAAAACGTCGACGATGCCGTAGCCGAGACACTGGCAGCCAAAGCCGCACTGGAAGCGGCGCGCAGCGACCTGGTGAAGGCGAAATTCGATATGGACAATACGCTGATCACGGCGCCGGTAAGCGGCCGAATCGGCCGTAGCCAGTTCTACGAAGGGAGGCTGGTCTCCGCACAGACGACCCTTTTGACGACTATCGATCAGTTGGATCCCATGTACGTCAATGTGAGCGTCCCGGAAAGCTATCTCCTCCGGCGGCGCCGCGATCTTGCCGAGCGCAGGATCGAAAGACCGGATATTTTTCAGTTACGGGGCGTGATGACCTTTTCCGACGGGAGCGTATATCCGGGAGAAGGGTTGCTTGATTTTGCGGATGTCAACTTACGATCCGAGACAGGCATGCTACAGACGCGATTCACATTTCCTAATCCGGAAGGCGGCTTTGCGCCGGGGCAGTCCTATTTTTATCCCGGGCAGTTCGTCAAAATTCGCCTCAAGGGATATATCCGGCCCGATGCGATCCTCATCCCGCAACGAGCCGTTCAACAGATGCCTACCGGATCGTTTGTCTACGTGATCGGCGAGGGCGACAAGGCGGAGCTTCGTCCGGTTCAAGCGAGCTTGTGGTACGAAAACGAGTGGTTGATCGACAATGGGCTTCAGCCAGGGGAACGGGTGGTGGTGGAAGGTTTTCATCGGGTTCGGCCAGGGGCTCAGGTGACCGCTGTCCCATTCCAGGGTGGAAAGACTCCAAATAGTCGTCCGGAGGAAAAAACCACGCAGAACGCATCATGAGTTCTCATTTTTTTATCGATCGTCCAATTTTTGCGTCGGTCCTGTCCATCATCATTGTCGTGCTGGGTCTGGTGTCTTTGCAGAAGCTGCCGATAGCGCAATTTCCACAGATCACGCCGCCCATGGTGCAGATTGATGCGGATTATCCCGGCGCAAGTGCGGAAATTGTCGCAGAAGCGGTAGCGCGTCCGATCGAGGTACAACTCCCTGGTATCGACAATCTCCTCTACTACGACTCCACCAGTACGAATGATGGGCACATGACGATGAGGCTCACGTTCGAGATCGGAACTGATGTGGATATCGCGCAGGTCCAGACGCAGAACAGGCAACGTCTTGCCGAACCCCAGTTGCCCGATGAAGTCATCCGTCAGGGGGTGACTGTAAAAAAGACGTCGCCGGATCTGCTGGCGGTCATCATGCTGAGCTCCACCGATCCCAGGCATGAGACGGTTTTTCTCTCGAACTATGCCCTGCTTCGCGTTCTTGACAACGTCAAACGAATCCCCGGTGTCGGCGACGCCATCATCTTCGGCGCGCAAAATTATTCGATGCGGTTGATCCTCAATCCCGTCCGCATGGCGCAACTCGATATCACGCCGACCGAGGTTGCGGCCGTGGTTCGTGAGCAGAATCGGGATTTCCCGGCCGGGAGGATAGGCCGCGAACCCACGCCCAAAGGCACTGAGCTCACCATTCCCGTCATTACGCGTGGCCGAATGAGTGAGGTCAAGGAATTCGAGGATATGATCGTTCGGGCTTATCCGGATGGTTCCATGGTCCGGATGCGGGATATCGCACGGGTGGAGCTGGGTGCTCAATCCTATGACCTTGAGGGGCGATGGAACGGGCAGCCGAACGCGTTCCTGCTGACCTTTCTTTCCCCGGGCGCCAATGCGCTCGAGACGGTCAAGCACGTTCGCCATGAAATGGAAAAGCTGGCCAGAAGTTTTCCGGCAGGCGTGTCCTATGATATTCCCTATGACACGACCACATTCATTGATGTCTCCATCAAGGAAGTGGTGAAAACCCTTATTGAAGCGACGCTCCTGGTCATCCTGGTCGTCTTTCTTTTTCTGCAGAGCTGGCGTGCGACGCTCATCCCTGCTGTTGCCGTTCCAATTTCCCTTATTGGAACGCTGGCAGGGATGGAAGCACTTGGATTCTCGATTAATACGCTGACCCTGTTCGGCATGGTTCTGGCCATCGGCATCGTGGTGGATGATGCGATTGTTGTGGTGGAGAATGTCGAGCGGCATATGACCAAGGGAGGCTTGTCACCCAGGGACGCAGCCAAAAAAGCCATGGACGAGGTAACGGGGCCCGTGGTTGCAATTGTCCTTGTACTGGCTGCCGTGTTTGTTCCAGTCGCTTTTCTAGGCGGAATTACCGGTGAGCTGTATAAACAGTTTGCCATCACCATTGCCCTGTCCGTGGCCATCTCCGGGTTCGTGGCGCTTACGCTCAGCCCCGCGCTTTGCGCGCTGGTTCTCAAGCCAGGCCACGACTCGGCCAATAAGTTCTGGAATATTTTCAACCGGTCGTTTGACTGGCTTCAGAGCCGCTACGTCGGAACCGTCGGGATGATCCTGAAGCGATCCTTGATTGCTCTGGCCATCTTCGGAACTCTGATAATCGTCATCCTTGGGCTGTTCAAGACCATTCCGGGCAGTTTCCTTCCGGAAGAAGATCAAGGCTATTTTATTACGATCGTCCAACTGCCGGAGGGGGCCTCCAAGACACGTACGATCGAGGTCCTTAAAAAAATAGAGACCTATTTCCGGGCGAATCCCGCAGTCCATTCGACGGATGTTCTGGCGGGCCAGAATTTCGTGTTCGGCACACGGGGAACGAATCAGGCGACGATGTTCGTACCACTGCAACATTGGGATACACGCACCGATCCCAGCGACCAGGTTCCGGGTCTTATTGCGGCGGCTCTCGGGGAATTTGCCAAAATCCCCGAGGCCTTGATCCTTGCATTTAATGCGCCTTCCATCCCGGGCCTCGGTTCCACAGGAGGTTTTTCGCTTCAATTGCAAGATCCCAGTGGCGGCGATTTTACCGAGTTCGCCGCTGTCGCTCAGGAGTTTGTGGCCAAGGCTGTGGAATACCCTGCGATTGCGGCTGCCAATACGAATTTTCGGGTAAGTACCCCACGGCTGTATGCCCAGGTAGACCGTGAGCGGGCTAAAGCGCTGGGGGTGCCCATTTCTGAAGTCTTCGATACCATGCAGGCTTATTTTGGAAATCTGTATGTCAACGATTTTGTGAAATTCGGCCGCGTCTACCGGGTGCAAACAGAGGCGCTACCGGAGTATCGTTCCCGCCCGGACGACATCAGCAAGGTATATGTGCGCGCCCAGAATGGTACGGAACATACCATGATCCCGCTGGACTCGGTCGTGTCCACCGAATTCAGCAGCGGCCCGGACCCGGTTACGCATTTCAATGGCTTCAATACCGCACTCGTGCTGGGCGGCGCCGCGCCGGGATACAGCTCGGGACAGGCGCTGGCAGCGCTGGAACAAGCAGCAAATGAAATCCTGATACCTCGCGGTTATACGATCGACTGGAGCGGGATATCATTTCAGGAGCAGAAGGCTGGAGGACAGTCCATCATGGTGTTTGCCTTCGCTCTGCTCATGGTCTTTCTGGTGCTGGCCGCGCTGTACGAAAGCTGGTCCGTTCCCTTCGCAGTCATTCTTGCGATACCTTTCGGGGTCCTGGGGGCACTACTGGCCATATGGGTTCGCGGGTTAACCAATGACATCTATTTTCAGATCGGATTGATAACGTTGATCGGTCTCACGGCAAAAAATGCAATCCTGATTGTCGAATTTGCGAATCAGCGATATGCTGAAGGCGTACCGCTGGTCGATGCCGCGCTCGAAGCGGCACGCCTTCGTTTCCGGCCTATCATCATGACCTCCATGGCCTTCATACTGGGTGTGTTTCCGCTTGTGGTGGCATCCGGGGCAGGCGCAGCAAGCCGGAATTCCATCGGCACGGGCGTGTTCGGCGGAATGCTGGCCGCCACATTCCTGGCCATTTTTTTTGTACCGCTCTTTTTTGTCATGATAGGCAAGGTCACTCGACGGGGTAAGCAACCAATCGCTGAGCCTCAACAGATTGCGGCTGGCGATTTATCTCCTGAAGAAAAATCATAGTGTCTATGCGAATAACCGCATCGAATGGCAGCGGGGGGCAGCCGGAATCAGACGCAATAAAACAGGTGGATAACAACACTACTACTTCAGTGTTTCACTCCTGTTATTTCCGGCATCAGCGCTGGGGCCTCCTTCAACAAAAACTCCCTGAATGCTTGCGCTACGCTCGAAAGCCGCTTGTTTTTTCGGTGCACCACATGCCAATGGCGAATGATTGGAAAATCCTGCACATCCAGAATCGAGAGACGCTTTGTCTCCAGTTCCAGCTCAGCGGTATGCAACGACATGATGCCCAGCCCCATCCCCGCTTGTACCGCCTGCTTTATCGCCTCGCTGGTATCCGTTTCCATCCCCCGGTTAATGGCAATATGATGCGCCGCAAAGAAACGTTCCATTGCGCCGCGCGTGCCCGAACCGGGCTCACGCACGAGGAAAGTTTCCCGCTCCAGCCGTTTTACGGGAATACGGCGCATCTTGCATAAGGGATGATTCGGCGGCGCAATGACCACCAACGGGTTCTCCATAAAAGATTCAGTAGCGATGTCCGGGCCATCCGGTGGTTGCCCCATAATGGCCATATCAACCGCATTGTCGGATAATTGCTTCAGAACCGTCTCCCGATTGGCGACATTCAGGCTGACGGTAACGCCGCTATAGCGCTGGCAGAATCTTGCGAGCAGGTGCGGGGCAAAATAATTGGCGGTACTCACTACCGCGATATTCAGTTTGCCTCGCTCCAGACCCTTCAACTCATCGAGCGCCAGTTCCATATCGGCCAGTTGCTGGGAGATCGCGCGGCTGTAATGATAAAGTTCGCGTCCGGCATCCGTCAGATAGATTTTCTTGCCCATCTGTTCAAACAACGGCAAACCGATACTTTGCTCCAACTGCTTGATCTGCATCGAGACCGCGGGTTGGGTCAGGAAGAGGCTTTCGGCCGCACGCGAAAAACTCAGGTGGCTGGCAACGGATTCGAAAACCTTTAATTGCCTCAGAGTGAGATGTAGCATAGTCGTTTTTGTCGAGGCCAATTTTGAGGAATCATATAAGATAAAGATTATCATAACAATCAAAACACGTGACTGTTGTTTATGATAATTCGGGTTACAATTCACCCTGTAGTACTTTTATCTACCCCTATGAGGAGAATCGACATGAGTGAAGAATTAACCGGCAAGGAACGCTACAAATCCGGCGTGCTGCCCTACAAAAAAATGGGTTACTGGGATTCCGATTACGTACCCAAAGATACGGATGTCATTGCTGTGTTTCGTATTACCCCTCAGCCAGGGGTGGACCATGAGGAAGCCGCCGCTGCTGTTGCCGGCGAATCTTCCACCGCAACCTGGACCGTGGTATGGACCGACCGGTTAACCGCTGCCGAGCTCTACCGCGCCAAGGCCTATCGCTCCGAGCTGGTGCCCAACACCGGGCCCGGCACCAAGAACGAGCCTCAGTATTTCGCCTACATCGCCTACGATCTGGACTTGTTCGAAGGCGGTTCCATTGCCAACCTGACCGCATCGATCATTGGCAACGTATTTGGTTTCAAGGCCGTAAAAGCACTACGTCTGGAAGACATGCGCATTCCGGTCGCTTACCTGAAAACTTTCCAGGGTCCCGCTACCGGGATCGTGGTAGAACGCGAACGCCTCGACAAATTCGGGCGCCCATTACTCGGCGCCACCACCAAACCGAAGCTGGGTTTGTCAGGACGTAATTATGGGCGCGTAGTATATGAAGGGCTCAAGGGTGGTCTCGACTTCATGAAAGACGACGAGAATATCAATTCTCAGGCCTTTATGCACTGGCGCGACCGTTTTCTGTATTGTATGGAAGCCGTCAACAAGGCGTCCGCTGCGACCGGTGAAGTCAAGGGCCACTACCTGAACGTCACGGCAGGCACGATGGAAGAAATGTATGAGCGCGCCGAATTCGCCAAATCGCTGGGCTCGATCATCATTATGATTGATCTGGTGATCGGCTACACGGCCATCCAGTCGATGGCCAAATGGGCGCGCAATAACGACATGATTCTGCATCTGCACCGTGCCGGCAACTCGACCTACTCGCGTCAGAAGAATCACGGCATGAATTTCCGCGTGATCTGCAAATGGATGCGTATGGCAGGCGTGGATCATATACACGCAGGTACGGTCGTTGGGAAGCTTGAGGGCGATCCACTCATGATCAAGGGCTTTTACGACACATTGCGCGACACACATACTCCGAAAAATCTCGAAACCGGCCTGTTCTTCGAGCAGGACTGGGCTTCTCTGAACAAGGTTATGCCAGTTGCTTCAGGTGGCATTCACGCGGGTCAGATGCACCAGTTGCTTGATTATCTCGGCGAAGACGTGATATTGCAGTTCGGCGGCGGAACCATCGGTCACCCGATGGGCATACAAGCCGGTGCTGTTGCCAATCGTGTTGCGCTGGAAGCGATGGTCTTGGCGCGTAATGAAGGTCGCGATTATGTGAACGAAGGCCCCAAGATTCTCGAAGCCGCTGCCAAATGGTGTACGCCGCTCAAGCAAGCGCTGGATACCTGGAAAGACATCACCTTCAACTACGAATCCACTGATACTGCCGATTTTGTGCCTTCCACCACGGCCAGCGTTTAATCATATTCAAGGAGATATATAAACCATGATGACCAATGTAGGAAATCTCGTCACGCAGGGGCAGTTTTCTTTCCTGCCCCCATTGACGGACAAACAAATCTCGGCGCAGATTAAATATGCGCTGAAGAATAATTGGGCAATAGGTATTGAATACACCGATGACCCGCATCCACGCAACACTTATTGGGAGATGTTCGGTAATCCGATGTTCGATCTGAAGGATCCCGCCGGCATATTGGCAGAGATCAATGACTGCCGTAAAACCTACCCGAATCATTACATACGGGTAACGGCATTCAACTCCACTCGTGGGGTCGAGAGCCCAACCATGTCGTACATCGTCAACCGTCCCAAAACCGAACCAGGCTTTGGCGTGGTACGCCAGGAGGTGGAAGGCCGCAGCATTCGCTATACCATTCATTCCTACGCAACCGACAAACCGGAAGCCGAGCGGTATTAATCAGGATCTCCCCTACTCCTTTTGACGGATAGGGGCTGATTGGAGGCAGGAACGAATTGGGTGGCAATAGCACTCAGTCGGCTTCTGCCTCTTCCCTGCAGCTTTTCGACTGACGGATGAGCTCGCAGCACTATTAGCACCACACTGATTTCGATGCATAGCAAGCAGTACAGGCGGCGTCTAATGGCGCGCATAAGTTTATAATTTCCCCGTACAAGCTTTGTATGGCCATTTTGTATGGATCAAACGTGAAAAAACCTTCAAAAGAACCTGTCTCTTCGGATGATGATAATCCGGTTGATCTGGCCGCGGAATTTCGCGACTCCAACATCAAGGAAGTGTTGGACAAGCTGGACCTCGAGCTGATCGGCCTTAAGCCGGTTAAAACGCGTATTCGCGAGACGGCTGCGCTGTTGCTTGTCGATCGCCTGCGCAAAAAACTGGACCTGACGGCTGGGGCACCCAGCCTGCACATGTGTTTCACCGGCAACCCCGGTACCGGGAAGACAACCGTGGCGTTACGCATGTCCGAAATTCTGCATCGCTTGGGATATGTGCGTGAAGGGCATCTTGTCTCCGTCACACGCGATGACCTGGTGGGTCAATATATCGGTCACACCGCACCTAAAACCAAGGAAGTATTGAAGAAAGCAATGGGCGGCGTCCTATTCATCGACGAAGCTTACTATCTTTACAAACCCGAGAATGAACGCGACTATGGTGCCGAATCGATAGAGATTCTGTTACAGACCATGGAGAACAACCGTGAAGACCTGGTTGTAATACTGGCTGGCTACAAAGATCGGATGGATAAATTTTTCCATAGTAACCCTGGCATGCGTTCACGCATCGCGCATCACATCGACTTCCCTGACTATGGCGCCGATGAATTGGTTGCCATCGCCAAACTCATGCTGGCTGCGCAAAACTACCGCTTCAGCCCGGAGGGCGAGAAAGCTTTCCGCGAATATATCGGGTTAAGAATGAAGCTGGAGCATTTCGCGAATGCCCGTTCCGTTCGTAATGCCCTGGATCGAGCGCGTCTGCGCCAAGCCAATCGCCTGTTCGCCGGGGCGAAGAAAAATCTTTCGCGAATAGACCTGATGACTATCGAAGCCGAAGACATCCGCGCGAGCCGGGTGTTCAAGGAAGGCGCGGTGGATCTGGACGGTGATGAAGGGGCGAACGAGGTGCCGTCAAGCGGCTGATCTGGTGTATCAATCTGTAATAAAACGCCGCTGAAATTATCGAGGCATGACATGAGGGCGCCCACTCGGGCGCCTTTTTTTTGCACGCGAAACGACTTGCCTGTGGGGGTCATCTGTCAGATCACTGGCGACAGCACCACGTTATACTTATTCCCTCATTCGACATTTCATCCGAAGATAACTGATGCGTCCCACCCGCCTGGAAAAACCATCCGACAATCGCAACGATTGGCAGACCATTCGTTCCTTGCTGCCCTACCTGTGGGAATTCAAGGGCCGGGTAATCACGGCATTGACACTGCTGATCCTGGCCAAGCTCGCCAACGTATCCGTACCGCTGATTCTCAAGGAAATCATAGACGCGCTTGACCGTCCGCGCGCGTTGATGGTTCTGCCGGCTCTGATGCTCTTGGGTTACGGCATCCTGCGCCTGTGCAGCACGCTGTTCGGTGAACTGCGCGATGCCGTATTCGCCAAGGTGACACAGCGCGCCATTCGGCGGGTAGCAATCAGAGTATTCAACCACTTGCATGCATTGTCGCTGCGTTTTCACCTGGAGCGTCAAACAGGCGGCGTCTCCCGCGACATCGAACGCGGCACGCGAGGTATCTCGTTTCTGCTTAACTTCATGTTGTTCAACATTCTGCCTACGCTGCTGGAAATCGGCTTGGTAGCCGCTATTCTTCTCTCCAGATACGACATCTGGTTCTCCGTGGTTATTTTTGCGACGCTGGCTGCCTATATTGCACTCACGTTGATCGTTACCGAGTGGCGCATGATCTTTCGTCGCACC
Organism: Nitrosospira sp. Nsp1; assembly: GCF_900100985.1. Classification (NCBI taxonomy): domain Bacteria; kingdom Pseudomonadati; phylum Pseudomonadota; class Betaproteobacteria; order Nitrosomonadales; family Nitrosomonadaceae; genus Nitrosospira; species Nitrosospira sp. Nsp1. Next base: position 128,547 of record NZ_FMUF01000005.1, read on the forward strand.
ATGAACGACATGGATTCGAAAGCCAATACCCAGGCCATAGACAGTTTGCTGAACTATGAAACAGTCAAATATTTTGGCAATGAGTCATGGGAGGCGCGGCGCTACGACGAGCATATGCAAAAGTGGGAGACTGCGGCCGTGCGAAACCAGACTTCGCTGGCAGCGCTCAATTCCGGGCAAAGTGCCATCATCGCGGTCGGTGTCACCCTGCTGCTGTGGCTGGCAGCGGATGGCGTCATCGAGGGCACCATGTCGTTAGGCGACCTCGTACTGGTCAATACCTTTATGCTCCAGCTATATATGCCTCTGCATTTCCTGGGATTCGTTTATCGCGAAATCAAGCATTCCCTGGCGGATATGGAAAAAATGTTCAGCTTATTGGCGGAGAATGAGGAGATAAAAGACAAATCAGGCGCAGCCGATCTCATTCCTGGACATGCAGCGGTTCGCTTTAAGGAAGTGAATTTTAGCTATGAGCCCAATCGCCAGATTCTGTTTAATGTGAGCTTCGACATACCGGCTGGCTGTAACGTAGCAGTGGTCGGGCATAGCGGATCCGGTAAGTCGACATTGGCCCGCCTGCTGTTCCGTTTCTACGATATCAACAGCGGCTGTATTTTGATAAACAACCAGGATATTCGCGATGTCACTCAGCAAAGCCTGCGTGCAGCGGTGGGCATCGTGCCCCAGGATACCGTGCTGTTCAATGACAGTATTTATTACAATATTGCCTACGGGCGCCCGGATGCAGCCCGCGAAGAAGTACTCGAAGCCGCCAGGCTGGCGCACATTCACGACTTCATCGAAAGCCTGCCGGGAAAGTATGAAACTACCGTAGGAGAACGAGGATTGAAACTTTCGGGTGGAGAAAAACAACGTGTCGCGATTGCACGCGCAATTCTGAAAAATCCCAAAATTATTATTTTCGATGAGGCCACGTCGGCACTCGATTCAAAATCGGAAAAAGCCATCCAGGCAGAGTTGAAGCGTATTGCCGTGGATCGGACTACACTGACCATTGCGCATCGATTGTCCACTATCGCGGATGCCGACCAGATTCTGGTCATGGACAGCGGCAGTATAATTGAACGTGGCACCCACTGGGAGCTGCTTGCAGCAAACGGTACTTATGCCCACATGTGGGAACTGCAGCAGCAGGAAGAACAAACAAGACAACTGCTGGATGGCACCGAAGCGCACTTGGATACCATTGCGAGCTCGGGTTAGTTTTTCCGTCAATCATCATTCGCTATTGTCGAGGATAGACGGCGCCAGATGTATCTGGACGATATTGGGCACGCCATTGGTCAGTTCGGATAACGGCTGAAGCGCTTCCAAAAATCAGCGTGGCTCCAATCCCTACTACCGAAAAAAATACGATGTACCTGAAAAGCTTCTCCTATTAACCTAAATCCGGTAGTTGGACGGGGTGAAGTATACGGTTTTTGGGGTGCAGGGCAAGGCGCAACGACGCGGAATGGTCGTTCCATTCCAAGAAGTTGCAACGCAACCATGTGCCCCAAAAACTGTGCAATTCACCCCGTAGCGCCCTCACCCGAAGGTGAGCGTCAAATAATATGAAATATTGTTATTAATCATAACACCGATCTATAAATGAGCGGTCAACTACCGGATTTAGGTTTAAGCATTGGGCAAGTCATTTACGGTAAATGACTTGCCCGGTGTACGATATCGCTGTGTGGAATCCGATGGGAATTTTTTATGGCCTACCCGTGTCGAAAAAATATTGAGCGGTCAAAATATTTTTGATCCATCGAGCACAAACGGAATCCACAAGGCGTTTTAGCAAGACTTAATTTACCCAACCTAATATAATTACCGTCCGGCTTCCAAAGGTACCCAAAGTGTCCAAGGCGTCTTTTTCGGTTCTTCCGCAATATCTGCTACCCAAGCAGGCAATTACCGTATTTGCCGGAAAGGTTGCAAGCGCCCGCGCGGGTCGTCTGACGGCATTTTTGATTCGCTGGTTCATCAAGCGCTACGATGTGAATATGGACGAAACGATTAATCCGGATATTCACAGTTATAGGACCTTTAATGATTTTTTTACTCGCGCGTTGCTCCCTGGAAAGCGGCCCCTGGCCCAAGCGGACTTTGTTTGTCCGGTCGACGGCAGTATAAGTCAGCTAGGCGTTATTCGCGGCGATCAAATATTTCAGGCCAAGGGGCATAATTTTTCTACGACCGCGTTGGTCGGCGGCGATAGCGAGTTAGCTGAGAAATTTCGCGGAGGTAAGTTTGCGACGCTGTATCTGAGCCCTAAGGATTACCATCGGGTACATATGCCTTGCGATGGCCGATTAACTCGTATGATATATGTCCCAGGCGTGTTGTTCTCCGTAAATCCTCTTACAGCCCGCGGCATTCCAAGCCTTTTCGCCCGCAACGAGCGTGTGATTTGTGTATTTGAGTCGGAACGTGGGCCATTTGTGCTTGCGCTGGTAGGCGCCACTATCGTTGGAAGTATTGCCACGACGTGGCATGGTGTCGTAAATCCTAAACGCCCTGGACGTGTTCGCGAGTGGCGGTACGATTCGCAAAACCTGGTGTTCCGAAAAGGCGATGAAATGGGCCGTTTTCAGCTAGGCTCAACGGTGGTGATGTTATTTCCCAAAAATACAATGCAATTTAATTCACTTTGGACGCCCATGCGAGCCATACGTTTCGGCGAAATGATGGCTATCGGAACCAGCGACAACAATCGGGATGTGTAGTCAACCTGGTTCCCATGAGTTGAGATGTTAGCTTTTCTTGAGCCCGCTTGTTTCTGAACAGCTACATCAGAAGCACGTCGCTCACCACAGTCAACACTGATGCAGAGGTCTACTCTGGATTGTTCAGGCTGAGGCACTCTTCAACACTACCGAACGAGCAGCAGGCTTGTCGATAGCGAGATTCGATGGATAGGAACGTTCGGACGCGAGTTCACGCCCTACTCGCAGTATCACTTCCCGGAATTGTCTGCCTACCTCGGGATGCTGCAAACCATACGCTACCGTGGCTTCCAAAAAACCTATCTTGCTGCCGCAATCATAATGCCTGCCCTGGTAACGGTAGCTCACCACGGATTCCAGTTTGAGAAGACGCGCGATGCCGTCCGTAAGCTGGATTTCTCCCCCTACCCCAGGGTCCAGATTTGCGAGGCATTCGAAAATCGTGGGCGAAAGAATATAACGACCTACGATGGCCAAGTTGGACGGGGCCACATCGGGCGAAGGCTTCTCCACTACGTTTCGAATTTTCATGGTGCGGCTTTCGGCATCTTCCCCGAAAGCGTCCACAATTCCATAATGACAGGTGTCTTCGCGGGGCACCGTCCGGACAGCCACGAGACTGCTCGGTGCTTGCTCGTACTGGGAAATCATCTGCGCCAGTACAGGGGGTTGGGCATCAATCAGATCATCCGGAAGCAGCACAGCAAAAGGCTCGTTCCCGATTTGATGCTGGGCGCATAAAATCGCGTGTCCCAGTCCCCTGGGCTCTTCCTGGCGCACAAAAGTGAAACGGACCCCGTTGGGTGTGAGTTGCCGCAACATCTTCAATGACGCATGTTTCTCTTGTGAAGCCAGTTCGTTTTCCAGTTCCACCGCACGATGGAGATGGTCTTCAATAGATCGCTTGCTGCGATGAGTGACAAAAACGATCTCTTCGATACCTGCCGCCGCTGCTTCATCCACCGCATATTGAATCAGTGGCCGATCCACGATTGGCAACATTTCTTTAGCTACCGCCTTGGTTGCAGGCAGAAAACGCGTGCCGAGCCCCGCCACGGGGAATACGGCCTTTCGCACCAATTTTGTCGATTTACGAATAGATGCGCCACTAAATGACACGACTTCTTTTCGGTTTGGAGTTGCAGTTGCAGCAGAAATACTCATGAGTCCTCTCCCTGATTATGTCGTCATCTTTACATCGATCGTTTATATTCCAGCCATAAAATTCTAAGGATGCGTTCCGCTGATTTCTCTTGCGCCCGAAGTTGCAAAGCGTTAACTATAGTTGACGCATATAAGCTACCAAGTCGGATTTCTCTTCATCGGTCAGTTTGAGCTGCAACACGAGATTGAAGAATTCAACCGTATCTTCGAGGGTCAGCAAACGGCCATCATGCAGATAAGGGGGGCTATCCTTGATGCCTCGCAACGTGAAGGTCTTTATTGGCCCGTCTCCTGGCTCGTTTACGAAGCGTTCGAGTTTCAGGTCGTGCATTTGCTGATCAAGGAAAGAGGGCGGCTGATGACAGCTCACGCACTGCCCCTTCCCGAAAAAAACTTTTTCACCGCGAAGTTCATGTGCGGTCGCTTTGGACGGATCGAGCCGACCTTGCGTATTGAGTTTTGGCGCGGGGGGGAAATCCAGCATATTCTGAAGCTGCGCCATATGACTCACGTGAATTCGATCGAATATCGTAAGGCCCTTTTTCATCGAATGGATCGCGTCTCCATTGAAGTAGGCGGTACGGAATTCGAACTCGGTGAAGTCTTCCACCGAACGAAGGCTGCGCTTAGAACCATGAATCTGCTGGTTGAATAACCCGCGCAAACTGACCGTATCGAGACGAAAACGCCGCTCCTCGGGCCGGATATCGGGGCTAAGATGAAACTGCCCTGTCGTATGACCATTTACATGGCAGTCGAGACAAGTCACTCCCAGGCTGGGTTGAGCACTTTTGCGATCGTCCGTCGGGTTGAATTCTTCCTGCGGGAAAGGGGTGAGCAGCATCCTCAGACCATCCAGTTGTACTGGCGTCAGAATATCCTTGAACAGGCGATAATAATTGTTGATCGATACCACTTCGCCCCGCGAGACATCCCCTAGTTCAGGCCGGTTCTGAAGAAACATGGCCGGAGGGAACTCCGGAAGAAATGCTTCGGGCAAATCATGTTCGATGTCAAACCGCTCCAAGCGTGGAAACATGTCGATCTGAGCCTGGGTGAAGACTTGTCCCCCTGGGGATTGTTTCGGGTGAGGTAACGCCGGATACGGAAACATATTTTTTACCCGTATTTCCGGCGGAGACATGTCGGCTAATTTTTGCCAGGTCATTCCCGCCGGTAGACGCGCCGTAGGCCCAACAGCCAGAGGTTTGCCGCGCGACATTTTTGCTTCTTTATCGAGCCGGGGGTTTAAATCGTATCGCCGCAGGAGAAGCTCACGCTGTGTTTTCATGACCTTGGGGCGAGCGGCTACATCGGCTTTCATGGTTTCCTCGAAGGTCTGCATCGGCTTTTTCGCGTTCAGGGGATCACGATAAAATTCGAATCCCAGTGTCTTTCCCTTGTCGGGCTGATTTTCAAAAGCGGGTGAAGAAGGCATCGCGTTCGGGGCAGCAAATTCGCTGGAACGGTCGTGCTCATTCTTCTGCTGTTCGGGCCGGGTAACGCGTGTTTCGCGCACGGTCTGAGCGCGAACGACAGCATCCTGCGATTGCGGATCTGCCGAGCGGGTGTCGTAATCGTTCTGGCCGAAAACGCTTCCCGTGGTCAACCCTAAGCCAAACATCAGAAAACCCAGTCTTTTCATGGTAGATCTCCATTCTTGATCGCGGGAAGCGTTATCAGCTCTTCACGTTCATTTTTTTCGGATATCCCACACGTTTAATTAACCTAAATCCGGTAGTTGGACGGGGTGAAGTGTACGGTTTTTGGGGTGCAGGACAAGGCGCAACGACGCGGAATGGTCGTTCCATTCCAAGAAGTTGCAACGCAGCCATGTGCCCCAAAAACTGTGCAATTCACCCCGTAGCGGCCTCACTCGGAAGGTGAGCGTCAAATAAGATGAAATATTGTTATTAATCATGACGCTGATCTATTAAATGAGCGGTCAACTACCGGATTTAGGTTGAATCAGCGTGAATAGTCCCATGCCTCAGGTAGCAGGTCTGTGCGAAACCGCACACTAGCAGCCTGTCGGGCTTGAAGAATCGCAGCGAAAAAGTGACTGGGCGAGAGCAGATTTTGAGGATTTTGAAGGCTAATAGTTATTCTATTGGCTGAATAAGCGGTGAAATATGAACCGGCCAGATGCTTTTGCAGCCAATTCCTTTAGGTCCGACAAGCTGCCAGGGGTTGAGCATTCTTTCCCCCGACCTCATACTCGACCGTAGATGCCTTGTTTCCTTTCTCCAAGGCGCAACTGTCGTGTTCGGGAAAATTCGTGACCTACTTGATTGATTGGAAAAACCGCTTGAATTGTTTCTCGGGAAGCCGTCCAAAATGGGTGGCAGACGATACATAAGTTTCCAGCAACCGCTCATACTCTTCTTTTACGATCTTGTAGTTCTCGCCCGCGCTGGCTTCCAGTTGATTGCGGTCCGCTATCGCGATGTGGCCTCGTCTGCAATGAATCGCGCCGGCCATGTGTAGTTTGTTCGCTGCTACCGTTACGCTTTCCCGGCGTACTCCCAGCATAATCCCAGCCTGTTCATGCGTGATGTGAAGCTCATTGCCCGAGAGGCGGTCCAGGCTCATCAGCAGAAAGTAGGCAAGCTGCTGATCGACAGTATGATATCGATTTGAAACCGCTATCTGTTCCGTCTGGATCATCAGCGCATGTGCAAAACGCAGGAGGAAATGTCGTAGCTCGGTTCCCGCCTCAAATTCACTTTTTAATAAGCCAGTTTTGATCCGATAAGCTTCACCTGTGCTCTGCACTATCACGCGAGCGTGGCTGCTCTCGCCGCCAAAAAGAACAGAAATATCGACCACGCCTTCATTACCGATGATGCCGATCTGGGTGCACGCGCCGTTTTCAGTCTCATACAGCCGCGTGACGATGCAGGTCGTCGGAAAATATAGATACCTTATGGGGAGCCCAATCTCATAAATTACGTAACCCGCCGGCATCGATACCAGCTCAAGGAGAGGTAGCAGATGTGTGTAGTCCGCAAGGGAAAGTGCTGCCAGCATTCTGTTCTGCTTGGGGCTTTGAGGCGGAGGCATGATAAATCCCAGTATCGGTTGTCGTATCGGAAGAATACGTCTCGCAATGCATAGCCGAGAGTATGCGTTTAGCCGCGATGTATTGACGTTTTTGGGCTCGTTTCCAGGACACCATCTCTGCTATTGAAAGCTTAGGCTGGTGAGATGTTAATGCCCGAGAACAGGTGGTTCTGTACGGCGACACACATAGGTACGAGGCCTCGTGGATCAAATCAGTGGAAGAAAGCTCGGGGTGACCATGATGGCAGTAAAACCATCAATGGATGGGATAAACGAGTCGAGCATACCCAGCCCACCGTACAAACTTGAATTGAGGACGTGTAGCGGATCGGGGAATGTTTCGATCCGATGGGATGCCGGTTCAGAGCGGCATGGACCTGCCCTCATTAAGAGCCATCCAGCCGCGCCTGACGCGGTAGATGACCCAGATACCGGTGCCTACCGCGAGTATGTATGCAAATGTGATACCGATGACTGTCGCAAAAGGCATTGCCGCAATGGCCAACCATGGCAACGCATACCAGAACGTCCGTATTTGCCAGCGGAAATGGGAATCAAGATAAGTGTGGCGTACTTCTTTACGCTTCAAATAGTTAAGGATCACAGCGATAATTGAAGGCCAGCCGCTGAGAAATGTCGCAATGATAAGCGCCGGCCCTAGAATACCCATCAGGACGCTGAAACCATGCAGTAAATAAATGATGTGTGTAAGACGAACGAGGCCCGCCGGAGGGACGGCAAGCACAACTCGGGGGTCGACTTCGCTCATGTTTTGAATATCCGCCTCCGGGTGAATAATCGCGCGAAACCCGGCCTGGAAGATGAGGTGTTTGCGATATCATCGCGCAAACACCCCTGGGTACCTTTGGTGCTACTATAATTTATCCACAGATTTATCCGTCGATTTATCGGCAGATTTATCCTCAGACTGATCCTCGGCGGGTTGATCGTAAGCTTCGGGTGGCGGCTCTCCGTCATATATCACGTGCTTCCGCTGCTGCAAGTACGCATCGCGCACAAAGAGATAAGGCTCCAGCGCTGCCTGGTCACGAATGCGCATGGGGCCGGCCAGCCTCGCCCGCTTGTCAATGGCACCGAGAACGCCAAGCGGCACGGTAACAGGTGCGCCGATTACGAAAATACCGGTCCAAAAGAGGACATTGGTGAGGACGGTGACAGGAATCCCAGGTGCATCGCGGTTACTGCTGGGGCCAAGCAGAGGAACAAACAGATAGGTTTTTGCATCAACACCCCATACCCCCAGCGTTTGCCCAAAATCTTCGTCGTGCTGCGCCAAACCCATAGGTGACGCCATGTCGAAGAGTCCAACGCCGCCAATGGTCGAATTGATGGCAAAACGAAGACTGTCCCGAAATCCCTGACGCAACTTGCCTTGCAGGAAGTCATTCAGAATGACATTCGGATACTGGAGATTGTCGAAAAAATTCCCGACGGACCGCTGTGCACGATTGGGCAGGTAATCGATATAGAAATCGGCAACCGGCTCCATGATCTTTCGGTCAAGTACATCGGTGAACGTATAGAACTTGCGGTTCATTCTTTCGTAAGGATCGATCGGATCGAACGACTCTGTACTCTGATCGTGCGGGCGTGTGGTAGCGCAACCCGATAGCAGCGCTATACATATCAACAACAGGAGGGAAGTAGAATAATTATGTCTCACGATTGGATAATTAAGTGAAATGACACGGTTGATTAGAACTTCCGAGAATCAGTGAGGCATCGATTCCCTCTGGATGAGATCAGAGTATAACCATAAATAGTCAGATAACGGATAAGATTATTCAATTATTCCCGGAAGACAATATTTCCCCGTTTAACGCTTCCTGGTGCCTCCGGCGAGAACGGAAAATATACCGTCAATCATCTTTTCACCTGATAGGCTAAGCATCGACTCATTCTGCAGTTTGCAGTTGTAAGACTACGATACGGGCGGACCCGGAAGAGACCGGCATTCAAGACAAATGCCGTGATCCGCGCTCGACCATAAATCCCACCAGGAGCCCATCCATAATCAAGGTAGTACTCAAATCGAGGCCATGTTCATTTGCTTTAATTCCTGAACCACGCTACTTAAGGCCTTAAGAAAATCCTCCACCTGTGTCGCTGAATTGTCACCGCCCAAGCTTACACGCACCGCACAGCGCGCCAAGGCGGATTCCACCCCCATCGCGTCCAGGACATGGCTTCTGCCGGGATTTACGCTGGAGCAAGCCGCTCCACTTGCGACTGCAAAACCTGCTTTGTCGAGGCGCACGACCAGCGTGTCGCCTTCGATGTCAGGCAATGCAAAATAGCAGGTATTGGGCAAACGCGCGGCGCCTAACCCGAAAATAACAGCGCCCATCTCAACCAACCCTTGCTCCAGCCGGACGCGCAACGCCGAAATGTGCCCCGTTCTTTCCGCTATCCTTGCCTTGACTAATCCACAGGCCACGCCAAGTCCCACAATGGCAGGAACATTTTCAGTACCGGAGCGCAGCCCATTCTCATGACCGCCACCATAGATAAGGGGCTTAAGTAATAACCGTTTATCGATAATCAACGCCGCCGCGCCCTTGGGTCCATAAATCTTGTGGCCGGACAACGTCAGCGCATGCACATTGAGCGAAGCGAAATCCACAGGTATTTTGCCGAACGCCTGTACCGCGTCGGTATGGACCCAGGCGCCAAGTGATCGCGCTTTCTCGGCAATCGCCGCTACATCCTGAATAACACCCGTTTCGTTGTTTGCGAGCATTACCGATACCAGGCCGGGTTGCCGTTCCGGCAAGGCATTATCCAGATCGGCCACATCTACCCGCCCCAGGCTATCTACTGTCAACCGATGCAAATTCCAGCCATACGGGTTCCGGACCAGTGCCTGGGCGGATCGCATCACACAGGGATGCTCAACCGCGCTCACGGCAATTCGCGCCGGCTTCAGGTAACCTGCCGCTCCCTGGATGAACAGATTATTCGCTTCCGACCCGCCACTCGTGAAAACAACCTGCGCCGGTTGCACGCCTACCGAATCCGCCACCCGCTCCCGCGCCTGATTCACTGCGCGGCGGGCAGCCACACCTGGCGCATGACGACTGGAAGGATTGCCGTACTCTTTTTGAAAATATGGCAGCATTGCATCCAGCACTGCGTCATCAACCGCGGTCGTGGCGTTATGGTCGAAATAAGCGTAAGTCACTTTCTCCGCTCCCGGCAAATACTGATTTTTGGAACATCTGGTTTGGATCGGATTCCACCTTCATCGATATGAGCCGTTTGTCGATATGAGCCCTCACTCAAGCCAGAACCGTTTCATGAGATTTCTTGCAGGCCCTCATGTCTTGCAGTACAGCAATATCCTTTACCTTTGGATTTGCCACGAGCTGATCCAGCGTAACCAATGCCAGATAATCTCGTATCCTGGCATTAAGAGTGGCCCACAGGTCGTGGGTCATACAACGCTGATCGTTATGGCAATTTTCCTTGCCCCCGCATTGCGTTGCATCGATCGGCTCATCCACCGCAAAAATGATGTCTACTACGGATACCTCGTTCATCGGTTTCGTCAAGCGATAGCCGCCGCCCGGTCCGCGCACACTACCCACTAGCTTATTACGACGCAGTTTTCCAAATAATTGCTCCAGATAGGACAACGAAATTTTCTGCCGTTCGCTGATACCCGCCAGCGTAACCGGCCCCTGCGCGCTGTGCAACGCAAGATCAATCATCGCGGTTACCGCAAAACGCCCCTTAGTCGTTAATCGCATTTTTCGCTCCCAATAGGATTTATACCAAATTAACATCTGCCGGAGTTATCGGCTTAATACCCGACAACGTTAGTCAAGTATATGAATCCCCTCCATCCCGGTCAACTATTTTGTTCAGCTAATTTGAATCAAACTTGACCGTTGTCAACTTTTCTCCCCTTTACCAGCCTGATAACCTCTGGCTTGGTTCTTGCGGAGCGCATTGCGGCAAAAGTAATTGGATGATAAGGACGAGGGCGAAGATAGGGAAGTCCGACAGGCTGCCAGATGACTACAAGTTCTAATCCAGATTTCCCGGAGTAGCAGTCGAACCATTCGAAGAAATACGCTGATGCGCTGCCTGCATCTGTTTTTCGCAAGCACCAAGCATACCGCGCAAAATATTGACTTCGTCCTTTTCCAGGTGGGTACGGGCAAACATCCGTCGAATTCGCTGCATCAACCGTTTTGGTTGCTGCGGATCCAGAAAACCGCTATTGATCGCGACCCGCTCCAGGTGATGGTAAAGTAATTCGATTTCATCAAAGCCTGCTGGCACGCCAGCCGTTGATACAGGCTCGATCGATGGGAGCGCCATACGTAATTCATACGCCATCAATTGCACTGCGCTGGCGAGATTAAGGGAGGAATATTCGGGATTCGCGGGAATATGCAGGATAATTTGGCACTTGCTCACTTCCGGCGTAGTGAGACCGGACATTTCCGTACCAAAAACCAGTGCTACCGGATTTTGCCGAGCATGACGGAGCAGTTCCTGCGCTCCCCGGCGGGCATCAAAAACTTCATGCGAAAGATCGCGCTGGCGCGCGGTAATTGCCGCCGCCAGAACCGTGCCGCTTAGAGCCTCGTCAAGATTCCGGCAAACCTTGGCATTATTGAGTACGCTCCACGCGCCGGCGGCGCGTCTTTCCGCTTCCTTGTCGGGAAACGACCTGGGATTCACCAGATAGAGCGAATCCAGCCCCATCGTCTTCATTGCTCTCGCCGCCGCGCCGATATTGCCCGGATGGCTGGTATGGCTTAATACCACGCGAACATTGTCAAGTGGATCGGTAAGATTCATATCAAGTCCGGATAAGGCAATTGATCGCTCATTTCAGTTCAACCTAAATCCGGCAGTTGGACGGGGTGGAGTGGGCGGTTTTTGGGGTGCAGAGCAAGACTTTTTGTGCCACTTGACCTTCACTTTGCCCGCTGAGCTGAACCGTTACAGGACAGATCGAGCACTCCACCCCGCCTTACTGCCGGATTTAGGTTAAGATTCACGCTCATCCACTCTGAATCCAGCCAATGCATCCTATGCTCACCATTGCGGTAAAAGCCGCACGCCGCGCAGGCAGTATCATCAATCGTGCCGCGCAGAATCTCGATTTGCTGCATGTCTCGCGTAAAGCGCACAGCGATTTTGTCAGTGAAGTGGACGGTGCGGCTGAAGAAGCTATTATCGGGGTACTGCTGGATGCCTACCCGAATCATTCCATTCTAGCAGAAGAAAGCGGCGCTCAAGGTGATCCGGGCAAGTCCGAGTACCAATGGATTATCGACCCGCTCGATGGCACCACCAATTTTCTCCACGGCTTTCCGCATTATTCGGTATCCATCGGACTGATGCATAAAAATATACTATTTCAGGCGGTTGTCTACAACCCGGCCGCCAATGAGCTATTTACCGCCAGCCGTGGTGCGGGGGCCTATCTAAACGATCATCGTTTACGTGTGAGCAAGCGCGCTCAGCTCGCTGATTCCCTGATTGGCACGGGCTTTCCGTTCCGCGAGTTTACGCATGCTGAAGCGTATCTTGCGATGTTCAAGGATATCATGCCCAGGGTCGCCGGCATTCGCCGCCCAGGCTCGGCCGCGCTGGACCTGGCCTACGTGGCCGCGGGCCGCTATGACGGCTTCTGGGAATTCGGGCTCTCTCCCTGGGATATGGCTGCCGGCTGCCTTCTTATTACCGAAGCCGGCGGACTCGTGGGCGACATGGAAGGCAACGACTCTTATTTGCAGAGCGGCAACGTGCTTGCGGGAAATCCCAGGATTTTCGGACAACTGTTGCAGGTGATTGCACCGCATCTGACAGCCGAACTGAAGGCGAACTAAAGACACAAGCGGAAAGGAGTCCTCATGCACTTGAAGTAGCGAAAATGGAGCTGCCCAAATTCGTTCACTTCGGCCGTGCCATCTGCTGCGATCTTGACCAAGCCAGCCAGCGTGAATGGTGGCTTGCAAATGGCCTCGGCGGATATGCTGGCGGCACGATTGCGCAATGTCTGACACGTCGTTATCACGGTCTCCTGATCGCTGCCGCACATCCTCCTCTCGGCCGTCGCCTGGTTTTTGCCAAAGCCGACGCCACCCTGCATGACAACGAGCGTAGCTGGCCGCTGTTTACCAATTGTTGGGGCAGTGGGGCGGTTGAGCCCCAGGGACTCATACATATCGAATCGTTCCGACTGGATGGCGGTATACCGGTCTGGCGCTTTGCCGTTGGCGATCTGATTCTGGAGCAATGCATCTGGATGGAGCGGGAGGAGCAGACCACCTGTATTGCCTGGCGCCTGATCCATGCCGTAGAGCGTCCCGTGCATCTCGGCATCGACCTGCTCGTGAATAGCCGCGATCATCATGGCGAAAGCCAGCCGCACAAATTCGTCCCTGCAATTGAAGGCGACGAAAAGCATATCAGCGTCAGGCACCCCGGTGGACCGCCGCTGCATTTTCATACCCATGATGGCCAACTCTTCCGCAGGCATCAGTGGATCAAGGATTTTGACCTTCCGCGGGAACGCGAGCGGGGGCTTCCGGACCGCGACGCGCACTTTTGTGCCGCACATTTGCGTTTGCAGTTGAGCACTAAATGGAGCGGCCTGATCGCGACCTTGGCGGATGGTTCTCCGCCGCACTGCGATACCCTGCTGTTGCGCCGCTGCACTCATGATGCCACGCGACTGGCTACCGCCGTGGCGCAAACACCGGAATTACGCTGTGCACCGCCGTGGATTCATCAACTTGTCGTGACCGCAGACAGTTTCCCGATAGTGCGGCCATTGAAGGAGCAAGAGGGAAACAAGCAGAAGCGCGGAGAGTCGATTATCGCGGGCTACCCCTGGTTCAGCGACTGGGGACGCGATGCGATGATCGCGCTGCCAGGGTTGATGCTTGTTACCGGACGCCATGCTTCTGCCCGGAACATCCTCATGACGTTTGCCCGTTTTATCGATCAGGGCATGCTCCCGAATACATTCCCGGATAGTGGCGGACTACCGCAATACAATACTGTCGATGGTGCGCTATGGTACTTCGAGGCCTGGCGCGCCTATATCGCCGCCAGCCATGACATCGCGGCACTGCGGGAAATTTATCCCTTACTCCAGGCGATGGTGGAGTGGCATGTGCGCGGCACCCGCCACGGTATCATTGTCGACTCTGCGGATGGCCTGTTGCGTGCGGGCGAACCCGGCATGCAACTGACCTGGATGGATGCCAAGGTGAACGATCAGGTGATCACGCCGCGATGCGGAAAACCGGTGGAGATCAACGCGCTATGGTTCAACGCGCTTATGTGCATGACGGAGTTCAGCCGCTTGCTGGAAAGAAAGAATCAAGTCTTCAAAACGCTGGCTGCGCATGCGCAAACCGGTTTCTCCCGTTTTCTGAAGCCGGACGCGGGTTTGTACGATGTGCTGGACGGTCCGGAGGGAAATGACGGCAGCGTGCGCCCCAACCAGATCATGGCGGTGACCCTGCACTACTCCCCGCTTGCGTCACAGGCGCAGGCGCGGGTGGTGGCCGAGACAAAGCGGCATTTGCTCACTTCTTACGGTTTACGCTCATTGTCCCCGGAATATCCCGGTTACCGTCCCCGCTATGGAGGCGGGGTATGGGAGCGAGATTCCGCGTATCATCAGGGTACGGCCTGGAGTTGGCTATTGCCCCACTATGCGATGGCGGAGTACCGGGTCACGGGCGACGCCGAGATGGCTCAATCCCGCTTGGCTCCCTTTCGTGATCACCTGCTGGATGCGGGGCTGGGTACAATATCGGAAATTTTCGACGGCGAACCGCCTCATGCGTCGCGTGGCGCCCCGTCACAGGCATGGAGCGTGGCCTGCGTGCTGGAAGCCTGGGTCAAGCTGGAGCGTGCTCGATCGGTGGGGAAAGAAAGCACGGCAAAAGAAGAGGAGTAATGTCAATGTCCACGAAACTGGATGCCGAACGGCAGCGGCTGGAGAATCAGCGGCAAGGCAGAGAAGCTTGGCGCTTGTGGGGACCCTATCTATCCGAGCGCGCCTGGGGCACGGTTCGAGAAGACTATAGTCCGGACGGCACCGCCTGGGAATATTTTGATCACGACCAATCCCGTTCCCGCGCCTATCGCTGGAATGAGGACGGCCTTGGTGGAATTTCGGACGAGGCACAGCATCTCTGTTTCGGGCTGGCGCTCTGGAACGGCAAGGATGCCATTCTCAAAGAACGCGCTTTCGGCCTTACCGGCAACCAGGGCAATCGGGGCGAAGATGTAAAAGAATGCTATTTCTATCTTGACGCGACGCCTTCGCATTCCTGGCTCCATTACCTCTATAAATATCCCCAGTCCCCATTCCCCTATGCTCGACTGGTGGATGAAAACGCTCGCCGTTCCCGCAAGGATCCCCCTTTTGGCCTGATCGATAGCGGCGCTTTCGCGGATGGACGCTATTGGGATGTGGAAGTATTCTACGCAAAGGCATCTCCCGACGAGTTACGCATCCGCATACTCGCCAGTAATCGCGGACCGGATGAAGCTATCCTGTGGTTGTTGCCGCAACTCTGGTTTCGAAATTATTGGTCGTGGTCGGGAAAAGATGAAGTGAAACCGGTCTTGCACGCCATGCCCGCACCCGACGGCGCCGCCTGGGCAGTCATGGCCGAGCATCCAGCACTCGGAAATTACAACCTCTACGGGCAGCAGCACGCCAACCTCCTTTATACCGAAAATGAGAGCAATAGCTCCCGCTTGTGGGGGGCGCCCAATGCAGGGCCTTATGTCAAAGACGCATTTCATCGCTACCTGGTGGATGGTGAACATACGGCAGTGAATCCGGCACAGCAGGGAACCAAGTTCGGTGCAATGCACAGACTCACTATTGAGCCAGGCAAGACCGGAATAATCGACCTGGTGCTGTCGGCCGCACCCCTGCCTCAGCCATTCGCAGACCAGGATCAGATTTTTATTCAACGTCGCGCCGAAGCGGATGGTTTTTTCAAGACCTTGTTACCTGATGCTACCTGTCAGGATAAACGCATCCTGCGCCAGTCATTAGCGGGCATGATATGGAACAAGCAGTTCTTTCACTATGATGTCTCCGACTGGCTGAAAGGCGACGGAGCAACCCCATCGCCGTCGAGGAAGCACGGACGCAATCACAACTGGAGTCATCTCAAGGCAAGCCACGTTATTTCCATGCCGGACACTTGGGAATTTCCCTGGTTTGCCGCCTGGGATCTCGCCTTCCATTGCCCAGTGCTGGCGCTCGTCGATGTTGATTTTGCGAAAGAGCAAATCGAACTGCTGCTGAATGAAAACTATCTGCACCCCAACGGCCAGATTCCGGCCTATGAATGGGCGTTTGGCGACGTGAATCCCCCAGTGCAGGCGATGGGCGCGCTCAAGGTATTTCGCGCGGAACGGGTACAGCGCGGCAAAGGCGATACTGCTTTTCTCAAACGCGTGCTGCACAAGCTATTGCTGAATCACACCTGGTGGATCAACCTCAAGGATACCGCCGGCATGAACGTGTTCGAAGGCGGTTTTCTCGGGTTGGACAACATTTCGGTATACGATCGCTCCCGGCCGTTGCCGCCTGGCTATACGTTGAAGCAAGCCGACGCTACCGGCTGGATGGCGATGTTTTCCCTGCAACTCACGGTGATGGCACTGGAAATCGCCGTTGAAGACCCAGCCTATGAAAATATTGCAATTCAGTCCTACAGCCAGTTTTTGGCGATTGCCAATACGATTGCCGGTCATACCGGTGCGGGCGTATCGCTATGGGACAATGTGGATGGCTTCTTCAAGGATCTCGTGGTCGAACCGAATGGCGACATACATCGTATCGACGTTTTTTCCTGGGTTGGCATCATTCCGCTATTTGCCTGCGAGGTGATAGACGCGCGGCTGCTTGCAAATTGTGCCCGCTTCAATGCGCTCCTCTGGGAGCATAAAGGCGGCATGTTTGACGGAAGCATCATCTGCGCCTGCCCGACAGATACGAATGAGCGCGGGGAGCACTTGTTGTCGGTGGTCGCCCCTTCCATGCTGGTGAAAATGCTGCCGCGTATTTTTAACGAATCGGAGTTTCTTTCCCCGTTTGGCATGCGCAGCGTCTCCAAACGCCATGCCACGGACCGGAATCTGGGCCATATTCCCGGTATCGGCAACGCCGTCATCCGATATGTGCCAGGGGAATCCGACTCTGGACTATTCGGCGGAAATTCCAACTGGCGTGGGCCGATATGGATGCAAACCAACTATTTATTGGTTCAGGCTATCGAAAAAATGTATCGTTATCTGGGCGACGCCTTTACTTTTCCGGCACCTTGCCTGAACGACTACGAGATTAATCTCAAATACGCCGCCAATTTGCTGGCCGAGCGGCTTGCAGATATCTTCCGCCGCGATGAATCCGACCTGATTCCGGCCTTTCCTGTCGACAGTCCACATCAGACCGATCCGCATTGGCGCGACCTGCTACTGTTTCATGAATATTTTCACGGCGAAACGGGCCAAGGCCTGGGGGCTGCTCATCAAACCGGCTGGAGCGGACTGGTGGCAAACTTGATTATGCGCCGCTATCATTCGGACATACCGGAGTTCTGGAGACAGCAGGCTGCTGCTGATCCGTCGAAACGATAAACAGGATCAAGCAGATCACCCTTTCGCGTTGATACGCTCTTTCCGCTTTTTCTGTAATACGTGGTAGGGCGTGGAAAACAGCCGTGCTTATTCCGGCCGTGAAGCAACCGATAGTGATACGACTCGCTCCCTCGCTGCCAAGGACCAAGATCTTCACTACAAGCGGGTTTCACGATTCCAACGGCACACTCACAGGGAAAATCAACGATTTATTTTATAATAGAGACCGCGTCAAAAATCAATGGAAAACAGTGCCTTCAGGGCGCGAATAGCGAAAGTCGGGCTAGAGCCCTCAACATCATGCCCCAGCCTTTCCCCCAGCGTCTGATTCCACACTCGGTGACGGCACCAATCGGCCTTGATGGCGATAGCCACTTTGAATATTCACGCATCTACTGTTGTGCTGCTTGTGTTTCCCAAACCGCCTTAATCTCTTTCCTAGTGCTATGAATTTTTTTATCATGAAATACCAAACCTAGCTGTAACAGAAGAACATAATGTTCCTCCTCGGCCTCAGTCCCTCCTGATGATCTCATTGAACGGAAGAGCCGCGCACTCATGGTACTGGCGAATTAGCACCAAGTACAATCCTTGAGAAGATACAGGATATTCATGCTTAATCCATCACCACGCTGGATGGCTCAACAGCACCCGAAACCGTAGAAGCCAACTTGGCAAACAGTGCATCAGCCTGTTCTGTAAACTTCTTGACGTTGGTCCTCTGCAATTGCGATAGGTTGTGCAGCTTCCAGCGTATGCCCGGCAGGTGTTCGAGATGCTCGATACCTAGCAGAGACCAGTCAGGCGCGCCGGCGACCTGCCCGGTCACATCACCTTTATGCGGAATGCGAACATCGGCCACGGTATCGCCGCACACCAAACCATTGGCGCAGACGAAGCGGAACGCGCCCGTCGGCATTTGGTAGCTACTTGTACCATCGTGCGAATTCAGCAAAATAATTTCATTGGCAATGCTGTCATTCACCTGATTGGCATGGCGCAAGCGAATCATGTGCTTGGTGTGGTCGCAGCGGTCTTCATTGCGCACGCGGGTCTGCGTGACCATGAAGGGCTGAAATCCTTCTTTCCGTAGCTCCGTCAGCACCGCTGCGGTGGGGATGTAACTATAGCGTTCTGAACGGCTTTGATGGGGTGCCTCGGCATAAATGGACGGAACCACGGCCCTGATCTGGTCATCGGACAGTGGGGAGTCGCTGCGCAGCACCGGGGAACGGGAAGCGAAACGGGATGAGAGTTGCATGGTCTTTCTCCTGACAAAAAGGTTTTGCTGTTCAAACCGCATACCGGATTCCAAGATTCGGAGCCCAGCCTTTCGGCTGTTCGGTGCGGTCGGCACGAAGAACCCGGTTGGCCTCGTTGCCACCGTCTTTCCTGAGTTCATCGCCCGCGACGGTCAGGAACCCACGGACGTGGGCCGTCAAGGAGGAAAGCGTCAGGTTGGTACGGCCCGCAGGCGCAGTTGAGGACACGGCCTGGCGCGCCTTGACGGCACGCGGACACAGGCTTCAGTCGCGGACAAGGTGATGAAGTCAGGAAAGATGGCTGGACAGGCAACGGTCGCCTGTGTGTGCCGACCGCATGCAAGCGAAGCGCGCAGGCCCGAAGCTGGAGGCCGGGCCGTAGGCGTCAGGGATGTAAGGCTGGCGATGACCAGTTCCGTTAGGAATGAGCGGATAGCGAACCTGGAACAGCTCGGTCCGCGAAACGGAGACGCAAAAGCCTGCTCCACCTGCTATTCATCTCTGATAAAACTATTCTCGGCCGGACGCAATCAAGCGTTTTGAAGTCTAATTACTGTGTCTGGTGTGGCGTGACGTTGGCATTACATCACACAGGAGTGGAATTGTTCGGCAGGCTGTGGGTCGGAAATTTATCAAGGTGCGGCTTCTGCTCGATCCGAATAACGCTTCATTTATCGGAAGCAATTGAAAAACCTACACAATAAATTTATGCCGCTCCCACAATAGCGGCAGGATACATTCAAGAAATAGACACATTGCTGTGCGTTATGGTGTTGCGAGATTGAGTCGCCCTTTAGGATAATAGGTTCCCATGGATTATGTGCAACTTCGCAATTTGCTTGAACCACTGGTGACTGGCCTCAAAGATGTCGGTACACATACGATGTTGCCAGTTCTTTGCGAGGAGTTGGATCTACCTGCCCCCACCCCAGATGGCTCCAAGCGTGAACGCATGACCGCCAGCTTCAACGCGCTCGCGGATACGGAACTGCCGGCGGTCGCCCGCAAGCTACTGATCCGCCACCCTCCCAGCGCCGCCACGCGCAACCGGATTCAGGACATTCTCTGGAGCGACAGTTCATATCCCCCTATCCCGAAGCGGTATCGGCACGAGGTTGCACGCAGGCTCAATAGCGAAGAATTGTATAGGGACGCTCGTAGATTCGACGAACTGCTTGAGCGGCTCTGGATTCTGGATACTGACGACTGGATAGCCTTGCTTGGCGGAAAGCCCAAGGGATTGCGTGCTGATATCCAGCAGCATGTCCATTGTAATCCTGAGGACTGGTCAGCAGAAGTCCTGTTTGATCAGTTGGGTGCGTACGACGCATCGGATCGGCGCTTTGCCCTGTTTCTTGAGGGACTCGCTTCCGCTGATGTTCGCCCTGACGAAACCGCACAACGCCACTTCGTAGCCTGCGTTAACGAACTGTTGCGCAGTTGCGGCGTCGAGTTGCGCGAAACCGGTTCTGAAGGTGGCTACCCGATATTCTCCGTAGTCTCACTACACACGACGACAAAAGGTCGTCCCAAGAATCTCATCTTCGCCTCGCCCGACAAGCCCGACCTGCGCTTTCGAGACGCATTGGATAATGACGTCGAGATCGTTACCAATGCGGACAAGGTGCTTGTCTATGATCGGCCCATCGGCAACGATGGGCTGCGTTGGAACGATCTGCAGCAGTGGTGGAGCGAAGCAGAGCAGATCGGCGACGCCAACATGGCTAAGCGCTCCCTGTATGCACGCCTCAAAGCCAGCTTGCCACGCAGCTCCCCCCCACAGACACTGTTGTTTGAAGCTTTCTTCGAAGGGTTTCGCAGTGCAGTGCCGCTCTTGCCAGCGCTGCTACCAGAGGTCTGGCTACACTGGACCCTCGGACTGTTAAAGAGCGGGGTCCGGATGCCCTTCTGCGGTTTCGCATGGACTTTCTGCTCTTGCTGCCGCAAGGCGTGCGTGTCGTCATCGAGGTGGACGGCAAGCATCACTATGCAGATTCCACTGGCAGCGCCGACGTGCAGCGCTATTCGCAGATGGTCAAGGCTGACAGGGAACTCAAACTAGCCGGCTATGAAGTCTTTCGATTCGGAGCAGCGGAATTACAAGAGCCAACGGCGAAAGCCGACGTCAAAGCCTTCTTCGAGGCACTGTTCAAACGCTACGGCGTTCCGATGAACTGAGAACCCAGGCCAATTTTGGCCGTGAACAAATCCATGGGAGAGCGCCATGCAGAACCAAGAAGACGACGCAGCAGAAGACGTAGACCCTCTTGCAAGAATGAAATCGCCATCGGACTTTGCCGGCCAGCAGCTTTTCATCCAGGGAGAGGACTGGCACAACAACGCCATGCTGGGCTGGACCTATTTCCCTTGGGATATCTACGCAGCCGGCTACAAAGACGCTGCTGATGCACTGGTAGATGCGCTCGCCCATCGGAAGGCATCGCTCGACAGTGTGATCTATCCCTTGGTGTTCCTGTACCGGCAAGGACTGGAACTTGAACTGAAGCTCATCCTGCCACTGGCCCGTCGCTTGGCCGGCAAAGAAGCCATCACCGATCATCACCATGGTCTCATACCGCTGTGGAGTGAACTTAGGCGGTTGTTGGAACAACTCGACTCTCGTGAAGACGACAAAGAGCTACCAGCAATTGAAGACTTCATCCGCCAAATGGACACGGTCGATCCTGGCTCTTTCGCATTTCGATATCCTACGACTAAGAAAGGCGAGACCTCGCTTCCAGAGTTGCGGCATGTTAACGTTCGACATCTATCCGTAATCATGGACAGCGTGTTCATGCTGCTGGGCGGAATCTATTCCTGGTTGGGTGAGATGGAACAGAATGACAGTTACTACTGAAACTGGTGTACGGCCCCTGCCTCGATAGGACGAATAGGTAAAAGCAATTCAAACCGACCCTGCAGCCCCAATGCTGAATCGCTTGGGATTAGCAGAAATGCACAGAACAGCTTATGTTCAAGGGGAGGCAAAAAGGGGACCGAAGCCCCCGAGTTCAGATCAAGCCGCGCTCCGCAAACGATGTGGTATCCACCTGCCACAATGATGTGATCCAACGTGCGCACGTTCTATGGCCGCTGGATAGATTCGGAGTCTCCCAGCGAGCTGGAACACATCTGGGTCGGCATGCAAAACATGAGGAAAATTGTCTCAAATTTGTCCCAATAAACTAGCGGAGAAACAATAAATTATTGATATATATGAGTAAAATAGACTTGTCTTCGCACACTCCCATGATGCAGCAATACCTGCGCATCAAGGCGCAGCATCCCGACATGCTGATGTTCTATCGCATGGGGGATTTCTACGAGCTGTTCTTTGAAGATGCGGAAAAGGCGGCCAAGCTGCTCGACATTACCCTGACCCGGCGTGGCGCCTCGGCGGGGGAGCCCATCAAGATGGCGGGCGTGCCCTATCATTCCGCCGAACAGTATCTGGCAAAACTCATCAAGCTTGGCGAATCGGTGGCGATCTGCGAACAGACCGGCGATCCCGCTACGTCCAAGGGCCCGGTGGAACGCCAGGTCATGCGGATTATTACGCCCGGAACGCTGACGGATTCGGCGTTGCTGGATGAAAAACGGGAAAGCATTTTGCTTGCCCTGTGCGTGCATGAAACAACGCTGGGGCTGGCATGGCTCAATCTGGCGGCGGGGCAATTCCGTGTATTGGAAACATCGCTCGATAATCTGGCAAGCGAGCTTGAACGCCTGAAGCCGGCGGAGATTCTCTTGCCGGATTCGCTGGATACGCCTGCCGGGCTTAACGGCGCGGGTGCATCCAAAACATCTCTTAAACGCCTGCCTTTTTGGCAGTTCGACGTCGAGGCTGCTGTTCGCATTCTCTCTCGCCAACTGGGAACCCATGACCTTTCCGGTTTCGGTTGCGAGGGCCTGCATTCGTCGCTGGGCGCGGCCGGTGCGTTGCTGGAATACGCCCGCCTCACGCAAGGCAGCAGTATCGCCCATATCAAGGCATTGCGGGTGGAGCGGGACGACGCCTATTTGCGCATGGATGCTGTCACTCGGCGCAATCTGGAAATTTCCGAGACCATACTTGGTGGTGCGTCGCCCACTCTGTTATCCCTGTTCGATACCTGCTCGACCAATATGGGCAGCCGTCTGTTGCGGCACTGGCTGCATCATCCCCTGCGTGACCGGGCAGCGATTCGGAATAGGCTTGACAGCGTATCGTTTTTAATCGGCGAAGCGGGCTCAGGACCCTACCTTTCCGTTCGAGGATGCCTCAAGCGGGTCGCCGACATCGAGCGTATCACCGCCCGCATTGGGCTGAGATCGGCCCGTCCACGGGATTTGTCCGGATTGCGCGATAGTCTCAAACGGTTGCCGGAAGCGATTGCGGCTATCGCTGATATCGCCGCTATTGCTGAAGTCATGAACGGCATTGGCGAACATATTGCCGCGCTGGCGCGATCGATGACCCCGGATACCACGCTTGTCGGGCTTCTGGAAGCGTCCTTGCGCGAAGAACCGGAGGTCGTGCTGCGCTCAGGCGGTGTGATCGCGGATGGCTACGATGCCGAACTGGATGAGCTGCGCGCCATACAGAACAATTGCGGTGAATTTTTGCTGCAACTCGAAATACGGGAAAAAACACGCACCGGCATTTCGAATCTCAAAGTGGAATACAACCGGCTGCACGGTTTTTATATCGAAGTGACGCACGCGCACACCGAGAAAATCCCGGAGAATTACCGTAGAAGGCAAACGCTGAAGAATGCCGAGCGCTATATTACGCCAGAGCTCAAGGCTTTTGAAGAAAAGGCACTCTCCGCGCAGGACCGCGCGCTGGAACGGGAAAAACTTTTATATGATGAGCTGCTGGAAGGGCTTTTGCCGCATATCAGTCACTTGCAGCAGGTCGCCCGCAGTATTGCCGAACTGGATGTATTAGCCGCCTTCGCCGAACGCGCACTGGCTCTGGACTATATCGTGCCGACCTTCACCGATGAAGCCGTTATTGAAATTGAAGCGGGCCGTCATCCGGTGGTGGAAAAACAGGTGGAAAATTTCATTGCCAATAATGTCCGGCTCGGCGCTTGCGGCGATGCCGGACGGCAAATGCTCGTCATTACCGGCCCCAATATGGGGGGCAAATCCACCTATATGCGACAAGTCGCACTGATTGCGTTACTCGCACATTGCGGCAGCTACGTACCGGCAACAAATGCGCGCTTCGGTCCGCTGGATCAGGTTTTTACCCGTATCGGCGCTTCCGATGATCTGGCCGGGGGGCGCTCGACCTTCATGATGGAAATGACGGAAGCCGCCAATATCCTGCATAACGCCACTGCACAAAGCCTGGTGTTAATGGATGAGATAGGACGGGGAACTTCTACTTTCGATGGCTTGGCGCTGGCCTTTGCGATTGCCAGGTATCTATTGAAGTACAACCGCTGTTACACATTGTTCGCGACCCACTATTTTGAACTGACGAGGCTCGCGGAGGATTTTACGCAGGCTGTCAACGTGCACCTGCGTGCGGTGGAACACAAGCATCATATTGTATTCCTGCACTCGGTCGATGAGGGCGCTGCGAGTCAGAGCTACGGGCTTCAAGTGGCTGCGCTGGCCGGGGTGCCGGAGCAAGTGATCAGAACAGCAAGAAAATATCTGGCGAAACTTGAGGAAGAAGCAGTAGGCAGACACCCACAACGGGATTTGTTCGCGGCAGCGTCGGCTACCGCAAAAGAAAACCCGCAAACCCTGCCCGAACACTCCGTACTCAAACTGCTACGCGCCATCGTCCCGGACGAGCTAAGCCCGAAGCAAGCGCTGGAAGAGCTCTATGCGCTGAAAAAAGCCGCGGAGAAAGACCGGTCCTAGTTACTGCGGGTTCGCGGACTTCTGTTCAGTGTTCGTGCCCATGGGCACCGTGGACGTGGCCGTGAGCCAGTTCCTCTGCGGTGGCGGGCCGTACTGCGGTAACCGTACAATCAAAGCGCAGTGTCACGCCCGCGAATGGATGATTGCCGTCTACTACCACCTTGTCTTCGGCAATGTCGGTTACGGTATAGATAAAGGCATCGTCAGAACCTTCTTCGCCTCCTTCAAACTGCATTCCGACCGTTATGTTGTCCGGAAAAAGATCGCGAGGCTCGACTCGCACCAAGTCGCTATCGTATTCACCAAAAGTATTTTCCGGCTCCATCAAAACTGAGCAACTATAGCCCACTTCCTTGCGATGCAATTCTTCTTCCACCATCGGGAAAATTCCATCGTAGCCTCCATGCAGGTAGCTGATTGGCGCATCGGGTTCTTCCATGATCTTGCCGGTCAAATCAGATAATTTATAGTTGAGTGACACCACGCTGTCTTTTTCGATTCTCATATTATCAAGGCCGTAGGTTAATATAGGTTAATTGTTGCAATAAAGATGAGCGGCAATATTTCTTGCGCTATTCTCAAAAAAACCGCTCGCTCCCAAGTATGCGCATATGCTATCAATGTGGCTTATCGAGAGCAACCATAATTGCATTAGTAATTATGAAATGAATAAAGTTCTGCCTCGAGGGAATCTGTATATGGCCAATGCAACCTTATCCGCAGGTTCACAGGTTTTTACAAGTTCCAATCAATTCTCTGACTGGCGCAAAGCTGCGTCGGTGCACTACCGAGACCCCATGAGTCCTTAGCGCCGCAATGTGTCGTTCTGTGGAATATCCCTTATGCTGGTCAAAGCCATAATGTGGGAAGCGCTGATGTAACGCCACCATCTCCGCGTCACGCGCCGTCTTTGCCAGTATGGAAGCGGCGGAGATCTCGGGTACCAGGCTATCGCCTCTGACGATTGTGGTCACGGGACATCGCAGGCGAGGTTTCTGGTTCCCATCCACCAATACCCTGGAAGGAATCAGAGACAGACTCTCTACAGCACGTTTCATGGCCAGCAAACTTGCCTGAAGAATATTGATTCGATCGATTTCCTCAACCGATGCGAAACCGATAGCCCAGGCGATGGAATGTGCTTTAATGGCAACAGTCAAGCTGTTGCGCTTGGCTTCGCTTAGCGTTTTTGAATCCGCCAGACCCTCAATGCAATAGTCTGGATCGAGTATTACGCAGGCGGCGAATACCGGTCCTGCCAGCGGTCCCCTGCCGGACTCATCCACGCCGCAAACCCAGCTGGATTCGATTGCCATCACTTCTTGCAGCTTCCCTTTCTCAATGCTCGCAACTGCCTGGCCAAAATATTTTCGGCACCATTATCCTAAATCCGGTAGTTGGACGGGGTGAAGTGTACGGCTTTTGAGGTGCAGGGCAAGGCGCAACGACGCGGAATGCGACCGCGCAGGGCGGAGCAGTGCCTTCCGCAGGAAGGTGCGACCCCGAAGCGGGATGCAGGCGCCCCTCTTGTGTGTGGAACGCGATCGCGGCATCCCCTTCGCTGCCCGATCCCCGCTTCGCGGGGCCCCTCGGGCGACGCTTCGAGGCGCTGTTCCATTCCAAGGAGTTGCAACGCAGCCATGTACCGCAAAAACTATACAATTCACCCCGTAGCGGCCTCACCCGGAAGATGAGCGTCAAATAATATGAAATATTGTTGTTAATCATGACAATGATCTATTAAATGAGCGGTCAACTACCGGATTTAGGATTATTCCTTGCGGCGCATTGTGCACATCAATTCGGCCACGGCAACAGTCCGGCCTTCCACTTCCGCCTGGACAGCATATTTCCAGATTCCAATCCGCTCGCGCAGAATCGTGGCCTTGAGTATCAATTGGTCACCTGGCACTACCGGCTTCTTGAAACGAGCACCATCTATGCCGACAAAATAGTAAACCGAATTCTCGTCGGTTTCCAGATTCGCGGTCTTGAGCGTCAGAATGGCAGCCGTTTGTGCCAATGCCTCGATTATGAGAACGCCCGGCATAACCGGGTAATGAGGAAAATGACCGCCGAAGAACGGCTCGTTAATGGTCACATTCTTGAGCGCGGTGATGCTCTTCCCCGGATCGCAGGTTAAAACGCGGTCAACGAGTAAAAAAGGATAGCGATGGGGGAGATACTTTAGAATTTCCTTAATATCCATGGGTGATAATATCTCCTGAATCCGCAATGATAACAGTCTGGATAAGCAATGCCGACCCCGCGTATTTCCGCTGAGGAACTACCGGGCTGCTATTTGTCCGCCAAGGCCTTGATCACCTTCTCGGTAATGTCGACACGCGCACTGCGGTAGACGAGATCGCGCAGGGGCAATATCAAGTCGTACTTTTCTGCCTCCGCGATTACCTGAATGGCTTTACTGGCGGTCAACTGAAGTGTGGCGACTTCATCGTTCTGGCGCAGGCTCAAGTCTTCGCGCATCTGCCGTTGAGCGCGCTGAAGTTCGCGGTTAAGGGTGGCAAGTTCGCGCTCCTTGCTGCGCCGGTCCGCTTCCGGCATCGCTTTTCCCTCATTTTCAAGAAGGTCCTGCAGCGCCTTGGCCTGTAAAGCCAACTTCTTGATTTCCTGGTCGCGCGGCAAGAATTCCTTCTCTATTTTTTTCAGCGCTCTTACCGCAGGCGCTGATTCGGCTAGAATTCTCTCGGTATCGACAACGCCGATCTTGATCTCATCCGCAAAGGCACCCGCCGATCCCCAGGCAGATACCAGAATCACGCATGCTGCCGCCGTTAAAGTTCTTAGCCTTAGAACCTTTTGTTTCAATTTTATCTCCGGATTGTTCATTTAATTTAGAACTGCTGCCCAAATTGAAACTGAAACCGCTGTAGACTGTCGCCTGGTTTATCATTCAACGGTTGTGCGGCGCTGACTTTAAGTGGCCCCATCGGTGAAATCCACATTACTGCGACTCCCGCGGAATAACGCAAGCCTTCCTGCTGCGGCCTTTCTCCATCGGGACCCCAGACGGTGCCGCCATCAAGAAATACGCTCAGGCGCACTGTTCGATCGTTTCTCATGCCGGGCATCGGGAACAGTACTTCCACGCTGCCTACACCCCGCTTATTGCCGCCAAGGGCCCTATTGGTTGCGTCACGTGGACCCAACGAGCTGATGTTATAGCCTCGAACCGAGGTATTGCCACCGGCAAAAAAGTTCTTGAAAAAGGGAAGATCCTTGCCGTTGTAACCGTCACCGTATCCGAATTCGCCCTTCAACATAAGAGTAAAGAGTTGCGTAATAGGATAATACCAACTGAGGTCATAGCTCACTTTATAATAGGTCAGATCGCCTCCCGGCAAACCTGCTTCCGCAAATACCCGCTGTGTGGTGCCTTCGGTCGTCCAGATGGCGCTATTGCGACCATCGCGCCGCCAGCTGAACGTTAGCGGTATATTAATGGTGCTCCGCCCGAATTTTTCCACAAAATTGATGTTGCGCTGTGGACTGTTGGCACCTAGATCGATCACCGTATTCTCGATCCCCAATCCACCTATAATTCTGTCGTTTTCGTTGATCGGAACGCCAAAGCGTACACCGGCGCCGGTGGTGTCGGTATTGAAGTTCATCACAGACGAAAGCGAACTTGTATTCAGAACTCGCTTATAAAGATCGAACCCGGCGTTAACGCCGTCGCGGGTGAAATAAGGATCGGTATAAGATAACGAATAGGTCTTGTTTACACGACCGGTATTGATCATGAGATTGACAAATTTACCTGTACCGAAAATGTTGTCCTGGGCAATGGAACCGCTCAGTATCAGTCCCTCCATATTGGAATAACCCGCTCCAAACATTACCGCACCAGTGGGCTTTTCCTTAACCTCGACGTTCACGTCGATCTGATCGGTAGTACCCGAAACCGCCGGGGTCTCAAGGTTAACGGCAAGGAAAAAATTCAGCCGGTCTATACGTGTCTTGGACTGATTTATCTTGCTGGTCGAATACCATCCTCCCTCGAATTGGCGCATTTCCCGGCGTATCACTTCATCACGGGTGCGGTTGTTGCCCGTTATGTTGATACGTCTTACGTACACCCTCCGCCCGGGATCTATAAAAAAAGTAAACGCCACCTGTTGCGTTTCCTTATCCAGTTGAGGCGACGCATTGATATTTGCAAATGCGTATCCATCGTCGCCAAGCCGGTCGGTAATGAGCTTGATGGATTCAGTCAACCGCTCGCGTGAAAAAACCGCACCCTCTTCGATTTTTATAAGCTTGCGCAATTCTTCTTCCGGTACCAGCAGTTCACCGGCGAGCTTTATCTCGGAAACCTTATATTGGGGACCCTCGACGATATTTACCGTAATGTAAATATCCTGCATGTCGGCGGTGATGGAAACCTGGGTGGATTCAATGCTGAACTCCAGATAACCCCGATTGAGATAATAGGATCGTAGCGACTCAAGATCAGCGGAGAGCTTCTGTTTTGAATATTGATCCTCCTTGGTGAACCAGGTGAGCAGACCAGGTGTCCTCAACACGAGCGCGCTCAGCAACTCTTTTTCCTTGAAAGCCCGGTTCCCGACGATATTGATCTTGCGAATTTTGGCGGTCTTGCCTTCATCCACATGGAAATTGATTCCGATGCGGTTACGTTCAAGCGGTGTTGTGGTAGTGGTAATTTTTACCCCGTATTTACCACGGCTGATGTACTGCTGCTTGAGTTCGTGTTCGGCTCTTTCCAGCACTGAGCGATCGAATATCCGCGATTCCGCCAACCCAGCCTGTTTCAGCCCTTCTTTCAGTTTATCTTTCTCAAATTCCTTCGCGCCGATAATGCTGATCTGTGCAATAGCGGGACGCTCCTCAACCACAACTATCAAAATGCCGTTTTCAGATTCGAGCCGTACATCCTTGAAAAAACCGGTGGCATAGAGCACCTTGATGGCAGCCGCGGCCTTTTCATCGTCAAGCGTATCTCCCACCTTCACGGGAAGATAACTGAACACTGTCCCCGCCTCGGTTCTCTGTATGCCTTCCACCCGTATGTCTCTCACTACGAATGGCTCACGCGCCCATGAAACCGAAGCGCAGAAGGCAGAAACGAGCGCGACGAGATACCTGACTTTCATACTTTAACTGGGGATAAGCCGACTGATATCGTTGTATATGGCAAAAGCCATCAGGGCAAATAACAGTATCATCCCGACCTGCTGGCCCATTTCGATGGTTTTCGCAGAAACAGGACTGCCTTTGACGATTTCGATCACATAATACATTAAATGCCCCCCGTCCAGTACGGGAATAGGTAACAGGTTCAGCACACCCAGACTGATGCTGATGAGGGCGACAAAGCCCAGATAGGATGACAGACCCATCTGCGCCGACTTGCCTGCGTAGTCGGCGATCGTGATAGGGCCGCTCACATTCTTCCAGGATACTTCGCCCGCGACCATTTTCCACAACATATGCAAAGTAAATATCGACGTTTCCCAGGTTTTGCTCATGGCCTTGACCATGGCTGTGCCCGCCGGATAACTGACTTCTATGAGCAGCTTTTTCAGTTCGTCATGGTCGATCCGGGGTCCGATACCTATTTTGCCGATTTTCTCTCCGCTGTCGGTGGTCGCATCGGGAATGACTTCTATACTCAGCGTCGTGTCATTGCGGTGAATATCCAGCATTAGCGGGATTCCCGGACTGGCCCGTATCTTTTGCACCAGGTCTTCCCAAAGCGTAATCCGCTTACCGTCTATTGCCAGAATCTCATCGCCCGCCTGCAAGCCGGCACGACTACCTGCGCTATCCGGCGTCACCTGCGAAATGATGGGTTTCACCGCGGGCTGATAACTGCTCAAGCCGACTTTCTTCAGAAAATCACCGTCCAGATCGTCGGCATGAATGCCGCTGAAGTCTATTTTCCGCGAGACAAGTTGTCCGTGTGTATCAAGTGTCTCCACGGTCACGGCGGGTGACCTTTCCACTGCACTCGACAGTAATAGCCAGCGAGCATCCTGCCAGGTGGCGACGGGTTCAGCTTCGATTTTCACGATAGTGTCACCCTTCTCGAAACCTGCAACCGCTGCTGGCGTTGCCGGCATCACAGGCCCCAGGACGGGTTTCATAGCGCTGACGCCGAGCACGAACAGAAGCCAGTAAAGCACGATGGCCAGAAGAAAGTTGGCGATAGGCCCTGCCGCCACAACCGCCAGCCGCTGTGCCACGGGCTTGCGGTTGAAGGTTCGCGTCAGTTCCTCGGGTGGAACGGCGCCCTCGCTTTCATCGAGCATCTTCACGTAACCGCCGAGAGGAAAGGCAGCTATTACCCACTCGGTCTGGTCTTTTCCCCAGCGCTTCCGTAATAAAGGCTGACCAAAGCCGATCGAAAAACGCAGCACCTTTATTCCACACCAGCGCGCCACCAGAAAATGGCCAAATTCATGAAATACGATCAGCAGCCCCAAGGCGACAACGAAAGCAACGATGGTGAAAATGAATGTCATGCGGCATGCCGGCGACTAACGCGGCCCAAGGGAGCTTCAAATATCCGGAAGAATCGGCTTGCTGTCTTCCGCAAGGCAGGATGGCAGCGTGATCGGTGAGAAATGATCAGGTTGGTGTCAGGCACAACGGGGGAAATACCGATACTTTATGCCAGGCACGTCAGCCACTCATGTGCGGCTTCACGCGCTATGCTATCCGCATCCAGTACATCGTCAAGGGTGGCGATATCCTGGCGACCGATAGTTTGCATGACGTCTTCAATCATGGTTGGGATCGCGGTAAAAGGCATTTTACATGCCAGAAAAGACTCTACCGCTACCTCATTCGCTGCGTTGAGTATCGCTGGTGCGCTGCCTCCGGTTGCCAGCGCCTGGTATGCCAGCCTCAAACAGGGAAAGCGTCTGAAATCCGGCGCTTCGAAATCCAGCCGGCCGACCTTGAACATATCCAGCGGTGTCACACCCGTTTCAATCCGGTCCGGAAAACCCAGGGCATGTGCAATCGGCGTGCGCATATCCGGATTACCAAGCTGTGCCAATACCGAACCATCCACATATTCGACCATGGAATGGATGATGCTTTGTGGATGAATCACTACCTGGATCTTGTCCGGCGGGGCTTCAAACAGCCAATGCGCCTCGATGACTTCCAGCCCCTTGTTCATCATGGTAGCGGAGTCGACTGAAATCTTCCGCCCCATTACCCAGTTGGGATGAGCGCATGCCTGCCCCGGCGTTACCTGTTCCAGCGAGCTCAGTGGAGATTGCCGAAACGGACCGCCGGATGCGGTCAGTAAAATGCGGCGTACGCCGATTGCGCCTAAATCACCATTGAAATGCTGCGGAAGCGATTGGAAAATCGCATTATGTTCGCTGTCAATCGGCAGTAGAGTGGCGTTATTCTCTTTGACCACATCCATAAAAATCCGCCCCGCCATGACCATGGTTTCCTTGTTGGCGAGCAGTACCTGCTTGCCCGCACGGGCAGCAGCAAACGTGGGACGTATGCCCGCCGCACCAACGATCGCAGCCATCACGGTATCGACTTCTGCTAGCGACGCCACTTTTTCCAGAGACTCGACACCACAGAGCACCTCGGTAGCAAGCCCTGCAGCATGCACTTCTGCCCGCAGCCATTCGGCGCTCGCCTCCTCCAGCAGGACTGCATAACGCGGCAGAAAGCGACGGCATTGCTCCAGCATTTTTTCGGCGCTCTTGTTGGCAGCAAGGGCAACGATACGAAACCGGTCAGGATGGCGTGAAACCACGTCAAGGGTACTTACGCCGATGCTGCCGGTAGAACCAAGAATAGTGAGGTGACGAACTGCTATCATAATTCGGACTGTAATAATAGAAGTGACAAAACGGCTAGGGGCAGGGTTGAAGTCAGCGCATCAATACGGTCAAGTATACCACCGTGGCCCGGCAAAATATTCCCGCTATCCTTGAGTCCGGCATGACGTTTCATCAAAGACTCAAACAAATCTCCGATGATCCCCATTGCAGCAAGTAAAAGTAACAGTGGTATCAGTAGCCTGGCTGGAACTTCGTTTCCCCCGGCGTAACTCCATATCAGCGCATAAATAAACACCGCGGCCAGCGCGCCCGCCACGCCTTCCCAGGTCTTTCCCGGACTGATGGTGGGTGCAAGCTTATGCTTTCCCCAGGCACGACCGGAAAAATATGCTGCCGTATCGGATATCCAGACGGTGGACATGAACCCCAGGAGGAGAAGCGGACTGATAGCCCGCAACTGGTACAGGGCAAAACAGGTCGGCAATAACAGCAACCAACCCGCCAAGGCCAGCAAGGTCGTATTTCCGATCGGACGTCTTGATTTCAACAGAAACGGAACACCCAACGTCCAGAACACCAGTGATGCGACGTAAATCCAGAGAAATGACGTGGTGTATGGATCAGCCAAAACGGCGCCGCTTAACAGGAACAGCAGTTCACCCGTCAGCAACACGGTAAATAAAAGATAAACGATGGAATGCTTGAGGGAAAACTGTGCGAGCCGGGTCCATTCCAGTGAGCCTGCCGCGGTCAGGAGAAGCAGTAATGCCATCCAGAAAATAGGCGACAGGTAAAATAATGCCGCCAGGAAAAGGCATAATATAACGACGGCGGTTAAAATCCGAGCCCTAAGCATGACTGGGAAGGTAAAGAAGAAACGGCACGGATTGGAAAGGCGTAGAAGTTATGCCGTTTTTTGGACGACAGCTTCTCTTCCTCCATGAACGGATGGCGTCGTTTGAAGTTGCTCGCTGGTGCGCCCAAACCGGCGTTCACGCTGTTGATAAGACTGAATCGCGAGGTCCAGCGCACGCGCATCAAAATCCGGCCAAAGCGTATCGGTGAAATAAAGCTCGGTATAAGCCAGTTGCCATAACAAAAAATTGCTGATGCGTTTTTCGCCGCCGGTACGGATAAATAGATCCGGTTCGGGAGCGTAGTTCAAAGAAAAATGCTTCATCAAATCATTTTCATCAAAACAATCAATTAATTGCGGGCTTTGCTCCAGCATTTTCCGAACAGCCTGCATCATATCCCAGCGCCCGCCGTAATTGGCCGCGATGGTAAGTGTAAATCGACTGTTCCCGGCTGTAAGCGCCTCGCCATTACGCACAAATTCGACTATTTTTGGATCAAATTTAGACAAATCGCCGATCACTTTGAAGCAAATGCCGTTCTCGTGCAGTTTTGTAACCTCCTGCTCGAGCACGCTGATGAAAAGTTGCATCAGGAATGCGACCTCGTCCGTTGGCCTGCGCCAATTTTCGCTGCTGAACGCGAATAGGGTGAGATATTCCACACCGCGCTCCATACAAGCCTTGATCGCCGTGCGTACTGTTTCCACGCCGCGTTTATGCCCAGCCATTCGCGGCATGAAGCGATTTTTCGCCCAGCGGCCATTGCCATCCATGATGATGGCGATGTGCCGCGGAATCAGGTCGGTTTCAGGTATTTCCCGGGTTGAACTGGTGGTAGCGGGCATGGGATACGGTTGAGTCAAGGACATTTAAAATCCAGTGATTCGCAGCACCGGTTCGCGAAAGCGGATGCTAACCTCCACAATATCTTCGTGCTACGTTGCTTAACCTCAGATCGCCATCAGTTCGGCTTCCTTGATCTGTAGAAGTTTGTCTATTTCCGCGATATGGCGGTCGGTGATTTTCTGAATCTCATCCTGTCCGCGGCGTTCGTCGTCCTCGGCTATTTCTTTTTCCTTCAGTAGATCCTTCAGATGCGTATTTGCGTCACGGCGGATATTTCGCACCGCCACCCGCGCAGTTTCACCCTCATGCTTTACCACCTTGGTGAGATCGCGACGACGCTCTTCGGTGAGTGCCGGCATGGGCACGCGGATCAACTCGCCGACGGTTACAGGATTTAGCCCCAGATCGGAATTCCGAATCGCTTTTTCAATCGCACCCAGCATTTTCTTTTCCCATGGCGCGACGGTAATAGTGCGTGCGTCCGCCAGGTTGACGTTCGCGACCTGGTTGATGAGCGTGGGTGCGCCATAATAGTCGACTGTAACGTGATCCAGCAGACCCGTGTGGGCCCGGCCGGTCCGTATCTTGCCCAGATCCAGTTTCAGCGCGTCCAGGCTCTTCTGCATTTTTTGTTCAGCGGATTTTTTTATCTCGGCGATCATGATTGTCGTTTACAGAATAACGGGATTTTGCGCTGTTCGTTGACAGCCCCTATTTTACGGTGATTCCAACGGGAATTGAGTAGTAAAAACTGGCCATTTCAAGCCTGCACGAGCGTTCCCTCATCTTCCCCCATCACCACCCGTTTCAGCGCACCGGGCTTGAAGATGCTGAATACATTGAGCGGCAACTTCTGATCGCGGCACAGGGTCAATGCCGTCGCATCCATCACCTTGAGATTCTGGGCAATGGCCACATCAAATGATAGCTTTTGATAGCGGATGGCGTCGGCATTCGTCTTGGGATCGGTAGTATAAACGCCATCCACCTTGGTGCCCTTGAGCACGATATCGACGTTCATTTCCATCCCGCGCAGCGCGGCAGCCGTATCGGTCGTAAAAAAAGGATTGCCTGTACCGGCGGCAAAAATCACCACCTTGCCGGTCTCCAGATAACGTATGGCCTTTCCGCGAATATAAGGCTCCACGACTTGATCAATACGCAATGCCGATTGTACCCGACTTACCAAACCGCCGCGGCGCATGGCATCCTGTAGGGCCAGGGCATTCATAACCGTAGCCAGCATTCCCATGTAATCCGCGGTGGCGCGATCCATCCCATCTTCAGCAGACGTTATTCCACGAAAAATATTGCCGCCGCCAATTACCACGGCCACCTGGACGCCCAACTGAATTACGTCGGCGATCTCGGCTACGATTCGTTCAATTACCGCCCGATTGATGCCATAGCTATCATCGCCCATAAGGGCTTCGCCGGAGAGCTTAAGCAGAATACGCTTGTAAGAGGCGATCGTCATGAATAGTGAATAATCAATTTGGCTGCGATGTGTTGTCTTCTTTGGCCTGGTTTACCTGCGCCATCACTTCGGCGGCAAAATCACCAGTTTTCTTTTCGATGCCCTCACCCACGATAAACAAGGTAAAGCCATTAACCTTCGCAGACTTTGCGGTAAGCAGTTTCTCCACAGTCTGATCCGGATTCTTGACGAATGGTTGGCCGAGAAGAGTCACTTCAGCAAGATATTTAACAACACGCCCATCAACCATCTTCGTGACGATATCGGCAGGCTTACCGCTTTCCGCCGCCTGTGCCGTATAGATCTGCCTTTCACGCGCCAGCAACTCGGGCGACACCTGCTCGCTTGACACACATATCGGCTTGCTGGCCGCGATGTGCATCGCCAGATCCTTGCCCAGCGTCTGGTCACCCCCCGTGTAATCGACCATTACGCCAATTTTTGCACCATGCAGGTAGGACGCAAGATGCCCCTGCGTTACGTGGCGGGCGAAACGGCGCAGGCTGATATTTTCGCCTAATCTCATTACCAGCGCTTCCCGGAACTCATCCACGTTTTCCCCGCCCGGTAGCGCAGCGCTCGCCAATGCTTCGGTATCGGCTAAATCTTTCGTCGCTGCCAGTTGCGCAAGATCGCGGACAAAACCGATAAAGTCTTCGTTTCGGGCGACAAAATCGGTTTCGCAGTTGACTTCCACCAGGGCGCCGCTCTTGCCATCCGGCGTAATATACGCCGCCACCATTCCTTCCGCCGCAACACGCCCGGCGGCCTTGCTCGCCTTGGCGCCACTCTTGATGCGCAGCAGATCCTCCGCCGCTTTAATGTCCCCGCCGGTTTCAGTCAACGCTTTCTTGCATTCCATCATGCCTAGACCGGTCATGTCGCGCAATTCCTTCACCCTTTTTGCGGTGATGTCCGCCATATTCACTCCAGATATAATTTGTTAAAGTAGCCGGGCGTGGATCATATCGCCAGCACCGCCTTCGCAGAGGAAAGTCCATCTGACCAGCTAACGGCAGCCCTTGTTATTCCGCGGCTATTGCCTCATCCGCCTCTGCCAGCTCATTTTTTACGATCTCCTGCATGGCCTGATTGCGCCCTTCCAGAATCGCATCGGCGACACCGCGTGCGTAAAGGCGTATCGCCTGGCTCGAATCGTCATTGCCGGGGATTACGTAGTTCAATCCCTCTGGGCTGTGGTTGGTGTCCACCACGCCGACTATCGGTATGCCGAGCTTCTTGGCCTCGGTAATCGCTCCTTTCTGGTAGCCGACATCGATCACAAACATGGCATCGGGCAAACCTTTCATATTCTTGATGCCGCCGAGGCTGCGATCGAGTTTTTCCAGATCGCGTTGAATATCCAGCGCTTCTTTCTTGGAAAGCTTGTCGAGAGTGCCATCCTCCGCCATCGCCTCCATATCATGCAGACGCTTGACCGACAGCTTTATCGTCTTGAAGTTGGTGAGCATCCCGCCGAGCCAGCGCTGATCGACATAGGGCGCACCACAGCGAAGGGCTTCCTCACGCACGATATCGCGCGCCTGGCGTTTGGTACCGACAAACAGGATATTGCCCTTGTTGGCCGATAGCTGGCGCACATAGCTCATCGCGTCCTGATACATCGTCAGGGTTTTTTCGAGATTGATGATGTGTATCTTGTTGCGATGGCCGAAAATGTACTGTGCCATCTTGGGATTCCAGAAACGGGTCTGATGCCCGAAATGGACGCCTGCCTCCAGCATTTGCCGCATGGTTACTGACATGAATTTCTCCTTTGGGGTTGAGCCTCTATCCGCCATAGTCGCTCTTCTCGAGAGCACCCTATTTGAAACAGACGGATATGCGAATTTAAGCTGACTTACGAAAAACGCCTCCCGAAACTCGGGAACGAACTTCACGCAAAACCAGATTAGCGCGAAATTATATCATTTTTGCCGGGATTCACTCAATTTGAACCTGCGAAATACGATATATACCTCTGGCGTGCGTTACGTTTCCGGCGCGGAAGGGCCTGTATATTGAGAT
Organism: Nitrosospira sp. Nsp1; assembly: GCF_900100985.1. Lineage (NCBI taxonomy): Bacteria > Pseudomonadati > Pseudomonadota > Betaproteobacteria > Nitrosomonadales > Nitrosomonadaceae > Nitrosospira > Nitrosospira sp. Nsp1. The sequence goes on from NZ_FMUF01000005.1 coordinate 166,311, forward strand.
CACAGAAGAGAAATAGTAGGATCGCGTTGATAGCGATTCAATTATCCTGAATTCGGCAACTGGACGGGGTGGAGTAAGCGGTCAACCGCCGGACTTGGGATTATGTGTGTCAACGAACATAGCCATGTCAACAATTGTGAGAAACTGATCATTGATGACAAGGCGCTCGCAACCGGGTACTGCGTATATCTTCTGACTAACAATTGAAGGAGCCATTATGGAACAGAATACTTCGGATAAGATTGATGACGCAAAAGCTGCGGCGGAAAACATGGCGGACCGGGCAGGTGCGGCAGCTCAGCGGGTCGGAAATGCAGCCAGGTCAGCGGGCAAGCAGGTAGGTGATGCCGCGAGTGACGAACTGGCCAATCTCAGAGCCGATCTGGACGACCTTATTTCGCGAATTCCCAGTTTATCCGATATCGACCTGGAGGAAGCCAAGGAAAAACTGATGACAAAGGTTGCCTCCACGCGCGAAGCGGCTGCGGACCTGGCCCATGATGCCCGCGAACAGTTCGACTACGGTGTTGAATGTTCAAGGGAGTGTATAAAGGAGCATCCCCTGCAATCGGTAGGTTACGCCGCCGGTATCGGCTTGCTGATCGGCTTGCTGATGACGCGTCGTTAACCGTCCTTCCGGCCCCAGCACATCAGTCGAGATAATCGCCATGTTTGAGTCCATCAAAAAAGCCAAACAACTCGGAGCACTTGCCTTGGAGCGCGTCGACGACTATCTCGAGTTGGTGAAGTTATCAGCGGAGATTCAGGTTCAGAATTGGAAGAAGCAAACGATCAGTTATCTGATGGTAGCGCTTTTTTCTGCCTTGAGCCTGATCTTCCTGGGGTTGGCCGTCATCATCACCTGTTGGGACACCCCTTATCGCATACTCTCCGCATGGGGTATTGCCGGCATTTACGCTTTGATAGCTTTTCTGGTCTACGCCGCAGCGCCAAAGCAGACAACTTCTGTTGCAGCCTTCGATGTCGTGCGTGACGAATTACAGCAGGATATAAAGCTGATGAAGGATGTGGTATGAGCAGCGCTCTCGAAGATGAACAAAAGGCGCTACTGGAGCGAATGGATGCCAGTCGCAGAAATTATCGATCCATGTTCGTTCATGAGGATGAAGATGAGCAGGTCCATGATACGCATGCGTTCCCACGCAGTCATACGTTCAAATTCATAGCGCGACATCCGTATTACGTCTCCGGCACGCTTGTTGCGTTGTCGCTGGTTTCACGCGGACGACTGAGCAGAGCGGTGAAAGGTGGCCTAGCCCTCATGGCAGGAATACTGGGCAGCAGCGCAAGAACATTGGTGATGCGTCAGGTCCTGCCCTCGGTGATAAGCTCGCTACGATCGCGTAATCGCCGCCCGTGATTCGGCAACGAAAAAACGCGGATGTGAATATGGTGTGACCGGAACAGCTTCTGCTTTTTTTGAGGAGAGTTATCATGGGTAAATATGTTCTTGCCTGGATTCTGGGCGTGCCCGCGTTTGTTTTAATAATAATTTACTTCTTGATGAATTGAGGGATGTTGATCTGCATTGCTGCTCTAGCTGGGCATTTCTTCCGGCCGGGGCGCGAGCCACTATCATAAAGGCGATCCCATGAGATATTTTTCAACATGCCATGTCTTCAAACTGCAGTGGTTGGCAATACTGATTGCCGGCGCCACAGGGCCGGCTGTTGCAGAGGTACCTCCTCCAGAGGCAAACCGAAATACGCCGGAGGCAGTGGCGCCCCCATGGGAGTTATACGACACCAATGAGGATGGCTATATCAGCACTGACGAAGCAGCGGCTCAGGGAATGTCCGCTCGGACTTTTAAAGGCCTGGACATTGACCGGGATGGACGGCTGAATCGGGATGAGTTCGCTAAGGCGCCTCGCATCAGGTTGAAATGATATCCCCCACCTGAACTTACCCGAGCGCCGCCTGGGCTGTGGGTCATCGGTTGTAGCTTTCGTCTCCTCGTTCTCCTCGTTTCCTCGTTCTGCTGGAAGTTATCCCCTTGACTTGCGGGCGATCGGTAGTCGGGGGCACCGTCATCAAAATACATTCATACTCGGCCTGACCGGGCGGGTATCGTTTTACCCCTGGCAGCCAAAACCTGAACATCTTGTATTTAACGCGGATCGGGCATTTCGGCTACAATTCGCGAATGTATGCAATTAAAGCAATAGTGACGCTGGATAACAGGGTAGACGAACCCGGCCTGGGCGAGACAAGCGGAAATATTTTTCTGGTCGGAATGATGGGTGCGGGAAAAACAACGGTTGGCAGGCTTCTGGCAAATTTCCTCGAAAAAAAATTTTATGACTCAGACCGGGAAATCCAGAAGCGAACCGGCGTCAGCATACCGCTTATTTTTGAAATTGAGGGCGAGGCTGGTTTCCGCAAGCGGGAGACAGAAATGCTCTCCGAACTGGTGAAAACCGGAAATATTGTACTTGCCACAGGAGGTGGAGCGGTACTGAGCGCAGAAAACCGTGAAATGCTGAAGCGTAGCGGCACCGTGATCTACTTGAGAGCCACGATCGATGATTTGTGGCGGCGAACGCGACATGACAAGAATCGTCCATTGCTCCAGACTCAGGATCCTCGCACGAAACTGACTGAGCTTTATGCGCAACGGGATCCGCTTTACCGGGAGACAGCGCATATCATCGTTGAAAGCGGGAAACGAAGTGCACGCCATCTGGCGCAATTGCTGGCACAGCAACTGGCCTGCTCCGGTTTGAGGATGGATGAAATTTGAGAAGAAAGGTTGCCGCAGCAGCAATGTACATTGATGTACATTACTCCGGCCCGGCGTCCTATAAATTGACAGGCTGATAAGTAAGGATGGCGACGGATAGCTCGGCTTACTCGTCCATTGGCGCCTCATCGGGAAACAGAACGTCGGTAAAACCGAATGTACGAAAATCAGTAATACGCATGGGGTAGAGAATGCCATTCAAATGGTCGCACTCGTGTTGTACGACACGGGCATGGAATCCGTCGACGCTGCGATCTATGGATTCACCATACTGATCCGAACCCTGATAGCGCACGTTGGTAAAGCGTGGAACCATGCCACGCATGCCTGGAACACTCAGGCAGCCCTCCCAACCCTGTTCCGTGGTCGTTGCCAGCGGCGTTAACACCGGATTCACCAGTACGGTATAAGGCACCTCCTCCGCATCAGGATAGCGTGGATTGCGCCTCACCCCGAAGATTACGACTTGCAGGCCGACTCCAATCTGAGGTGCAGCCAGGCCTGCGCCGTTGAGGGCTTCCATGGTGTCATGCATATCACGAATCAGGGCCTCGAGCTCGGGGGTGCCGAACGCCTCCACTTTGCGGGCCACTTCGAGCAATCCGGGATCGCCCATTCTCAAGACCGGCTTAATCGACATCGAGCTCCACCGCATGCTCGAGAATATTTCTGACACCCACCATCGCTTTCTCCAGAACAGCATGAGCATCTTCCAGACGAATCGAATGTGCGCTCGTTTTACGTCCTGCGGCATAATTGGCCACTACCGTGATAGACGCATAGCAGAGGCCTAATTCCTTGGCAAGTGCGGCTTCGGGCATACCGGTCATACCTACCATGTCCACTCCGTCCCGTTCCATGCGATTGATTTCGGCTGCGGTTTCCAGCCGTGGCCCTTGAGTTGCGCCATAGACACCACCATCAATCACATTTTCATTGGCGCGTCCTGCTGCCTCGAGCAAACGTCCACGAGTCAACTGACAATAGGGTTCGGTGAAATCGACATGAGTAACCGACTTGGCTGTGTTGTCGTGATAAGTATACTTGCGACCGTGGGTATAATCGATAATCTGGTCGGGAATGGCAACCACGCCGGGTGTTAAATCCGAGCGGATGCCGCCTACCGATGCGACAGCTATCACCCGGGTCAGTTCCAATGAGTGTAACGCCCAGAGGTTGGCACGGTAATTTACCTCATGGGGTGGAATGGTGTGCCCATAGCCATGGCGTGCCAGGAATACAACCTCGTGATCATTGATTTTGCCGAAAGTCAGCGGGCTCGACGGTTCACCATAGGGTGTCGTCATAATGCGCCGATGCGATATCTCAAGACAGGCAAGCTGGGCCATACCTGTGCCACCGATGATTGCAAGCATGTCTTTCAGAAATCCAGAGATATTGAAAAGTGCCCTTGACCGCTTTTAAAAAACCATGGTTCGCGAGCGTTCACTCCGCAGTTTTCGTTCTTGTCGCGTGTTAGCGAATTAGCGACGTCAGCGATTTTGCAGCTGCATATTTTTTCAGGTTTCTCCTACGCCTTCAAGGCGTAAATCGCGGGGAGATTCCGCCATGCGCCATAGATATCCATTCCGAAGCCGAACACAAAGCGATCCGGCAGCATGACACCCACGAAATCCGCGCTGATGGGCTTGGGTTTATCTATGACCTTCTCGGCAAAAACAGCACTATAGAAGGCCGCTGCGCCTTGGCTCATAACCCGTTCACGGATTGCCGCAAGCGTGATCCCTTCATCAAGGATGTCATCCAGCACTAGCACTACCCTGTTTCGCACGTTCTCGGGCGGTGATACCTTCCAATTGATTTTACCACCCCGAGTAGCATTATCGTAGCGGCTGACGTGGAGATAGTCGAAATTGAGCGGAAATTCCAGCAGCGGCAGCAATTGACCAGTAAACACCACAGCGCCGCCCATTATGCTCAATACCAATGGATACCGATGCGATAGTGCCGCAGTAATCTCGGCTGCCATGTGTTTGACCGTCTGGGATACCACGTCAGCAGAAAATATCTGCTCCGCCGCACCAAGGATCTTCTTTGCTTCTTCGCAAGAAAGCATCAGGTCAATATGGATATCAGTTGAAACCGTGAAAAGAAAAAAATCATCAAACAGAAGGAATGTCGCGGCATCTCGCATCCAGATAGTCGGAAAATTCCTGGCGCACTTCCGGATGCTCTAGCGCCAGCGCGATAGTGGCCTTGAGGTAACCTATCTTGCTTCCACAATCGTAACGGGTACCCGAGAATTCATATGCCAACGCACGCTCTTCCAATAATAGCGAGGCGATGCCGTCCGTCAACTGGATTTCCCCACCGGCACCGGGATCGATTTTTTCCAGATGCTCAAAAATCTTGGGAGTCAGAATATAACGACCCACCACACCCAATGTTGAAGGTGCATTCTCCGGCTTGGGTTTTTCAACGATACCGGTGATAGGGTGCAGGCGGTTCATCCCCGGCCCGCATTTCACAATACCGTAATTCACGGTATCTTCCGGCTCGACCTCTTGTACGGCCAGTATCGAGCAACCGTTCTGTTCATACACCCGGCACAACTGTTGCATGATCGGTTCGTCATCCACAAGCAAGTCGTCCGCAAGCAGTACTGCGAATGGTTCATTACCCACTGCGGGACGAGCACATAATATTGCATGGCCTAACCCGAGTGCTTCCGATTGACGGATATAGATGCAGGAAACATTTTTCGGCAGAATATTTCGCAGTACTTCCAGCGTTTCCGTTTTACCACGCGCTTCCAGCTCTGCTTCCATCTCGTAAGCTTTATCGAAATGATCCTCGATAGCACGCTTATGACGGCCGGTTATAAAAATCATCTCTGTTATGCCCGCCGCTACGGCTTCTTCAACCGCATACTGGATCAACGGCTTATCCACCACGGGCATCATTTCCTTGGGGCTCGCCTTGGTGGCGGGGAGAAAACGGGTGCCCATCCCCGCCACGGGGAAAACTGCTTTAGTTATTCTGGCCATGAACGCACTCACTTAGTGTTGGAATTTCAGGAAAATGAACTTGAATCAACCCTGTGAACCTCGCAATAATTGCAGCAATCCTGCCTCGTCAAGGACCGTTATTCCCAATTCAACCGCCTTGTCATACTTGCTGCCCGGATCCGCGCCAGCCACAACATAGTCGGTTTTCGCCGAAACGCTGCCTGTTACCCTCCCCCCAACAGTTTCTATTCTTTCCCTGGCATCCTCTCGTGTCAGATTCGGCAGGCTCCCCGTCAGCACGAAAATCTTGCCGCCGGCTTTGTCCATATCCGAGGTACTGTCGGAACTCGCCTTCGCCTGGATACCCTCATCCTCTTTCCACCGTACTCCGCTGGCGCGCAATTGCTCGATAACTTCGAGATTGTGTCTTTCGCCAAAAAAATCGGCAATGCTCTCAGCGACTACGGGACCAATGTTCGGCACCAGGCGTAAACTTTCCGCGTCCGCTGCGATCAACCTGTCCAGACCGCCGAAGTATCGGGCCAGATCCTTGGCAGTGGTCTCGCCCACATTACGGATACCCAACGAATAAATAAATCGGGCCAGCGTGGTATTTTTACTTTTTTCGATGGCGCTTATGGCATTGCCTGCGGACTTGTCGGCCATTCTCTCCAGGGCAGCAAGTCCGGTTATACCCAGTTTATAAAGATCCGCCGGCGTTCTGATAATGGCGTTGTCTACCAGTTGCTCCACGAGCTTATGGCCCAAGCCGTTGATATCCATGGCGCGGCGTGAGGCAAAATGCAGAATCGACTGTTTTCGCTGCGCCGGACAGAACAGCCCACCCGTGCAACGTGTTAACGCCTCACCGGGCAGGCGCACCGCTTTCGAGCCACATACCGGGCAGTGATCAGGCATGACGAATGGCCTTGCATGCGGCGGCCGGCTTTCCTTCTGTACTGACACCACCTCGGGAATCACATCGCCTGCCCGCCGCACTGTTACCTGGTCCCCGATCATGACATCCTTACGCCTGATTTCATCCTCGTTGTGCAGCGTTGCATTGGTAACGGTGGCGCCCCCCACAAACACCGGCTTCAATCGCGCAACCGGCGTCATGGCGCCGGTTCTACCGACTTGTACGTCGATCCCCAGCAATTCCGTTATCGCTTCCTGCGCCGGAAATTTATGAGCAAGAGCAAACCGTGGAGCGCGTGACACAAACCCGAGCTTCTCCTGCTGCGCGAGATCGTTGACCTTATATACCGTGCCATCGATATCGTAGGGAAGGTGTTCGCGCTTCATCCGTATTTCCCGGTGATATTCCAGCAATGCCGCTACGCCGGTTACGGTACTGCGTTCTTGCGCAACCGGAAAACGCAGCGACGCAAGGTAGTCCGTTATATGATGATGTTTATCACGAGGCACGCTTCCGCCTTCAAAAGCACCGATGCCATATGCGAAGAACTTCAGTCTACGGCTTGCCGTAATGGCGGGATCGAGCTGACGTAGGGCACCTGCTGCGGCATTGCGAGGATTGATGAACTCCCTTTCATTTTTTGCGCGCTGTTGCTGGTTAAGTTTCTCGAAATCGGCCTTCAACATCAGTACCTCGCCACGCACTTCGAGAAAGAAAGGGATGTCTCCGACACCAGCGCCGGTTTTAAGCGCCAGGGGAATAGATTGGACCCTGCGTAAATTCAGGGTGACATCTTCGCCAACGTAGCCATCGCCGCGGGTAGCGCCCGTCCTGAACATACCGTTTTCATAACACAGGCTTACCGCCAGACCGTCGAATTTGGGCTCCACCGCATATTCCACGCAGCTCACCCCCAAGGTCTGGCGCACGCGCCGGTCAAACGCCTCCACTTCCGCCGGTTCAAATGCATTGCCGAGGGAGAGCATCGGGATGCGATGGACAATCTGGGGAAATTCAGTGAGCGCGGCAGCGCCTACGCGCTGGGTAGGGGAATCAGGCGTAATGAGTTGCGGATGACGCTGTTCGAGTTCCTGCAATTCCCCGAATAGCTTGTCGTACTCCGCGTCCGGAATAGTCGGGGTATCCTGTGCGTAGTAGCTGTAATTATGCAGTTCGATATTGTCGCGCAGTTCCTGTATGCGGCGCGCTACTGTAGAGATTTCATCCGGACGCCCACTCACGCAAACAGCCTCAGCGCAGTTTCACCACCGGCAGGAATATTGCGCGACAGCATGGTGGACTGTATTGCAACTAATTGCTGTTTGATTTTGCGGATGCCGCTGTCGCTCAGGGGTATGCGATTATCATCCACCATGACCCCTCCGAGATTGTCCGTGAAAATACCGGCGAGATGCATCATTTGCCCAAAAACGGCTTCGCCGTTTGCTACGCCCGGTACGTCAAGAAGAAATGTAATACCACGCGTCGTGAGCGTGCGGACGCTGCCGGGGAGAAAAGGGGAAGGCTCATAGTTGCCCAGGGAAAATAAAACCACATTATTTTCGTCACGGTAATGAAACAGGCCTTCGGCTCCCAGTTTAAAACCTGATGTTTCTGCCAGAACGCGAATTTTGGCGCCGGTAAACACGCTGTTATCCTTGCTGATAATGTTGATGCCTACCATGACATCCACCTGGGTGCAGAATTCGTCAAGCAATATTGCTCGCGCATACGCCTTATGTATATTAGGGCAATTTACAGCTGCCGCCACATGGGTGGCGAAATTTTCCGCCATGTCGCGAAATTCGGACAAACTGACTTCGCTTACCGGACCGGCTCGATCGGCGAGTTGCAGGCAACCACGCAGATGGGTATAGCCACCCTTGCCGTTGGCCTCTGTTGTGATTTCTTCCCAAAATGCTTCCGTGCTTCTCTGCCCCAACCACCGCACGGGCTTGCTGAAATCGAATTTCCGCTGTAACACCTCTGCCAGGCTCGAATTCATGATCGGTTTTTCGCTACGGATTTCAATCACATAATCCACACTGTCCGGGGAATTGTCCTCCTCAAGCGGCACTGGCTCCTGCTCAACCACCATTATGGTCCTGGCTGGGCCGAAGGCCGGCTCCGGCTTGGGCTGGGTAATTTCCGCAGCTTCTGCTGGTTCTTGGCTTAGTTCTTCGCTTGGCTCTTGGCTTGCCTCTTGATTTGGTTCCTCGTTAGTTTCTTCGATCGGTTTTTCGGTTGATTCCCCCCGGGGCTCCATCCGGGGTTCTTGCAAGAACGCCTTATCGAGTTGCGGTTCAATCCTTTCATTTTGTTCGCCGGATAGGGTTTCTCTCAGCAGTACGTCCTCATGTTTTGGCCCGAACGCTTCTTCCGCGCCCCGCCGATAGCGGCGTTGCTGCATCCAGTTAAAAAAGACAACACCCATAACCACGATAATTCCAATGGCTATCAAGCTGATTTGCAATTCGCTCATGTTCATCATATGTTCAAGTCGCCATGGAAGCGCTACTCAGTCTGACAGCCTCTTCGATTTCTACCGCAACCACCCGTGAAACGCCTTTTTCCTGCATGGTGACGCCAATTAATTGCTGAGCGATGCCCATCGTGATCTTATTGTGACTGATAAATATGAACTGGGTCCGAAGCGACATCTTCCGCACCAGATTGCAGAACCGCTCGGTGTTGCTATCATCCAGAGGGGCATCCACTTCATCCAACAGGCAAAACGGCGCAGGATTGAGCTGAAACAGCGAGAACACAAACGCCAGCGCAGTGAGCGCTTTTTCACCGCCGGACAGAAGGTTGATAGAACTGTTCTTCTTACCCGGCGGTTGGGCGAAAATTTGTATGCCTGCATCGAGAATTTCCTCACCTCTCAATATCAGCTTCGCCTGCCCGCCACCGAACATGGTGGGAAACATGTCTTCCAGATGGCCGTTGACCTTTTCGACCGTCTCCAGCAGTCGTTCGCGGGTTTCACGATCTATTTGCCGGATGGCATTCTTAAGCGTCTCCGATGCCTCCTCCAGATCCTGCGATTGTGAATCCAGATAGGTTTTGCGCGTCTGGCAAGATTCCAGCTCATCGAGCGCACCCGGATTGACCGCTCCCAAGGCGGCGATTTCTCCATTCATCCGGTTTATCTCGGCCTGCAAAGCGAAAGGCCGTGTTTTCCCAAGAGAGTGGATCAGTTCCTGCTCCGAGGCACCCGATTCCTTTAATTGCTCGCCAAACTGATCCTCGGCAATCCGCGCCTCTTGTTCCTTGAGGCGCACCTGATTGATGCCTTCCCGCAGCGGGTGCAATTTTTGCTCGGAAGTCATGCGCTCCTGCTCTATTTCCCGCAGTTCGCTGGCCGCATCTTCAAGGGCATTGCGCGCAACCGCCAGTCTCTCTTCACGCTGTTCACGCAACGCCAGTCGTTCCTGCAGCAGGCTGCTCAGTTGCGTTTCATCAAAATCGCTCTGCGCGGCTTGCAATTTTTCCAGATGAGCTTCGAGCTCAACGGCATTTTCACCAATATACCGAATGGAATTTTCCGCTTCGGCAATTTTATTCAGGCAGGTTTTTTCATGAAATGCCCCCTCCTGCATTTCCTTTTCGGCAATCCGCACGCGCTGGCGCTGTGCATCCAAAAACTGTTCCGCTGCTTCCCGCGCTTGTTTTTCCTTTTGTACCTGCTGTTGCAGCGCTTCGGCCTGAACCCGATACCGCATCAATTTTTCTTCGGCCTCCTGCTTCCGGAAGGACTCTGCCGTTGCCTGCTGCCCGATTTCAGCCAGTTCGCTGTCAATCTGCTTATGCCGCTGACTAGTGCGGTCAGCGAGTTGAGTGAGCTTCAACGCCTGCATTTGTACGTCGTGATGCAGTTGCTGGAGATCCCCGATATCATCACGCAGACAAGATACAGACGATTCGAGTGCATGGCAGGCTTCCTCCGCCATATCCAGCTCGGTTTTCTCATCCGCGAGGCTTACTCTCAGCGCATCCGCTTCGACTTTGATCTGGGCTATCTCGCGTTGCCGCGCCAGTACGCCATGTAACTGCGAATCGGGAGCATAATAGGTAAGACTGTGGCATGTAATGATATGGCCCTCGCGAGTGACCAGCAATTCACGCGAAGATAAACTTGTTCGTTGCGAAAGACCAGTCCGCACATCCTCGGCCACGAATATTCCACCCAGCCATTCGTCCAGCACAGGTTTTGTTTCTGCATGATCGCAAGCCAGATACGATTGCAACGGTATCCAGCTCTCCCTTCCTCTCGCGTCTTGCTGTTGTTCGCCCGATATTCCCTGTAACCCTTGGGTCGCTGGCCTGGCCAACTCGAACAGCGCCCATTTCCCGGGAGGAGGATCGTCCGCCCACTCACGCGCCATCTCCAATTGGCGGAGCCGCACACTGTTCAGGCGCTCGCGCAGCACCGCTTCAAGCGCATCTTCCCACCCTTTCTCAATCTGGATGTGTTGCCACAAACGCGGCAGTGTATCGAGCTGATGCCTGGTGATCCATGCGCTCAGTCCCTCGCTGCCTTCGAGACGGCTCTGCAAGCGCTCCAAGGCGCCAAGCCGCGCTTCAGTCCGTACAATCTGTTGCTCCAGCATTTGCACTTTATGCGAAAACTCGCGTTTCACTTCCTCGGCATTCAGCAGCAGGCTTTCAGTTTGCGCGAGCGTTTCCTGTTTGTTTTTGAGATCAGCCGCGCTGGCCTCCGCTTGCCGGGTTAAACGGGATAGTGTTTCGATTTCCGGTTGGGGCGAGGAATTTCGCTCAGCCGTTAGCCGTACTCGTCGCAACTCAAGCTGCTGGAAGTTTTTTGCCGCGTGGGCTCGATTACTTTCTTCCAGTTGACCAGCCTGCTCAACCAGCAACACCTCACGCTGTGTTTCGGTAAATTTCTCCTGGCATAAGCGAAAAGTGGAGTCCGCCACCGGCAATTTTTCGTTCTCTGCCGCGGCTTTTTGTTTGCCGGCTTCACGAGCCAGGCGCGCCCGTTCAAATTCCCCACGCCAGCGGCTCAAACTTTCAGCCGCATCTTCCACTTGTTTTTTGTGGTTCTCAAGCTGACTCTTCACTGCCTTGATTTGTTGCGCCATGCGATGATGGTTTTCACGCACGTGCCGGATTTGCTGTTCGGTATGCGCCACTTCCGCATTGGCTGTATAAAGCTCGCCCTGATACTCATGCAGGAGGTCGCCCATGGCATAATGATGAGCGCGCTTCTCTTCCAGACGTTTTTCTGCATCCCGCAGGCTCGCGCTTTCCATTTCCAGCGAGGTCTGCAGCGATCGGAGCTCTTTTTCCGCAAGGGTACGTTGCGCGGCGGCTTCCTGTTTGCGAGCGTACCATAAAAGGTTTTGCGCTTTATGCAATTGATCTTTCACGTCATTGAAGCGTCGGGCCACCTCGGCCTGTCGTTCCAGGCGTATTAACTGCTTTCCCAGTTCCTGGCAAATATCGCTTATCCGCAGAAGGTTGTCGCGTGTATCGGCCAGGCGCGATTCAGTTTCACGGCGGCGCTCGCGATATCTGGAAATGCCCGCTGCCTCCTCCAGAAGTACGCGCAACTCCTCCGGCCTTGCTTCGATAATGCGGGAAATCATTCCCTGCTCGATAATGGCGTAGCCGCGCCCGCCCACTCCAGTGCCAAGAAAGATATCCGCGACGTCCCGCCGGCGGACATGGATATTATTGATGTGATAGGTTGATTCACCATCGCGACGCAATATTCGCTTGATGGAAATCTCCGCATAGCTCGACCACTGCCCGGCCGCCCTGCCAAGATTGTTATCGAACATCAACTCGACGCTGGCTCTTCCCACTGGTTTGCGATTCGCGGAACCGTTAAAAATCACATCCTGCATGGATTCGCCGCGCAACGCAGACGCGCGCGATTCGCCCAAGACCCAGCGCACGGCGTCGATCACATTGGATTTTCCGCAGCCATTGGGGCCCACTACCCCGACCAGATCCCCTGGAAGGGGAATCTCGGTAGGGTCGACAAAGGATTTGAACCCGGCTAGTTTGATGCGGGAGAGACGCAACTTGTCGTTCGCAACCAGTTATAATTGAGCAGATCGAAAAGATAGCCTTGAAAAAAGCCCTGAAGTTATTCTGGGCTATTGTGCAACGACCACACCCCAGGGTAGACAATTCTAACCGATTTGAAAGAGATAAGAGAATGCCCAGCAATCCCACGACCAACTTGGAAGTTTTTCCGAACCCCGCACCGGCGCGGGATTATCATATTCATATGGAAATTCCGGAGTTTACCTGCCTTTGTCCAAAAACCGGACAACCGGATTTTGCCACCCTGATTCTGGATTACATTCCAAACGTAAACTGCGTCGAGCTTAAAAGCCTCAAGCTCTACATCTGGTCTTATCGGAATGAAAAAGCGTTTCACGAGGCTGTAACCAACCATATTGCCGATGACCTCGTAGCCGTCCTGGAGCCAAGGTATCTACGTCTCACTGCCAAATTTTACGTGCGCGGCGGTATTTTTACCAATGTCATCGCAGAACATCGGAAACCAGGGTGGCAACCACTGCCGGCGGTAGAGCTGGCGGCATTCGGGGCTCAGCCTGCAACACGAGGATAAATTTCTTTTCTGGCCCGTGGCAGCCATGCACGGGGCAGGTCCCGCCGTTATAGCTCACTTATTGCTTTTTGATGGGATTGATATCCGTTTAGCGATTGCTGCCACGGGATAATGCCTTGTGCAGCTTGATCAGATTTTAGAATGAGGCCTTACCCCAGCGAATTTTCTCCAAATAAAACCTCGGCAAAAGGTCAATAATAACCATGGAAGTTCAACGGCTCACTTTAGTTTTGATTACCAGTCTCACGCTGACAGCCGCGAGTCTCGCAGCAAACGCAGAAGAACATGCTGGTCAGTCGATTGCGGAGCTTGCGCGCGACAAATCGAACACGCTTCCCATCGCAGAAAGCGATCCAGTCATTCCCATCATTGAAGCGAGCCCGCCCACACGAAAGATAGCGCCTCCTCTCCCCGTTGATTTATGGCAACGCATTCGTAATGGCTTCGCCATGGCTAAACTGGATGGTGAAAAGGTGCGCAGCAACGAAGATTTTTACGTTGATCGTCCTGAATATATAAAGCGCATCGTCGAGCGCGGTAAACGCTACCTCTTCCATATCGTTGAAGAGGTGGAGCGCCGCGGCATGCCTGCCGAGATCGCCCTGCTGCCTATTATCGAAAGTGCGTTCAATCCAAAAGCCTATTCCAATCGAAGTGCCGCCGGCATCTGGCAGTTCATCCCATCCACGGGGAAGAATTATGGCTTGAAACAGAATTGGTGGTATGACGAACGTCGGGACATAGTCACCGCCACCGGCGCCGCACTTGATTATCTGCAAAACCTCCATCGCATCTTTGGCGACTGGGAACTGGTACTCGCTTCATATAATTGGGGTGAAGGTGCGGTGGGACGTTCGCTCATGAAGAACCGCAGCAGCGGCCTTCCGGAGGATTTTCATAATATCGCGCTGCCGCCTGAAACCCGAAACTATGTTCCCAGACTGATCGCAATCAGAAATATTATCTTGAACCCGGCCGCCTTCGGGATTGAGCTTGAATCCATTCCCAACGAGCCTTATTTCGGCCAGGTCGAAGCAACCCGTCATATCGACGTAAAGGTGGCAGCGAAGCTTGCTGAAATTTCCGTGGATGAGTTTAAAGCGCTTAATCCAGGCCATAATCGGCCGGTCATCAATATCGACGGACCGCGTACGCTGCTGCTTCCAGCGGAAAAAGTGGATGTCTTTGTGGAAAATCTGAAAATTCATGACAGACCCCTGGTATCGTGGCAAGCCTATGAGGCAAAAAAAGACGAGACGATAGAAAAAATCTCGGCTCGGCATGGGATCAGCGTCGGGCGACTGAAGGAAATCAACGATATTGATACGAACGGCGCGATAACGGCAGGACAGATTTTGCTCGTTCCCCGTAATGGGAGCGCCGAAGGTATGGACATTTCGGTTATGAGCGACAAACCCGCCACGCCGAAAATGCTCGAACACAATTTCGTCTACGCTGTCAGAAAAGGCGATTCGCTTTTGGGCATTGCCAAACGCCATGACGTCACGGTGGAGCAAATAAGGTCATGGAACGGTAGCACAGGCCGTCTGCTGCAAATCGGCCAGAAGCTCACGCTCAAGCACAAATTCGTAGATAAGACAGCGCTGCCCGCTGCCAAGGCGAAACTCGCCTTGCCGGAAAAAAAACGCATGTGAGTGTTCATGTGAACATATTGGCCGGCTCAACTGCGTCACTGCGGCTCGGAGTCAGGCTCTGCTTGATCAATGTTGCGATGAGCATGATGCTCGGCGGCCTAAGCCGATCATCGCGGTAGGCCGGGTGCCGTCCGGACAATTCCGGATTTCATTGACACGAACCCAAGCTCTTACGAGGGCGCTCAGGAGCTCAGATTCACCGAACGGGCGGCTTATTACTCGGATTGACTCTTGAAACAAGCTCGGACTGGTCCTCGAAATAAGCTGCGGCGTCAAGAATGGGTTTCGGGTCACCGCCTTGTCGGGCGATAATCTCCGCCGTCTCTTTATAACCCTTCGCCAGGGATTTTGCCTGTTTGGGAAACAACGGCTCTCCTGTTTTCAGCTTGAAGTCATTTGCCTTTCGTATCTTCTTTCTAGCCTCATCACTGGCTTGTTGAGTTGCCTCATCAGTTTTTTTCGATGCCGTCTGTGCCGCCACTGGGGTTCCTGTGACCATGAAAATGGAAAGCGCAATAACCGGCAGGATACGAAAAGCCGAGAAGCGTTGCATACTCATTGGGTCAGCCCGCGGTCGACAACGTGCGCCGTAGCGTTTGTATCTACGTTGACAGCACGGATAAATTGGCCCCCGTACAACTCTCCACCAGAGAGTCCCGTGACGCGAAGGTTCGGTACAGCTTTGTTTGCAGACAGGATGATCTGATTGGTCGTGCGATTCCATTGCGCGTGGATAATCGCAGACTTGACGTTGAGACTTTCCGCGGTACCGTCACCGATCAGATAATATGGTAAATTCCTGACGGGCAAATTGAACAGTTGCTCATATTCCACGAAAACCGCATTGAGCCAGTCAAATTCCAGTGTATTACCGCTTTCGTCGTATTTAGCCAAGTTCGCCTGATGGAAAAAATGAGGCCACATATTGAATGTCAGCATATGCCGTAACGCCATATCTGCTTCCACCATGAGGATTTCAGCATAATTCCGGGGAGAGCAGATAGCTTCGGGTATTTCACATGGATTTCGTCCCGCATTGATAAATCTCCCGTTGTAAATATAGTTGTACTCATCTTCCAACTGGGATGGATTCGTCACGTTATAGAAAATATTGGTTGGCCAGCGTGGCAACATCAGTCGATCCGTTCCGCTGCCGTCTTCGTACTGAGCGATATATTGTTCAATGTTCTCAGCCCGCTGCGATGCGTCGGCACCGAGATACTCCACGCCCACGCTGGCGGCCGCTTCGAGGAATAGCGGATTGGCGCCACCCGCATCAAATGCTATATCATCAGCTTGAAGGTCAAACATATCAGGGTGCAAAGCAGGATTCTCCGTGCATTTGCGGTCTCTCAAGCCCGAGTGGGCGCCGCTTATCAGCACTCGGTTGTTTTGACTTCTCTCGGGAAGATCCAGAAGCGCCCAAACCGCCTGGTTCTTGGTAATTTCCGCGCGGATGGCCGCGACGTTGGTAAATCTAGCCTCATCGCAGGGGGCATCCGCTGGAATCGGCGCCTTATCCAAATCCGCGTGAGTGAAGGTATGGTTGATAAAACGAAAATCTGCTTTGTTGGCCACTACCGCCGCAACCAGGTCTTCCGTCAGGTTTGCGGCCAGCGACACCGCTTCTGGATCGACAACCGCGCCCGCACCGTTGAATGCAAAATCCAGCTTGAAATTACCGGCGAGTGGATGTGCGGCACGAAACGCCTGCTGTCTACGCACTATATTGTTGATGTCTGCGCTGTTCAAGCGATAGGTCATGACGGGATGTTCTTTTTTGAGAACGGAATCCCACAATTTACTATGACGAAACAAGTCGTCCATATGGGCAGCCATATAGACAAAGCGTGAGCCCACGAATATGCCTTGTGTCACCCAGTTGATGAACTCGTAGGCCAAAACATTGGAGTGGACCAGGAACGACGCATTCGTGATAGTCGAGATCATAACCTCGCGTACAGGCGTTGCCTGGGAAGGCATCATGTATCGCACGATCGATATCAGCGCCTCGCCATTTCGGGTTCGCAGAATGGGATCGACGTGCGGTACAGAACCGTCCCGCAGGCCGATGGCATCATTTCGAGGGTTGGCCGCGAAGGCAAAGTCCGTAATTGGAAACGAACTCGACTGGTTCACATACTCAAAGACCTCCTTGCTATAGGCGGCAGGCACCGTCCACTTGGCATCGAAGTCATTGCCGCTTGACGAATAGACAAGACCATAATCCAGGTAGACTCCATGAGGAGGTTGCGGATCCGTATAGGTGGCCGGCCATCCTGACAGCACCGCTTGGCGGACGCCAAAGTTTTTCTGGTAATTATGCAGTATGTCCCATTCCGATGGCGTGAAGCTTGAAACCAGATCGGCGTCGGTAAGGATAACGCCGTTATAGTTGCCTACACAACCCGCATCCTCAGCCTTGCAACCGACGCCGGCCGAAGATGAGGCGAGCATGGCGGCCGTTAAATCCTGTGTCCGGGCATTCAATACATCATATGGCACTTCCATTTCGTCAAGGACGGGGCCGATGTAGGCGAATCCCAGATCTTCCGCTACCTCACCTGTCGTGATAACCAGTATTCTTAGCTTGACGGCATTATCAGAAAATGCGGGTGGCGCCACAGCAGCTAAAGCCAGCCATATTCCCGCCGAAACCAGCAGCAAACGTTTTATGCCCAGGCTCCGCTTCATCAATGAAATCTCCTTATCGCAGACGAAAACCAAAAGATTCCGATAAATTCCTCAAGAAAGATTGATTCCGTCCATGAACCTCACATACCATCGCCACCCCTTAATCAACAATAAGTCGCACATTCGGATTTGACAAGAAAACCTACGCCAGATTCTCCGGCATTACTATAAATAATAGCCGGCTATTATATTGCCCTGCCCAGCAGGAAGGAGAAAAAAGAGAAGGAAGCTCCTGAAGCAAAAACCTGGATATGTCCGCGTAAAAGATATAGTTTGCCGCTCCCGTTCTGCATCCTTTAAAGGAAACGCGACGAGCAGGCATTGGATCAATAAACATCGGCATCTACCGACAGCTCCAATTTTCGAGAAAACTTCTGATACTTATCCTGATTGCTTCCGGCCACTTTTACGCGCGATAAAGAGACCAATAAAGCCAAGCGCAAGAAGCGCTAATGTCGACGGTTCCGGAACAGTGCTGATTTCATTGGGGATGATTTCGTCCTCGCCCTGATTTCCGTTTCCACCAGCCCCGCCATCGGCGCCGCCAATGCCGGAACCACCACCCGCACCCCCGCCATCCGGGTTGTCAAAATCGAACCCGCTATCGACATCCCCGTTACCTGCAATACCAGTACCAGGGTTGGCATTATCGGAACCTGTATCGGCGCCAGCGTCGCTTTGGCCAGTACCACCACCACCGCCTCCGCTTCCACCAGGGCCGCCACCACCACCGAAGCCGCTGTCATCCATAATGCTCTTTTGGGGACCCAAGCCAGCACTTCCGCCACCCCGGGGCATTGAGACTCGGCCCCTGCCACCCCTGCCAGAACCGCTACCGCCGCCCGACCCAATCTCTTCGGGGCAAAGACTTCCTCCTCGCTTGTACGACTGCTCCTGGCGCGATTGCGGACAATCATCTCGCGAACTTTGCCGAACTATTGCAGGCGCCGCAGCCGGTGAGGTTTTCCGAATAAATGCCTGTGAATGTTTTTCGACTGTTAGCGGGTCCTCCAGTGAAATGCCTAACAGGGCAAAAAATTCATCAGCGGCATTTTTATCATCACCTGATCCGACAATATGCGCTGCGTCGATGAAATCCGCAAACGGATGGTCCATGATGAGAAAACTCATCATATTCAGATCCGGCAGATCACTCCCAAAGACCGAGTGAACGCCATAAAATATTCCGATTCCGCCCGGATAATCAGTCAATGGCGCAGCATTCGCGGCAGTATACTGGTTCCACGAGAGAGGATTTGCAAGTATCGGAACATCATCAACCCCCGTGCTGATCCTGGTGAGGCCGCCGTATTGCGCGTCATGGGCATCTCCATCCAAAGAACGCGCAAAGTCGAGTTGAAATATGGGAATTGCATGGGTGTTTGCAGAAAATAAAAGTATTAGAAATACCCCTGCTCGCAAGAAAATTTTTATGCTCACGCTACGCGTACTCCGATTTACCGATGCTCATCTGATAACTGAGGTAAAAACTTGAAGATCAATGCAGTCCGGGCAGCGTGATCAGGATTCAAGCCCAGGAAAAAAGCCTTTCAAGTCATGTGTGCATCGTAACAACCCCAGTAGTAGGGTCAATTGGACCTTGGTACACCTTCAGGGCGCAAATGGATCACTACGTCCCGAGTTCAAGGAAAAATTGACACTCCATTCCTGTCGGCGCCGCGAGCAGGCAGTACGGACGAAGCCAGTGAGGGCAGGAAGGAAAAACAGTTAACGGTGAATATCGGGTAGAAAGATATGTTCTAACGGACGTGCAGGGGCGGGAATGAATAACTACTCTGAAGAGGTGCGTGGCAATCGATCATCCGCTCTTCAGGCGGTACGGTACCAAAACCGCAGCTCATCCAGCATGGATGATCGGAACCACATCGATACGTGCCAGGACAGCAAGACGTAGCCAGCCGGCTATTTGATGACGTCACCGCGATCTGTCACCAAGATCGAAGATTGACGACTATGGTAGTGATACAGGGTCGCTCAGGAAGGGAAATCTTCACCTGGGCGAACTTACTCGCCCTTCATGACAGCTGCGGCAAATGTAGGAGCTATGACAAACGTCCCATCCTGCCGCTTTGGTAATCGGTAATCGCCTGTTTGATTTCCTCTGGCTTGTTCATAACAAAAGGGCCGCTTCCCACAATCGGTTCGTCGATGGGCTCGCCACAAAGCAGCAGCACGGTTGCATTTTGTGCACTCTCCATGCACATTTGGTCGCCAACCCGATCAAACAGGCCAACCTCTGCCGCCCGAATCGTTTCAGAGCCGTTCACGTTTACCGAACCTCTGAGCACCACCAGCAACGTGGTGTACCCTTCAGGCGTCGGGAGGCAGAACGGCTGCTCGCTCGCCAGATGAAGATCCCATACATGAACCGGTGTAAACGTTCGCGCCGGTCCCTTTATACCGCCAAACTCGCCGGCGATAACGCGCAGCGTCCCATAACCGCCGGGAAGATTCAGTGCGGGAATCTGGCTATTCGATATGCTTTGATAGCGCGGTGGGGAAGTTTTGTCTTTTGCGGGCAGATTGACCCACAACTGCACCATTTCCAGCATACCGCCTTGCCGCGCAAAATCGCCGCCATGAAATTCTTCATGAACCAGGCCGGACGCCGCCGTCATCCATTGCACGTCACCGGGGCCGATAATGCCGCCGCTGCCGGAACTGTCGCGATGCTCCACCTCGCCGCTATATACGATAGTGACCGTTTCGAATCCGCGATGCGGGTGTTCGCCGACACCCAGGCGTTTTTCCGTTGGCGGAAATTCCATGGGACCGGCATGATCGAGAAGCAGAAAGGGGCTGATCATCGGCCCCAGGTTCGCATAAGCGAAAAGCGTTCGCACGGGGAAGCCGTCGCCAACCCAGTGCTGCTCTCCTCCGCGCTGGACGCGCAATAATTTCTTGGTGGAGTTCCCGGCTGCCATTTCAAGTGTGCTCATGATGTTCTCCCCCGCTTCAAGGTGAATAGTCGATGTAGGTTAATGAGTCGCTGACCTGGAAAACACGTTCAGGACAATCACGCCAGCGACGATAAGCGCCAGTCCAAGTATAGCGGGGCCATCCAGCGTTTGCCCGAAAGCGAGCCAGGCAATAAGCGTGACGAGCACGATGCCGGCGCCAGACCAGATAGCGTAGGCGATTCCCACGGGGATTGTGCGCAAGGTAAGAGACAGGAAAAAGAAGGCGGCGGCATAACCCGCTACCACTACAAGGGACGGCCACAGCTGCGTGAATCCGTTACTCGACTTCAAAGCGGAAGTCGCAATGACTTCACTGGTAATTGCGATAGAAAGGAAAAGCCATTGCATTGCCGGCTCCTGCCTGATCGGGCGCCTGAAATTGACCTTATCAACATAATACCCCAAGTGGCAATATCGATGATAATCGAAAGGCTATCCAGGTGTTTATGTGCGTCACCGTACCGACCAGATTTTTGCTCCTCAATAATGTTCAAGAATTCAGATGCGCGGCCGCTGGAAATGATAATCCATGAGTTGCAAGCTGAAAAAAAGCAAAAGCTACAGAACCACCTCATCCTCAAACAAGACTTTAAAAAAGGGAAATACCGTGCAATATCTTTCTATCATCGCAGCGGCGTTGTTGCTTTTTACATCAACGGTCAACGCTGCGGTAACCGAGGACGCCTATATTGCCGGTTATGCCGCCGGGATTCTCAAGCATGGTTTCAAGGTCGAAATTCCGACGTTGATCGTGCGGGATGGCATCATTACAGTTCCGGCGAATAAACTGACGCCGGACAACCGTATCTCGATTGTGCAGGCACTGGCAGAGATTCCGGGAGTCACTGCGGTGACTGTGTCGGAAAGTATTGCTGGTGGTCCCGCTCAGCGCGATGCATTCAAGCCTATTCAGCGACCTGCTGCCACCTCGCCGGGGCCGGGGCCGGCTCCGGAAGAGGCGGTTGCGAGTGAAGGAGTGCCCGCAGCGGGTCCGGCGGTTCTCGCCACCGGAATGCTGCCTGAAGGTCATCTGTTCAAACCATTGCTGGCTGATCCCCGATGGGCCCATTTCTCGGCCGCATACCGTAATTATGTCGGAAACAACATTGATGGAAATAGCAATGGCGCTGTCAGCTTCGGGGAAACGATTCCGTTCTACCGCGGTAATTTCGGAAAATCCACGGTGCAATGGGAAGCCGGCCTCCAGGCCGCTGTCTTCAGCGACTTCAATCTCGGCGCGCCTTCCGCGGATCTCATCAATACCGATTTTATAGCTTCGGCCTATGGAAGTATGCGAGCAGGCAATTTTTCCGCTTTCGGCCGCATCTATCATCAGAGCTCACATCTTGGCGACGAGTTTCTGCTGCGCAGGTTAACCAATTTCGAGCGAATCAATCTCAGCTATGAAGGAGCCGATCTCAGGCTGTCGTATGAGCTCCCGTATGGATTACGAGTCTACGGCGGAGGAGGAGGCATCTTTCACAAGGAACCGTCGACAATCAAACCCTGGTCAATACAATATGGCGTCGAGTTCAGAAGTCCCTGGCGAATCGAGTCTGTATCAATGAGACCGATTGCGGCGGTTGACATCAAAAACCATGAACAGAATAACTGGAACGCCGATGTATCGGCGAGGGCAGGTGTACAATTGGATCACTTCCAGACATTTGGGCGGAAACTCCTGTTCCTGGTAGAATATTTTCATGGAAACTCTCCCACCGGGCAATTTTTCAGACAAAGAGTCGACTACCTGGGTTTCGGCGCGCACTACCATTTTTAAACCCTGGTCAGCAAATGCTGAATGGATGCCCTTCCTGGCAGTCGCACTTCAACTTAACTATTTATTCAGTCGGACGGACTATTGCTGAACAGGTCGATGAACCCTGACTGCAGTGTACTCCGGTAGCGGCTGTTCCAAGATTTTCTGACGCATGTCCAACACCATCCAGCGGGTCTATCCGTCGCATGCTTTCGATGCCCTGCTCGGGCACGGCTTCCATCCCGTACTGGCTCGCGTTTTTGCTGCACGCGGTATCGAAGAACCAGCCCAGCTCGAAGTGGACTGGTCTAAACTGATCCCATTCGATCGCCTGAAGAATGTTTCACTAATGGCGCGATTCCTTGCCGAGGCAATCCTCGCTCGAAAACGTTTCCTGATCGTAGCCGATTATGATTCCGACGGCGCCACCGCATGCGCAGTCGGCATCCGTGCCTTGAGGCAGTTCGGTGCGGCAGTCGATTATCTTGTTCCCAACCGCTTCGAATACGGTTATGGTCTCACGCCGGAGATCGTGCGTCTTGCAGCCGGTGCCACAGGCGCAACCGCAACCGACGGGGCAACCCGCCCCGATATACTGATCACGGTGGATAATGGCATAGCCAGCGTGGAAGGCGTTGCTGAAGCCAACCGGCTCGGCATGCAGGTGCTCGTTACCGATCATCACCTGCCCGGAGATGAATTGCCGGATGCCGCTGTGATCGTGAATCCCAATCAGCCCGGCTGCGATTTCCCCAGCAAACATCTCGCCGGCGTCGGCGTGATGTTTTATCTGATGCTGGCGCTACGGGCCGAGTTGCGGGCCAATGGGGTTTTTCGCCCTCCTCAAAAGGAACCTAACCTTGCCAGCCTGATGGACCTGGTTGCACTGGGCACCGTAGCCGATGTCGTAAAACTCGATGACAACAACCGGATTTTAGTACACCAGGGTTTGCAGCGTATCCGCAAGGGGCGCGCCTGCGCAGGCGTCAACGCTCTCCTGCAAGTTTCACGGCGGGATTTTCAGTACGTTTCCGCATATGAACTGGGTTTCATGCTGGGGCCGAGATTGAACGCAGCGGGACGGCTCGACGATATGTCTCTGGGCATTGAGTGTCTCATTACTGATGATGCATCCCGCGCTTCGCAAATAGCCCTGCAACTCGATACACTTAATCGCAAACGCCGGGAAATTGAGGCGGATATGCAGGATAGTGCGTTAGCGATGCTGGAGAACGCTCTCCTTCCGGCACCGACACCCCATTCACAATACCCAACTATAAAGGCGCTGGATACCCATAGCCTGAGTCTGTTCGATCCAACCTGGCATCAAGGCGTGATAGGCATACTTGCATCGCGCATCAAGGACAAGTTCCATCGCCCCGTCATCGCATTCGCGCCTGGCAGCAATGGCGAATTGAAGGGTTCGGGGAGATCCATTACGGGATTTCATCTACGGGATGCGCTGGATCTCGTTTCCAAACGCTACCCGGGTCTTTTGCTGAAATTCGGCGGTCATTCAGCCGCGGCCGGGTTGACCATACTTACCGGCGATTTCGAAAAATTTCGCGATGCGTTCGAGCAAACTGCACAGGCGCTGCTCGCGCCGGCCGATCTCAAGCGTATTATCGAGACCGACGGAGACCTGGACGAATCCGAAATGAATCTGGAACTGGCACGACATCTCACGGAACAGATATGGGGTCAGGGTTTTGCGCCGCCCACATTCAGCACCCGCTTTTGCGTGGAAGATCAGCGGGTGGTTGGGCAAAGACACCTGAAATTAAAACTGAGGAGGCAGGAAACAAAAATCAGGAATGACAGTGGAATGAAAGCGGATATTCTTTATGACGCCATATTATTCTCTCACGCGAATCCGCTTCCAGATGTCATCGAAGCGATTTACCGGCTGCAGATAAACGAGTTCAACGGCAGTTCTACCCTGCAATTCATCCTGGAGCATTGGTTTCAGCCCGTGCCTGATGCTCAAGCCCCCCGTGCTCAAGCGCGATTAACCTGATATGGGGTCAGCTCACAAAACGGATATTTCTGTATGCTAAGTGATTGGCATGTCGTCGCAGGTCGCTCCGCACTTGATCTGTCACGCCCTGTGTCCGGTTGGAGCGCGCCCCAGCCAACTTCAAGTACGAGAGCTTTAGGGTCAATTCGGTATTTCTGACGTAATGCCAATCCGTCTCTAAGGGCTCTCATAGCGTGTTTTAACCTCGCCCGCAAAACTCATGACATTTCCTGCGAACTGGCTTCCAGCTTGGAACAGCTTCACAGGGCGTGAAACTTGTTGCAGTTTACTGTCTTGTTGGATATAGCTTTCCAAGAACATTAAAGGGAGAAGTATCCAGCCAGAAAACTTAATATCCCCTTCACGGGAAGACTCCATGAGCGGAGGATTTTGACTGCAATTCTGCGATGAAGAAGGAGTTGGACATTCATTTGCCCACCCATAAAAGCGGTTGCAAAATGCAATCACCTATAACAAACCATTAAATATGCGTACTCAAGCTCACTTACAGCGTTCTTCCTGCCCGGTGAGTTGCGCACTTGATGTACTGGGAGATAAATGGACATAGTTATCAAGGGTGAAATAGACCTCCAGAAGAGGTCCCTTGGACCCTTGCGAAAGTGCTGTAGATGCAAAACCATATTCAGATGATCCGCAGTATGTATGGGTCAGACTTCACGTCCGAATAGCTCTCCAAGGATTCGCCTGTCGATATGCTTGTCAAGATAGGCCGCACCAAACCCGCCGTAGAGTTCCTTCTTCGTGACATCCAGTTCCAATTCCTTAGCCGCCAGTATTTTACGGGTAGAAGGACGCTCGCACATGGCATCGTAAAACGTCTGCAACGCTGAATTGTCTCGGAACAGATGCATCTCGGGTATTTCGAACAGCTCAGAAAACATTTGGCTAAGCTCGAGCGTGTAGAACAACTGGAAATCCGGCAGAAAAGGCTCTTTGCCAAGCAGGAACGGCTCCATTCTCGAGCCATTAACTAGTCGGGGCAGCCACATTTTGCTTAGCAAGACAGAACAAAGGTTATAGATATGTGCTTCTTTTTCAATTTTGAGCTTCCATGCTTTTGGAAAATACGCGCTGACAACAAACCAGTTGAAGAATGGGCCTGCAATGGAGAAAGTGATGAAGTCATTCTTGGCATCAACCTCTGCACAGAGCATTGGATCGTCAATAGGATAAAACTTTCGTGCTTCCGGGTAGATTCTCGCGAGATAACGGCAGATTGCGTGACTTTCCGAAATATCTATACCATTGACATCCCTGAGAGTGGGAATTTTCCCAAGAGGATTTCGTTCTATGTGCTCTGGCGTGAGCGTGCTCCCCTGAAACGGGGACACTCGTTCATAGCGATAAGTTAGACCGGTTTCCGAGAGGAAGTGCGCGACCTGACTCATATAAGGTGAGAGCCAGAATCCGTACAGCGTGCGTTCGACATTTGATTGATCGTACATGGAACATTCCTTCCGCATTGCAGTTTAATGTTAAGTAGGTGCCTTACCAAGGGTATATGTAAGTTTTGCCTCCGGTAGGGGTGCCAAGGGCATTCCAGTAAATTTCAATTAAAAATTAAACATCTAACCCCTCTATTCTTTATTCGCTTCATTCTCTTTACGTAGAGATAGTCGTATTTCCGCCATGAATTCCATCGGATCCTGTTTGAATCGTTGAACCAGATTCTCGTGCGCATTACTTCCAGGAGCATATTTTGCACCCCAACGTAACAGCTCCATGATTGGAGGCACCAGATCCAGGCATTTTTCAGTAGGCATATAAATAACCTTGCGTGCATTAGCCGGATCACGGCGTCGCGAAAGGATGTGGCATTCCTCCAGCTTTTTCAGTCGATCAGAAAGGATATTGGTAGCGATTTTTTCCGGGGAATTCTGAAAATCCCCGAAGTATCGCTTATGGCGTAAAATGAGATCACGAACGACAAGCAGCGTCCATTTATCGCCCAATATATCTAGGGCACAGCTGACTGGGCAGGAGGAACGGCTGATCTGGTTTGA
>NZ_FMUF01000002.1:0-242064 GCF_900100985.1 Nitrosospira sp. Nsp1
CCGGAGAATCATTTCGGCTTCGAGGGCGTTGCCTGGTACTGGCACTTCGTGGACGTGGTCTGGCTGGGCCTGTTCATATTCGTCTACTGGCTTGTATAAGCAGGTAAATCGTACCGCTGGGTATTAATGACTCAGCGGTATGAATCCCAAATAGGTCCCCAGCATGAGCATGGCAAACAGAAAAACTGATAGCCCAACGCGCAGGGTCAAGGACTTAACCGCACGTATGCCGTTTCCTTTATCCTTGATTACGTAATATAGCGCGGACGCCAGACTGCCGAGGATAAAGAGGAGAAATAGAACGACAACGATTTTCAAGGTCAGTCCTGTAGTTATTGGGTCTGAGAACAAGTTTAGCCGAGTTCTGCATACTATCCAATGACTATTTTAGGCTGGCGATTCACGCCGCAATTGTGGTCAACAGTGGCAGCCACAGCCGGTATAGTAATCTTCATACAACTCGGCAATTGGCAACTTTCCCGTGCCGACGAAAAGGAATCGCGGCAGGAACGACTTGATCTTCTTTCGAAAGAACCTGCTGTAGCGGTACCCGAAATTCCGGTCAGGGTCGAAGATTTTCAGTACCGTCAGGTCGAGGTACGAGGCGAGTATGTGCCGGCACACACGATTTACCTCGACAATAAGATATTTCAGGGAATGGCTGGTTACCAGGTAATTACCCCGCTGAGGATAGGTAAAAGCTCAATGCACGTTCTGGTGAACCGGGGTTGGGCACCAGCAAATCGGGACCGTAGTAAATTGCCAGATGTGCGTGCACCAAATGGCGAGGTGGTTGTCTCAGGATTGGCAACGATAGCGTCACAAAAAACACTGGAACTGTCAACGGAAGTTGTATCGGGTAAAGTGTGGGAAAATCTTGACCTTGAGCGTTATCGGCGCGCTACGGGATTGACGTTGCAGCCGGTGATGATATTGCAAAAAGACGATGTGAAGGATGGGTTGGTGCGTCAGTGGGTGCGGCCTGATTCGGGTGCCGCCAAGAATCTCGGATATGCGCTTCAGTGGTTTGCCATGGCGCTGGCTGTACTGATTATCTATTTGGTGTTAAGTGTCAAACGAAATCGCCCCAAAGAGAAATAGACGGACGCTGATCTTACTGCTGCTAGTGTTTTGCGCGCCCATTATTGCTTCTTATGCATTATTTTTCTCGAGCGTACGGCCTGACAGTGTTAACTATGGTGAACTACTCGAAGTTAAGTCCCTGACAGGGAGCGCTTTAAATCAAACTGACCAGACGATTTTTCGCATGCGCCAGGTTCGTGGCAAATGGGCGTTAGTATCAGTTGACTCAGGAAAATGTGACGAACGATGTCACAAAAAATTATATTACATGCGTCAGGTGCGCCTGGTGCAGAATGCCGAACGGGATCGAATTGAGCGGTTATGGCTGATCGATGATAATGAAGTCCCTCCGCCGGAACTCGCAGGTGAGTTTGAAGGCACCCTGTTTATTAATGCGAAGGATAGCGACCTGCTCAAAGCCATCCCTGCGAAGGTTTCCCAGCACGACCATATTTACCTTGTCGATCCTATAGGAAATCTTATAATGCGTTTTCCGAAAGACGTAGATCCTACAAAGATGTCGAAGGACATCAAGCGACTGCTCAAGGTTTCTCAATTGGAACATGCAATGGGAACGGACAAGCGCCACTGAGCTGATATCCGCTGGCGCCGCCGGAACATTGAAACGAAAGCCGAGGTCATTGCAATAGCTGACGAATTCTCGCGATTGCAGCGATCCCTTGAAGTCGGTAAGTGCAGGTATAGTGCCTGCGCCTGAATTAGGAGATGAACATTATGTCTACTACGAGTATTGCCTGGCAACAGACCGCCTCGCGTATGCAACACTTTTATCGGTTGACGAAACCGAGGGTTGTATCACTTATCGTCTTTACCGCGGTTATCGGCATGTTTCTCGCAGTACCCGGTGCTGTTCCGTTAAACGCGCTGATATTCGGTACGCTGGGAATTGCGCTCGTAGCCGGCGCGGCTGCGGCAGTCAATTGCCTGGTTGAGCAAAAGATCGATGCGATAATGAATCGTACACGTGGCAGGCCATTGCCGCAGGGAACAGTTACCTCCCCCGAAACCTTGTTTTTTCTTGCATTGATCGGTGGAAGCGGATTACTCATGCTTCACCAGTTGGTAAATCCGTTAACCATGTGGCTCACTCTGGGGACTTTTGTCGGATACGCGATCATATATACCGTCATACTGAAGCCCAATACACCGCAGAATATCGTCATCGGCGGTGCTTCCGGCGCCATGCCGCCCGTGCTCGGTTGGGCGGCGGTGACGGGAGAGGTGTCCTCGGACGCGCTGCTTCTGTTTCTCATCATCTTCGCCTGGACACCGCCCCACTTCTGGGCGCTGGCGTTATACCGCAAGCTTGAGTATGCAAAGGTGGGAATGCCGATGCTCCCGGTTACCCATGGCGATAAGTTCACGCGCCTGCATGTTCTGCTATACACGCTGATACTCATCGCAGTCACATTGATGCCTTATGCCACGCAGATGAGCGGGCTCATCTATATTACCGGTGCTTTGGCGCTGGATGCAGTATTTCTATACTATGCGGTAAAAATATACCTCGATTATAGCGATCAGCTTGCACGCCGGGCGTTCCGTTATTCGATCTGGTATCTGGCTGCGCTGTTTACGGTACTGCTGGTGGATCATTACATCCGGTTATAGTGGGCGTGTGAGACATTGGCAATTTCATTCGAGCACACTATGGCCAGCGGCGGCAACGCTTCTGGCCGCGCTCCTGCTCATAGCCTGCAGCAACGGCAATACCCCCAAACCGGCATTTCTCTCGACGGATATCACCAATGCCAACTTTGGTGCGGATTTCGACCTGGTCGACCAGACCGGCAAAATGCGTACGCTTGCGGACTTCAAGGGTAAAGCGGTAGTCGTATTTTTTGGCTATACCCATTGCCCCGATGTATGTCCCGCCACGATGGGCAAACTCGCAGCTGCGATGAAAGAGCTCGGTCCCGAGGCTTCGCGTGTCCAGGTATTATTCATTACCGTAGACCCTGAACGTGATACTGCAGCGGTGCTCAAGGAATACCTGTCGGCTTTTGATCCGACATTTCTTGGTTTACACGGCGATGAGCGGGCGACAAAAAAGGTTGCAAAAGAATTCAAGGCCATTTATCAAAAACAGGAGGGAGAATCCCACGGACATCACACCGTGGATCACTCTACCGGTACCTATATCTATGATACGAAGGGAAAGCTTCGGTTATACGTAAGCAGTGAGAAGGACGCCGATGTTTTCGCTCATGATCTTTCCGAGCTATTGAGAACGACAAGTTAGTATAACTATAGCAAAGGCTGATTTAGTCCCGGCTCTCCACATCATGGCGGGTCTGGAATAAACTCAGGCTGAGGCAATTCCACGATTCAAGGGAATAGCTTTCCCGGATTCAGTATATTGTTAGGGTCAAACACGTGTTTGATCGCTTTCATCAATATTATCGTTGGCGCATCGATCTCCTTCCCGACAAACGCGCGTTTTTCGCTGCCCACGCCATGCTCGCCTGAAAGCGTGCCATTGAGCTCGATCACCAGATCGAATATTTCATTCAGGCATTTTTCCGCACGGCTCATCTCATCGGCGCAGTCCGGATTTACGAGCAGATTGACATGAATATTGCCATTGCCTGCATGACCAAAATTAACATTGGCAATGCGATATTTACCGCTCAGTTGCATCAAGCCGTCCAGAAATCGAGGTAGTGCCGAAACCGGTACAACCACATCCTCATTAATCTTCTTGGGTGCGATATCGCGCAGCAACGGAGACAACGTTTTTCGCGCCAGCCATAAACTCGCGGCATCCACTGTTTCATCCGCATGGATGAGTCCCTCATTGCGGCATGCAGAAAGGATCGCCGCACGCGATTCCAAAATATATTGCTCGGACCCATCCATTTCAATCATCAGCATCGCGCTGGCGTTCGGTGGCAGCATATCGGGGAATCGGCCACGTATCAGGTCGAGTGAGCCGGCATCGAGGAATTCGAGCGCGCTGGGTGTCTGCGGCAGCGCCATTACCCGGACTATCGCTGCGGCACAGCTCGCAAGGTCCCGGTAATGCACAGTGAGGCCGCCATAAGCTTGAGGGAGCGGAGTAAGTTTGAGTGTTGCTTCCGTAATAACGGCCAGCGTACCTTCCGAGCCTATTAAAAGTCGCGTGAGGTCATAACCCACCACGCCCTTGGTGGTATAGCAACCTGTCCGGATTATTTCTCCCGCGCCCGTAACAGCTTTGAGCCCCAAAACGTGATCACGTGTCGTCCCATATTTGACGGCGTGTGGCCCTCCTGCGGAGGTCGCCAGATTTCCCCCTATGCTTGAGTAGCCCGCACTGGACGGATCAGGCGGCCAGAAGTAGCCATGAGGCTTCGCCGCTTCCTGGATCGACTGATTGATAACGCCGGGTTCCGCCACAATCACACGATTGGCGGGATCGATGTTGATAATGCGTAGCATCCGCTCCAGGGATAACGCCACCCCGCCCTGCTCGGGAAGACTTCCCCCCGAGGTTCCGGTGCCGCGTCCGCGCGGCGTTAGCGGAACCTTAAAGTCGTTACAAAGCGCCACTACCGCCTGCACTTCGGCGGTGGTAACCGGAAATACCACTGCATCCGGCGGAAAAATCTTTCGCGTGTTGTCATACGCATAGGCATAACAATCCACCGGGTCGGTATATACCCGATCCGGCGGAAGCAGACTGCCAAGTTTGGTAATGAAACCAGGCGCAATCACAAGGGACCTCTTATCACCCGTCGGCTCCGCTTTCCCATCCTAAAAAAGTACGGTATCTTGCTCGGTCAAGCCTTTCCAAAAAACTTAATCCAGGTACTCAAAAACTTTCACAACCTTGCGGACACCACTTGTAGATCGTGCAATGTCAACCGCACTGTCTGCTTCCCTGGCTTTTACAAGGCCCAGCAGATAAACCACAGCATCTTCAGTAACGACTTTAACGTGATTGACCTGAAACTCGCCGCTATCCAGAAAACGTGCTTTGACCTTGGACGTGAGCAATGCATCATTACTGCGGGAACCGAACGAACTCACGTCACCTACCGCTATCTCATTGGTGATTTTCCGTACGTTCTCCACACCCGTCACCAGTTTTCCAATCTCTTTTTTCAATCCTTCGGTCGGCGCCTCGCCTGTAAGCAGCACGTTACGATTGAAGCTGGTAACGTTGACATTAACATCCCTGCCCATCTTCTCGCTGATCCGCCGGCCGCTTTTAAACTCGATCCCCTCATCCTCCACGAACATACCACTGGTACGCCGGTCCTGGGATACCGCCGCGCCCGCGCCGACACCCGACACCACGCCGGCCGCAACCAGCACCGCACAGCCTGAAAGGAAGGGAAACAACAATATCAGCAACCACTTCAAATTCCGATTAAGCATTCATACCTCTAACAAAAATATATAACCGCATCGGCATCATGCGGCCCGGTTCCAGCAATTTTCAAGCAAACTTTCCTGCTTCACCCAGAAAAAACAAAAAAGAGGAACCTGATTCAATCAAAGTCGCGCGTCCGAGCCGCAATCATATCAGTCCCATCGATAATGCAAACGAACACGAGCCGTTTTCATCACGCATGGTATGCTGCTATTCTCCAAAAGCGTTCCTGATCCATTCAATCTCCTTACCGCCACGGCCCGATAGTAGTACCGCATCGAAACGGCACGACGGTTCGAACTTCAGGCCAGCGAGATAGTGGCGCGCGGCACATAGCAATTTTTTCTGCTTCACAAAAGTTATGCTGCTCGCCGCGCCACCAAAGGCCGGATTCGTACGCATGCGCACCTCGACGAACACCAATGTCGTACCATCCTGCATGATGAGATCAATTTCGCCAAAGCGGCAACGGTAATTCCTTTGGAGCAAAACGAGATCATGGCGCCGAAGAAACGCTTCCGCATAGCGCTCCGCCTCGTTCCCATTCAATTTGAATGCTCCATAAATGCACCGCGCAGTTATCCAGATGCCGATAAAGATATATTTTACAATACCCCGCATCCCAGCAACCGCCAAACACCGCCAAATGCAATCAAAGGAATTACCCGCGCCGGGCACGTTATATATAGTGGCTACACCGATAGGAAACCTGCGCGACATCACCCTGCGCGCGCTGGATATCCTTTCGGCAGTGGATGTGATTGCCGCAGAGGATACCCGTACTACCGCCAATTTACTGAGGCATTATTCGATAAGTAGAAAGATGATGGCCTTGCACCGCCACAATGAAAACGCCACGGTAGAAAAGGTCGTCAATTTGTTGTCGCGCGGACAAGCAGTGGCGCTCGTTACCGATGCAGGCACCCCGGGAATATCCGACCCTGGGGCCATTCTCGTTAAGCAGGTGCGGGAACAGGGACACAAAGTAGTCCCGATCCCTGGCCCCAGCGCGGCAGTATGCGCTCTCTCGGCAGCAGGAATCACCACGGCCCAGTTCCTGTTTTATGGTTTTCTCCCCGCCAGCGGCGGGCAGCGGCGGCGGGAGCTGGAAGCGTTGAAATTACAGCCATACACCATCATATTCTACGAGGCGCCCCACCGCATTCTCGAGTGTCTGACCGACTTGGCCAAGATGCTGGGTGACCAACGCCGAGTCACGATTGCGAGAGAATTGACAAAATTATTCGAGACCATCCACAGTTGCGAGCTCGGCGACGCCCTAGTCTGGCTCCAGGCTGACACCAATCGTCAAAAGGGTGAGTTCGTACTGCTGGTATCCGGCGCAGAAGCACCGAACCCGGCGGAATTGACTGAACAGGCCCAACATATACTGAAGCTATTATTGCGCGACTTGCCGCTAAAGCATGCGGTAACGCTATCTGCAGAGATCAGCGGCGAAAGCAAAAATACGCTTTATTCGCAGGCTCTTTTACTACAACGGGAGAAAAATCAACCAGAATAGCCACAGATGCCTCCAATGCCAGTAACCGCGCCCTAGCGGGGCTTATGCGGACACATCAGCGTGAACCAAGGGGGGTCAATCAATAATCCGGGTATCTGATCGAGCGTGCGCTACCTGATACTTCATCCGTTCCGGATGTGCCGTCAACGAGCTCAGGCTGAGCATAATCCTGATGAGGCTGGCGCAAGGTTGGGGCAGCGACTATAATACCCGGTCGCATGGTTACATCAACTGGTTCTTGCGAACGTGGGTAGCCCCCACTGACATTTAAATTTTTTGGAGAGTCGACTATGAAAACACCTGCTACCTTTTATCACGCTGGCTGTCCCGTATGTGTCGAAGCCGAGCGGCAGATTGCGGACGCTCTGGACACCGACCGTTACGAGGTTGAACTCGTGAATCTCGGCGAGCAAAAGGATCGTATCGCGGCTGCTGAAGCGGCTGGCGTCAAGTCGGTGCCCGCAATTGTCATCAATGGCGCACCTTTCCACATCAACTTTGGTGCACCGATGTCGGCATTGAAGTCCTAATTGCCGGGAATGGCGGGCAAACTGCTCGCCATTTGCAGGACCTTTTCCCCTTATAAAATAAGATATACATTACTTCCCACCGCTCCGCCCAAGCCCACATTCCCCGTATTTCCCCTCCCCTGGGCGCCCCTATCTGGCGAACACCGGAATTTTTTAAAAATCAGTAGCACGGCCGAGCATACGTTGACGGTATAAAGTCGAGTTTTCTTCTATACTGAGAAAATATCATCGGTATTATCATGACCACCAACTACAGGAGGAACAATGGAACTCATCCTATGGCGCCATGCTGAAGCTGAGGACGGTACTCCGGATAGCGCACGAGAACTGACCGACAAGGGGGTGAAACAAGCGCGCGCGATGGCGGAATGGCTGAAACCAAGGCTACCCAAAAACACACGAATGATAGTCAGTCCCACTGAGCGGACCCAGCAGACTGCCGCCGCACTTGACGAAGATTTTGAAACCGTCAAAGAGATTGGACCCGCCGCGTCGGCGAAAGCAATTCTTGCAGCCGCCGGTTGGCCGGATGCCAAAGGCGCAGTCGTGGTGGTGGGCCATCAGCCCACGTTAGGGGAAGTCGCAGCCTTACTTATATCCGGCGAACCCGCGGGATGGCCCATGCGGAAGGGTGCGATATGGTGGTTCAGTCATAAAACAAAGGAGGGTGCCGAGGAAACGGCGTTACGCGTCAGCATTTCACCCGATATGTTATAACGCGGTTCGCCGCTGACCTTCAAAAAAGAAGCTCACGCCGTCTGCCCGTCTCGATGTTTGGATGGGCCGATAGATATCCACCGGTCCCACGCCCCATAATGATTTTTGATTGGAGCGAGAGGCAATGCAAGCAGAATCAACAGTACGCCAGCAATAACACCCGCTGCACTTGCAAGTCCGGAATACCCCGTCAACACCCAGGGCGCCACGGTCAGCCAGGCGCCAAATAAAATATTGACAAAGCGTAACGGCAGCGCCACTTCACCCAGCGCCATGATCGAGAACGTAATTACAAGCGATCCGATCACATGATCGCTGTTGGCAGCTTCCGCCTCAGTGCCGAAAATTACCCGCGTAAACATCAATGAGATGCCGATAACGATGCTTACTGCCATTGTCCACGTAAAGTGAATCCCGGCTGACAGCATCTCGCGCAGCACGATCATGGGCGGTGCGTCAAAGCGGCCTGAATCATCGGTACTGCCGTTTTCAATCGTATCTCCATGCCACAATACATGCCATAACGACTTCCCCTTTTGTCGGCGCTCTTTCATGAATTGTAGTGTTGCGAGGATTTCATCAAACGAATACGGAATCTGCAACAGCATGGCTGCCGAGGCGGCGAGGCATAAAGTGCACCAGGTACCAATAATAATCGGTTGAATAATGATGAAATAAATGCTGACCGCGCCCAGTGGCACAATCAATATTCCGAAAAACAGTACCATCCATGGCATTGTTCGCCAACGTCGCTTATCCCCGATAATGCCGCTGACAATTTCCAATACATAAACCGTGGCGCCCAAGCCGGCATCCGCGACCGGCCACGCCTCGGACACCTCGGACGTAACGATACGCTCGGTGCCGGCGCCAAAGAACGGATCCCATGCATTATCAATATGGCCCAGCTGAAAAGCGGCCATATAGCGCGACAGGAATAAACCCACGAAGGCCAGCGCTATGATCGGAATCCGATGAATCATTTTAGACGGATTATCGCTCCATCCGGGAGGCGCATCCGGACCAGTCATTCGTGCGACCGGGCTGACACCCGATGCCGAGGGTACTCCTACCGCAAAAATAATGACGAGCGCACCGACCAGAGTGTCGTTGGCATAAGCTGCCGCGCTTGGCGTCCAGAAAACGAGCGGGGCCAGCAGTAGCCACATACCCAGAAGTGCTGTAATCCAGCGAGCCCAGCCGTGGTCGCGCGAGAGTGATAGCAAAGCAAAAATCACGATCAGCAAGCCCGTAACGACATCGCTCGCAGTCACCCAGGTAGCGGACAGCGGAAGCCCACGTCCTGAAGGTGCGGTGAGCACCTCGGCTATCATCCAGGATTCCGCCAGTCCGAAGACGAACGGACTTGATATCAGCCACGATCCAAGCGCTACATTGCCAAAGTGACACCACAAAGTGCTCAGGTGTTCGCTGCGTTCCTGCCCCACGTTATCGTCAATTAGCTTCTTACTCGGAATAGAGCTATTTTCAACGTCTTCCAGCCATAACGGCAGAGGAATTTTATTGCGCTTGTACCACTCTGCTGGGCTGAACTCCAGATGGCCGATAATTTCCGGCAACGTTTCGCGCAACGTATGCGTGGGGCGCCAATTCAGCAGTGTTTTGGCACGAGAAATATCCAGCTCGAAGTGATCGTCTGACAAAGCCACCATGAACGGTTTGACGAAGGGCTCGATTCCGCGATCAATACTATCGGGAACCACGTCTTCCATTTTGTTCTGAAGCCACGCACCGGCAACTGCCACCGTTTTCGGAACCTGATGCGTGCTCCAAGGCTCGTGATGAATCAGTTGTCCTATCAGGTTTTGCAGCCCTTCATAACTCTCTGTAGCCGTCTCCCCGATTAATATCGTGGCTTCATGGGGCAATTGCGAGCGCCGCTCGACGGCCTGTTGAAATGCGCGCCCTACATCGTCAATATGAATAAACGACTGGCCATGGCTGGGGTCGCCGGGAAATACATGGCTCTGCAACTGTCGTTCATAGATGCGTTGAATCTGGGTACTCAGGCTGGGTACTTCACTCCAATCGGTATAGACGCCTGCCAAGCGAAATATCACGAACGAAATATGCCCGTGATGAGTACGTACCTCGTTTTCTGCCGCTACCTTGGATTTGGGGTAAGGCCATTTTGGCTCAAGCGCATCGTCTTCCGCGATCGGCAGGCCCGGTTGCGTAGGCGCATGCACCAGCATAGTGCTTGCGTATATGAATTGTTCGACGTCGAAGGCCTGAAGGGCTTTTAACAGCCGCCGTGTCCCCTGGATGTTGACTTCATCATATAGCGGATTCGGCTTATCGGAAAAATCGTAAAAGGCAGCTAGGTGGATAACGGACGCAATTCGCTGGCCGTAGCGCTGACGCAATAGTTCGCACCCACTGGACATTGCCTCATCGGATGAAATATCAACGGTAATGCAATCTGTATCCGTATCGCATTTCTGCTCAAAACCGATAATTGTATAGCTATCGCCCAAGGCCCGTGCAATTGCCTTACCGATTCTGCCTTCCGACCCGGTAATAAGAACAAGTGGTTTCTGGATAGACATGGGATTTTTTTTCCATTCTCAAAGCATGCATCGGCAGCCTTTACCATCACGCTTCTCACCTGCCTGCGCCTGTTAACCGTTCTGCGGGAAAGTGTGTATAGATGGTCCGGCTTCCCGGTCACGCCCTATCAATATACGCAACTGCAGTACCACCGTTGAGGCATTGCTCCGTTATTTCGTGAATATGTTTCCAAAAAGAACCGGGGCTCGTGAGGATTAGCAGCGGAAAGCTGTTGAGAACCAGAACCCGCTGAAGATATCGCGATCAAATCCCCATGCTTATCAAGAAATCCTGATTGATCGGAGCATCAGCCGGTTCAGCGCTTCTGATGGAATAAAGTATAGGGGGATAGGACCACCTCTATCGGTACGATAGCTCACACAGAGATACCGCTTATTACTTATCGATTAGCTGGACAGGAATTGCGATCGGCGATCGTGGGGAGTCTGATAGCGACAAAGTCGGGAACATTATGCTTCCTCGCAACGCCGGTAAAATTTTGCTTCAAGGTACGGCAACAGGCGGGTTGTGCCGGCTGCATGCGGGTCGTGTACAATGCATCAACGTGCTGGGGCGGTCGGTGGTGATCATCAGATGGTGATCATTAAATCATTTACGTCCGGTATCGAACTGTCGAACCGGTTATCGGTGCGTTAAATTTAGGCTTGTCCAAAGGCGTCCGAATTTAACTAACGTATACCTACCTTTGTGCTTGCAAAAAAGCCTCCTTTGGTTTCGTGGCTTTTTGCTTACATACGACTTCCCACCCACTGCTTTTTTCTCATCAGGTGACCGTGCATTCCGGTGCACCGATCAAGACTAGCCAAAATATGGAACCAAAAAAAACCGTCGGCCACCAATCCCTGGGTTTGCTGAGCCTGGCTGCGCTGGGCGTCGTTTATGGGGATATCGGCACAAGTCCCCTATACGTCATGAAGACTGTTTTTGACCCTGTCCACGGACTTGCGGTCAACGAAGGCAATGTAATCGGCGTCATTTCGCTCATTTTCTGGACGCTCATGATTGTGGTCTCGCTCAAGTACATCACATTGATCCTGCGGGCGGACAATCATGGGGAGGGCGGCATCATGGCGTTGCTATCGTTAGCGAGCTCATCGGTCGCGGGTCGTCCGCGGCTGCGCAATTTCCTGTTTCCCATTGGCGCGTTTGGTGCCGCGTTATTCTTCGGCGACGGCGTCATTACCCCGGCTATCTCGGTATTGAGCGCCGTGGAAGGACTGGAGGTTGCAACTCCCCTTCTCAAACCCTACGTACTTCCCATAACGTTGATTGTGCTGATCGCACTTTTTTTGCTGCAGCAGCGCGGCACAGGAGGCATCGGTACCCTATTCGGACCGGTGACGCTCATATGGTTCACTACCCTGGGATTGGCCGGCCTGGCCAACATCGCTGTTGCGCCACAGATATTGGCAGCATTTAATCCCGTTCACGCCTTCGCCTTTTGCCTCAACAATGGCTGGTTTGCGTTTATTGCTTTCGGCGCCGTGGTGTTGGCGGTAACGGGCGGAGAGGCCCTCTATGCCGATATGGGACACTTTGGACCAAAACCGATACGTCTGGCATGGTATGGGTGCGTCCTTCCGGCACTCACATTAAACTATCTTGGGCAGGGAGCACTTGTGCTCTCGAATCCGCTGGCAATCGCCAATCCTTTTTTCCTGCTTTTTCCCTCCTGGGCGCTCTATCCTGCCGTAGGGCTGGCGACCGCAGCGACGGTGATCGCATCGCAGGCCGTTATTTCCGGGGTCTTTTCGGTGACCAGACAGGCGATACAGCTGGGATTCCTGCCGCGCATGCAGATCAAGCATACTTCGGATCGAACGATCGGCCAGATCTATATTCCCTTCGTCAATTGGACGCTGCTGGCAGCCGTGATCATGGCGGTACTCGGGTTTGGCTCGTCATCCAGTCTTGCGTCCGCCTACGGTGTCGCCGTGACCGCTACGATGGTAATTGAAACCATACTTACTTTTTTCGTACTTCGTTATGCCTGGAATTACCCTTGGCTGCTATGCGTTCTGGCGACCGGATTCTTCCTGACGATCGATACGGTATTTTTTGCCGCCACCATTCTCAAAATCGCTCAAGGGGGCTGGTTTCCACTCGCAATTGGAGCGGTTATCTATTTTGTCATGGTTACGTGGAATCGCGGGCGTCACATTCTGCTTGAGCACTTGCGCTCGGCTGCAATACCACTCATGCCGTTCCTCGAGTCACTGACTGCGCACCCGCCGGTGCGCGTTGCGGGGACGTCGGTTTTTTTGACGGCCGATCCGGATGGAGTACCCCACGCGCTATTACATAACCTCGCCCATAACCAGGTCTTGCACGAACGCGTAGTGTTTTTGACTGTAACGTATATCGAAACTCCCTGGATTCCAGCAGACGAGCGAATATCGGTAAAGCCACTAGTGGAAAACTGCTACCAGATTACCGTTCGATACGGCTTCAAGGATGAACCCAATCTGCCATATGCGCTGGAATTATGTGAACCCCATGGGCTTGTGTTCGAGCAACTTAAAACGTCGTTTTTTCTTAGTCGCGATATCGTGGTACCCAGCCCCGGGGCCGGGATGGCAATGTGGCGGGAGCGGGTTTTTGCAACCATGGCGCGCAACGCCAGCAATGCGGCCGAATACTTCAAGCTTCCTGCAAATCGTGTTCTTGAGCTGGGCGCGCGGGTTGAGATATAACGGGTTTCAGAATGACTTACCCGGCAACCAGCGTGCACGAAGCGGGAAGAAGAAACGCAGGATGGTTCCAGGAATGGCGCGCCCAACACGATTCGAACGTGTGACCCCCGCCTTCGGAGGGCGGTACTCTATCCAGCTGAGCTATGGGCGCTAATGTAGATAAGCTTATTGCTCAAAGAATCTCGGGTGATCCTCCACCTTTGATGGTGACGTGCTTCACGAAGAACCAATCCAAGACCCGGGCGATAGAATAGCTTTTTTTAAACCCTACGTCCAACGTAACAAATCACTTTTTGCTTCGGTAGGCATGAACCTATACAATAATCACTTTACTTGGAGTTATCGTGAGCGCCGCTGAAGACGAAGAAGAGCATTCCTCGATTATCAAAACACCAAAACAATTGATGGTGGTCGTTCTGGCCGCTTTCGTGTTTCCTGTTCTGATTATTTGGCTACTGGGGAAATATGTTACCGGAGATATCCCGATAGACCAAAACAGCCCCGTTTTTTCAAATGAAGTGGTGGCGCAACGCTTGAAGCCGGTGGGCGAACTGGTGCTTG
Source organism: Nitrosospira sp. Nsp1 (assembly GCF_900100985.1). NCBI lineage: Bacteria > Pseudomonadati > Pseudomonadota > Betaproteobacteria > Nitrosomonadales > Nitrosomonadaceae > Nitrosospira > Nitrosospira sp. Nsp1. The sequence continues at coordinate 14,077 of NZ_FMUF01000002.1, forward strand.
CGAGTAACACCGCGCAGCCTGACGTGCAATCTGGGGAAGGAACCGGCGAGCCGGCGAGCGCGGTAACTCCTCCCCCGGCAGCGGATGCAGTAGCTGCTCCAGTAGCGGAAGCGGGAGGCCCGGATAAAATAAAGGCAATCTATACTGCCAGCTGCGCTGCGTGTCACACCACCGGCGCGGCGGGCGCTCCCAAGCTTGGCGATAACTCCGCATGGGGTCCCCGCATCAAGGCTGGCGACGAGGCGCTCTACAACAGCGCGCTCAAGGGCAAAAACGCGATGCCTCCGAAAGGCGGAAATGCCAGTCTCTCCGATGCCGACGTGAAAGCAGTAGTCGATTATATGGTGAGTCAGTCAAAGTGAATCTCTGAGCAATTTGCGATAATAAGATAAAGGGCGATAGGTAATTACATATCGCCCTTATTTTTATGAAGGATTCCCGCGCACGTGCATTGATCTGCCGGGATTATTGATTCCGTAAATATGGCAACGTTCGCGATCGGTGATTTACAGGGTTGTTATCGGGAGTTTCAGGATCTCCTCGAACTGGTTCGTTTTGACCCTGCAGAGGACAAGCTGTGGCTGGTAGGGGATATTGTCAATCGGGGTCCGGATTCTCTGGCTGTATTGCGCTTTGTCAGAGGGCTAAAAGATGCGGCGATAATGGTCCTGGGCAATCATGATCTCCATCTACTCATGGTGGCCGAAGGATGCGTCAAACTGCATCGGAACGACACACTGAACGATATTCTCGGCGCGCCTGATAGGGATGAGCTGCTCCACTGGCTGCGGCAACAGAAGTTGCTCCATGTGGAGGGTAGTTATGTCATGGTACACGCGGGTTTATTACCTTCCTGGAGCGTCGCGCAGGCCTCGCTTCTCGCGAAAATAGTGGAAACTGCGCTGCGTAGTCCGGATTTCCACGCGCTTTGCCGCAATATGTATGGGAACCAGCCAGACCATTGGGACAGTAGCTTCGAAGGTTATGAGCGTCTGCGAGTCATTATCAATGCCATGACGCGCATGCGTGTGTGCACTGCGGATGGAAAAATGGATTTCGGCTACAAGGGTTTGATACAGGGCATTCCGGCCGGTTATCTGCCGTGGTTCGATACCCCAAATCGCGCCAGCCAAGAGGCAACTATCATCTGTGGACATTGGTCGGCGCTGGGGCTGCAAATCAGGGACAATTTGATAGCGTTGGATACGGGTTGCCTCTGGGGCGGAAGCCTTACCGCTATTCGCCTTGAGGATCGGCGGATTTTTCAGGTGCCTTGTGCGGCAGGGGAAGGGATAAGGCATCTGCAATAGCCTGTTCCGCACCTCGCGCGAGTTCTCGCCGGTTTTTCCCGCCACTGTCGATCGGGTCGGCAAAAATCAGTTCCAAGTCAATCCACGGTTGCCTTAACATCTGCCGTAACGATTCCAACAGCGAGATTTTGACGTATGGCACTGCCCTGCTGATTTTCCCTGCTGTGTCCGTATAACGTATCGCCACTGGATAAACCAGGGCTGCAACCATGATTGCGGGCTGCAACAGCGATGCATGAAAATGTCGAAGCAAAGTACCATCGCTGGTAGTGCCTTCGGGGAATACCGCAACCCGATCGCCAATTGTTAACGCATCCCCGATATGTTCATTTATTCGGGCAGTATCGCGGCGTTTTGTGCGTTCAATGAACAACGTGCCCACGTTACGGCTCAACCAGCCGAATAGGGGCCAGTCACGAATTTCAGCTTTGGCTACAAAACGTGCGGGACATACAGCGATGAGAGCATGCACGTCCACCCAGGAAACATGATTCGCCGCCAACATCACGCGTTGCATTTCGGCGCCAGGGGGGGTACCACGACAGCGCAATCGGATACAAAGGATCGCGAGCAATCCAGCGCACCAATTTTGCGCCATACGTCTTTGTGCCGACTGACCAAGATGTGGGTAAATCGCGGATTGGATCAGACCCGAAACGATATGCAACAACAGGCGGACGGAGCGAAAAACCTGTATCAGCCGGCTATTGGTATTGATTTCGTTTTTCATGTCATTATTATTGCATCAATAATGACATGTGCCTCAGTAGCAGCGCCAGGTACTTTTTTCAGGCGGTTTCATTGCGCCTTCCGTTATAGAATGCGGCTACCGAAAATTTCAAAATATCGCTGATCTATTTCATCCCGGGTGAAGCTGTGATTCTGGCCACCGCGTTGGGCAATTTTCAACGCGCCCATCAGCGAACCCAGTTGCCCGGTGCTCTGCCAATCCAATCCATTGGTAATTCCGTAAAGCAGGCCTGCGCGAAAAGCGTCACCACATCCGGTGGGGTCCACCAGTTTATCCGCCTTGACGCTCGGAATATCGATTTGTTGACCATCAGAATAAATTACCGACCCTTCACCGCCTTTTGTGACAATAAGTCCCTTTACCAATTTTGCCAGCGCTTCCAGCGTACATCCGGTACGCTCACGCAGCAATTGGCCCTCATAGTCGTTAACGGCTACGTAATCCGCCTTGTGGACAAAATCCAGGAGCTCTTCACCGTTGAACATGGGTAATCCCTGACCCGGATCGAACATGAATGGAATGCCGGCTTCGTGAAATTCCCGTGCGTGCTGCATCATGCCTTCCCGGCCATCCGGGGCAACGATGCCCAAGCTTGCGGATTTTGCGTCCGCTACGTGATTTTCATGAGAAAAATTCATCGCACCTGGATGAAAAGCGGTTATCTGGTTATCCGCCAGATCGGTTGTAATGAATGCCTGCGCGGTAAATATACCCGGAACGCGGCGTATATGAGTTTGCACAAGATCCAGGCTCGTCAACCGGTATGCATACGGCTGATAGTCATCCCCAACGGTCGCCATAATGAGTGGCTTGCCACCTATCATTTTCAGGTTGTAGGCAATATTCCCTGCACAGCCGCCGAATTCCCTGCGCATATCCGGCACCAGAAAAGCTACATTCAGAATATGGATTTTCTCGGGCAGGATATGGTTCTTGAAATGATCGTTAAACACCATAATGGTGTCGTAGGCAATAGAGCCGCAAATGAGTGTATTCATGAGCCTGGGGGACAGTGAGAGTTTGCGTGCTTCAGGTTGGGATGAACATTAAGCGCTGTGCTGTTTCCATACCAGATCCAGCTCCCGCGCGGCTTTTACGTCGTCCAGCCTGCGCACGGGGGTTGTATGAGGCGCATTTTTTACCAAATCGGGCTGAGTGTGCGCTTCTTCCAGGATTTCTTTCATGGCTGCGACAAATGCATCGAGCGTTTCCTTGGATTCGGTTTCAGCCGGTTCGATCAGCATGCATTCCGGCACCAAGAGCGGAAAGTAGATGGTAGGGGCATGGTAGCCCTTGTCCAGCAGTCGCTTGGCCACGTTCATCGCGGTTACACCGGTGTTTTCCTTCAGGTCTTTCAATGTGATGATAAACTCATGGCTGGCCCGGCGGTTCGGATAGGCAATCTCGAAACCTGCCTTGCTCAGTTCCACCATCAGGTAATTGGCATTGAGCGCAGCGAACTCCGCCACGCGATGCATTCCTTCCGCGCCGAGCAGACGCACGTAGATATAGGCCCGGAGCAGCACGCCCGCGTTGCCCATGTGAGCCGAAAGCCTGCCGATGGATTGCGGTATCTCTTTTTCCGTGAGCCAGCGATAAAGTCCATTCTCGAGCGCTACCACCGGTACGGGCATGAACGGCAATAACCGAGGGGCAACACCGACGGGGGCCGATCCCGGGCCGCCGCCGCCGTGAGGTGTCGAAAAAGTCTTGTGCAAGTTGATGTGAATGACGTCGAAACCCATATCGCCGGGCTTCACCTTGCCGAGTATGGCGTTCAGGTTTGCGCCATCGTAATATAGCAAGCCACCCACCTGGTGGACGATTTTGCTCATCTCAGCCACGTTTTTTTCGAACACGCCCAGCGTCGAAGGGTTGGTCAGCATCAACCCTGCCGTTTGCGGACCCACCGCCGCCTTCAGCGCGTCCATGTCCACGTCGCCGTCTTTGTCGGTGGGTATTTCCACCACCTTATAGCCGCACATGACCGCCGTGGCGGGGTTGGTCCCGTGCGCCGCATCGGGAACGATGATTTCAGTGCGGGCGGAATCGCCGCGCGACTCATGATAAGCGCGGATCATCGATATCCCGATCAATTCGCCCTGTGCCCCCGCCATCGGGGTAAGACATACTCCCGCCATGCCGGTTACATCTTTCAGGATTTCCTGAAGCTCGTACATGCAGGCAAGAAATCCCTGACCGGTACTTTCCGGCGCCCGCGGATGCCGCGCCAGAAATTGAGTCAGCATCGCAAGCGAGTTGCATGCTCGAGGGTTATATTTCATCGTACAGGAGCCAAGCGGATAGAACTGCGTGTCTATCGAGAAATTCTTTTGCGACAAGCGGGTGTAGTGACGTACGGCATCCATTTCAGACACTTCCGGCAGCAGCGGCGGCGCCTTACGCAACAGGTTCTCCGGGATGCCGGCTATCTCCGCGCTTATTGCCGGGGATTGGGAATAATTGCGCCGACCGGGGCGTGAGTGTTCAAATATCAACATAGTGAAATCCGATTCTTTGCAGTAAATACTTATTGAAAGTGGGGCCCGCCAATATGGGCCGCCTCATCGTGTCGTTGGTATCCGGGCCTATTGCAGAGCAGCCAGGGCTGCGTCGTAGTTGGGCTCATCCTTGATTTCAGGCACGAGCTCGGCATGAATCACCTTATCGTTCTCATCCAGCACCACGACGGCCCGGGCAGTGACTCCAGCCAGGGGACTATCGGTAATCGCCACGCCGTAATTTTTCATGAATTCGGAACCGCGCATGGTCGAAAGCGTTACCACTTTGTCCAACCCTTCGATATCGCAGAAGCGGCTCATTGCAAAAGGCAGGTCGGCAGCGATTATCAGCACCGTCGTATTGGCCATGTTACTGGCCTTTTCATTGAACTTGCGGGTCGACATGGCACAGACCGGGGTATCCAGGCTGGGAACAATGTTGAGTACTTTTTTCTTGCCGGCAAAATCAGCTAGCGTCACATCCTTCAGATCCTTGTTTACCAGCGAGAACGCTGGTGCCTTTTCACCGATTTTCGGAAAATTACCTTCAACTTTAATCGGATTGCCGGCTAACGTAACCATATTGTTGCTCCTTGTGTGAGGGCGATATCGCTTCGCGTGGTTGAGAATCAACTGACAAGTTACAAATTATCGATGGCGTGCATCAACTTCTCGGTGTAATTTTCCAGATCAGCAGATGTCTTGGTCTCCGTGGCGCATACGAGCATCGCATTGCCAAGCTCCGGGTAATATTCGTCCAGATTCAGCCCGCCCAATATCCTCTGGCTTTTTAGCGCCTGCAGTACATCCTTGGCTGGCGCGGGTAGGGAAACCACTGTTTCGTGAAATAACGGCCCACTGAAAATTCTTTTAACGCCCTTGCAGCTCTCCAGTTTTTCCAGCAATGCCAGCGTATTCGCATGCGACTGCGCCGCAATGCGCCGCAATCCTTCCGGCCCCGTCAGGGATAGGTAAATAGTGGCCGCGGTGACCATCAATCCCTGATTGGTGCATATATTCGAGGTGGCCTTGGAGCGCCGGATATGCTGTTCACGTGCCTGCAGCGTCAGTACGAAACCGGTCTTGCCATCCACGTCCGTCGTGCGCCCGATAATGCGTCCCGGCATTTGGCGCACCAACGCCTGCTTGCAGGCCATGAAGCCGAAGTAGGGCCCACCGCTCGAAAGTGGAATGCCCAATGGCTGGCCTTCACCCACCGCAACATCGGCGCCCTTCTCGCCCCATTCGCCGGGGGGCGAGAGTATGGCGAGCGCCATGGGATTGACCACGGCAATAGCCAATGCGTTTTTGCTGTGCGCCCAATCGGTGAGGGCATCGACCTCTTCGAGCACGCCGAAAAAATTGGGCTGGGGAATGACCAGCGCGGCAAATTCTTCCTTGCCGAACTCGTCCAGCGTTTCAACCAGCACTTGACCGGTTTGCTTGCAGTAAGGTAGCTCAACAACGTCGATACCCTGGTTTTTGACGATGGCCCGCACCACGCTGCGATAAACGGGATGAACGGTCATCGGTATCAGAATACGACGTGAGGATTTGTGAGAGCGGACCGCCATCAATGCCGCTTCCGCCAGCGCGGAGGCGCCGTCGTACATGCTTGCATTGGACACATCCATACCCGTCAGCGACGCCATTATCGTCTGGTATTCGTAGAGCAATTGCAGCGAGCCCTGGCTGGCTTCAGCCTGATAAGGGGTATAAGAGGAGTAGAACTCGCCGCGAGTGGTTATCTGCCATACAGCGGCCGGGATATGGTGCTCATAAGCGCCGGCACCTATGAAATTGAGATACCGCCCATCCATCTCGGCCCGTTCCAGCATCAGCCGCGATATTTCCATTTCGCTCAAGCCGGGGGGCACACGTTTCAGGCTGCCGGTTTTGAGGGCTGCCGGAATTTCATCGAACAGGTCATCAATGGCGTTTGCGCCGATGCTCGCAAGCATCGCATTTATATCTTCTTCAGTATGGGGAATGAACGGCATATTTTTTCCGCGAAATCATTAAGTAAACGGTAAACCTGGTAAATAACCTCGAGTCATTTATCAGTCGCCCTCGGCTTCGAGTAGTTTCTGATACGCTGCATAATCGAGCAGATTATTCAGGTCGCCGGCATTTTCCGGCTTCAGCTTGAAGAGCCAGGCCGAGTAAGCGTCCTGATTTATCTTCTCGGGAGCCGATTCAAGCTCGGGGTTGACAGCGGTCACTTCTCCTGCAAGGGGCGCATACACGTCAGCCGCCGCCTTTACCGACTCGACAACGGCACATTCTTCTCCCCGCTTGAGTTTGCGTCCAACGTCCGGCGTTTCCACGAAGACCATGTCGCCCAGTAACTCCTGAGCGTGCTGGGTAATGCCGATGGTTACCGTGCCATCATCTTCGAGCCTCACCCATTCATGGGATTTGGTGTACTTCAGATTGTTTTGGGTATTCATGTCTTCACTCCAGAATTAAATGACAACCGCGTTGCCGCCAATATCAAACCAGGATTTTGCCATTTCGCACGAACGGGTATTTCACCACCTTCGCTCTCAGCATCTTGTCCCGCACCACGACTTGCACTTCATCTCCGGCAGATACGCTTAAAGGCAGGCGTGCCAATGCGATGGATTGCTCAAGCGTGGGGGAAAAGCCGCCACTGGTAATTTCACCTTCATTCTGATCGGGGCGAGTTATCACTCTCTGGTGACTGCGCAATACGCCACGATCCAATAATATCAAACCGATGAGCTGCTGTTTTACCGGCTTTTCCAGAAGTGCCTGCTTACCGATAAAGTTACGGTCGCTTTTCAACTCAACCGTCCAGCCCAACCCTGATTCCAGCGGATTGGTCGTATCATCCATATCCTGGCCGTAAAGGTTCATGCCCGCTTCAAGCCGTAGCGTGTCGCGTGCACCTAATCCCGCCGGCGCCACGCCCACAGCATGGAGCGCATTCCAGAATTCTACGGCATCCACCGCCGGCAGCATGATTTCAAAGCCGTCTTCGCCAGTGTAGCCGGTACGGGCGATAAAATATTTATCAAAAAAAGTTGCCTGGAACAGCTTCAGGTTCTCCGTTTCCGCCTGAGATCCCGCGATGACTTGCCAAACCCTGGCACGGGCCTCAGGTCCTTGCACCGCAATCATGGCGAGGTCACGGCGCGGAATAATTTCAAGTCCGGGCGCGATCTCATCACGCCGCGCCAGCATCCATGCCAGATCCTTGTCGGCAGTGCCGGCATTGACGACCAGGCGGAAATGCGATTCCGTCAGAAAATAAATGATGAGATCATCTATTACTCCACCCTCGGGATTCAGCATGCAGGAATAGAGTGCTTTGCCGGACTGCGTCAGTTTGTCCACATTGTTGGCGACCAGCTGCCGCAGGAAATCACGTGCGGTCTCACCCTTGATATCAAGGGCCAGCATATGAGATACGTCGAACATGCCCGCACCACCGCGCACCCGGTGATGTTCGTCAAGCTGGGAGCCATAATGCAGGGGCATATCCCAGCCGCCAAAATCAACCATCTTGGCGTTCATGTCGCGGTGAGTTTGATTAAGGGAAGTTGCTTTCACAGATCGATACCTCAAAAAAAAGGGTGAAGTCACGTCATATGACTTCACCCCTCTGTCCTTTTTACCTGAGAGATTACGGAATATTTGTTTCTCTACTCCGTCTGCCCCTTCGGTGGCCAACTCAATGCCGGCGCTCTCCAGATTGCCTTCTCGCAAGCGGTTCTCAGGGATCAGGATCGACCTGCTCCACGCCTGGGCGATTCCGGGGGGTTGCGCCTTCGGCGGCGACGATGAAATCGGCGCACTCTTCCGCTTGGATATAAATAAACGGCAGACTCGAACTATACTCCAGCAGTCGGGATCAAGACAAGGCATATCACATGGCGGAGCTGTTCCGGTCTGTGATTCAAAATAAGCGAATCAATGTGTTTTGACTTTAAAATGGTATCTTATTCAAGCCCGGCAGCGATTAACTTCAACCTTTGTACGGACGAAGAAGCGATTTGTCCATGATAACGGGGCTTTCTGAATGTGAGGATGAAAATGTATCCTGGCCACCCTGGGCTTTCTGAGCAGCCCTTTGCCGATTCATCGGTCACCGATTTTTTTTACGAAGGAGCCAATCGGGGCGCGACTCTGGATGCGCTCTTTTATGTGCTTACCCATGGTGAGGGGGCGGAGGGTGTCATTCAGGTCATCGGCGAGGCCGGCAGCGGTAAAACCACGCTATGTCGATCATTGATAAAACGATTGCCTGCACAAATGCAAGCTGTCTATCTCGCCAAGCCGGATTTTTCGCGAGAGGAACTTCTCCATTCAATCAGAAATGAATTGAATGCCGGAGTCGCTGAAAACACCACTGCCGCTGTGCAGACCCCTGTTGCGATAGAAGAATTACAACGTGCGTTGACCGAAAAACATGCCACCGGTGGGCAGGTCGTGTTACTCGTGGATGAGGCGCATACCCTGCCTGCGGACGCGCTTGAAGAGGTACTGGCGCTGCACGACCTGGAATCGCCTCACCACAAATTGCTTCAAGTCGTCCTGTTTGGTCAGGTTGAACTTGAAAACAGGTTGGCTTTGCCATCGATGCGCAAGCTTAAGAACCGAGTCACTGGTCACTTTGCCTTGCAGCCTTTCAATACCAAAGCCGTGGAAGAATATTTGGCGCAGCGCGTGCGGGTGGGGGGCTATCACGGCCCCGACGTCTTCTCGGCTAAGGCGTCAAAATTGATTTCGAGGGCTTCCGGCGGGCTCGTTCGCCAGTTGGACATTCTGGCGGATAAGTCCCTGCTGGCAGCATCCATCGCCGGAACTCGTGAAGTCGAAGCGCATCATGTTGAAGCAGCCATCGAGGATCTGGGAATCAAGCGCGGCTCCAGTGGGGGAAGCCAGCGAAATTGGCGGGTTTTTCTGGGCCACTGCACAGTCGATGCGATCGCCATATTTTCCACGGTCGCTGTCGTAATGCTGGGCGTGCTGGGCTGGCAGGATATTCGCTCCCCTTCATCGGAGATTACCTCGTTGGTTGCTTCGATGCCGGTTGAACCAAAAACGCCGGTACCTGTTTCAATTCCCACACCCGGTCCCGTATATTCCACCAATTCCACAGTGACCACAGCAGTTCCCCCCAGTATTTCCCCCTCAGTTTCAGCGACTGCAACAGCGCCTTCCGGCATTTCCCCTTCAGTTTCGGTAGTTGCCTCTAACCCTGCACCTTCCGAGGCTACAACAGGGATAGCATCTTCCGCAGAGAGTAAACCCGCTGCTGAGATCGGGCAGCGCAGCACGGCCAGAACGCATATTGCCGGTGTTGAGCTGGCGGGAAATGCATTGCTGGAGCAGCGAATTGAAGCGACAACCAACACCATGCGCAAGACGGATAAGAATTTCTATACGATCCAGTTATTCGCCACCGACAATATACAACCCGACCGTATGGAACGATTTCTGATACGTGCCCGGAGTCAGGTTGATTTATCCGATCTCTATGTGCATCCGGTAAGTAACGGGAATCAGGCCAAATTTATCGTCACATATGGCATTTATCCCAGCCGTGACGAAGCCGATGCGGCAGTGGCAGGACTTCCAGAGAAATATCAAAGCTCGTTTCAGCCGGCCTTGTATGCCTTGAGCGAGCTCCACTGATCCTCGTGTTCGTATGGAAATTCCCAATGGCCCGTTTTCAATATCCGCGGCGCGGCTGTTTCCGATAGCGACGGGCACGGTAATACCTGATGCTACAATGGTAATTGTCCGCTAAACATCAATCTTACTCATGCCCGCCCCCTATCTTGCCACTGCCTTGACCGGCCCGATCCTTGATCTGGAGACAGGCATCATCAATGCCATGCCTGCCATCGAGCACTGGTTGAGCAATGCGTGGCAGAAGCATACAGTGCCGTTTTATTGCTCCGTGGATTTACGCAACAGCGGGTTCAAGCTGGCACCGGTGGATACCAACTTATTCCCCGGCGGTTTCAACAATCTCAACCCCGAATTTTTGCCGTTGTGCGTACAGGCAATGATGGCGGCGGTTGAGAAAATATGTACCGGTGCGCGCAGCGTGCTGCTGATCCCGGAAAACCACACGCGCAATATTTTTTACCTGCAAAACCTGGCAGTTTTACAAGCCATCCTGCGCCATGCCGGCATCGATATTCGCATTGGTACCTTGTTACCGGAGATTACCGCGGCTACCGTGATCAACTTGCCCGATGGCGGCAAGCTTACGCTGGAACCGGTCCAGCGCAGAGGGGATCGCTTATCGATAGAAGGCTTTGACCCGTGTGCCGTGCTTCTCAACAACGATCTCTCGACAGGCATACCGGCAATTCTGCAAAATCTCGAGCAAACCGTCGTTCCGCCCCTTCGCGCGGGATGGGCGACCCGACGCAAGTCTCAGCATTTCACAGCTTACGACTACGTGGCGCGAGAATTCGCCGACCTGATCGGCATCGACCCGTGGCTCATCAATCCTTATTTTGCCGCCTGCGGCAAGATCAATTTTCGTGAAAAGAAAGGCGAAGACTGCGTCGCAAACACCGTAGACGAGATCCTGAGCGACATTCGGGAAAAATATGCGCAATATGGCGTCAAGGAAGATCCGTTCGTCATTGTCAAGGCCGATGCCGGCACTTATGGGATGGGCATCATGACTGTGAAGGATGGCGCCGAGGTCCGCGCACTTAACCGCAAGCAGCGCAACAAGATGGCGGTCGTGAAAGAGGGCCTGCAGGTGACGGAAGTCATGGTACAGGAAGGCGTATACACGTTCGAGAGCATTAATGAAGCGGTAGCCGAACCTGTAATATATATGATCGACCGTTACGTGGTGGGCGGATTCTACCGGGTCCACACCAGCCGTGGAATCGACGAGAACCTCAACGCTCCAGGTATGCAGTTCGTGCCGCTAGCCTTTGAGGATACCTGTCTCATGCCGGATCGTGAAGCCCGGCCAGGCTGCAGCCCCAACCGATTTTATGCTTATGGGGTGATAGCGCGCCTGGCGTTGCTCGCGGCAGCGCAAGAGCTGGAAAAAAGCGAAGCGCGAACCGAGGTCTTTGTCGCTTAGTGCGGCGCCATAACTCCTTCTTCAACTATTTCATCAGAACACTGAGCATGCAGGCGCATCTTGGAAAAACCGATTCGCCTTTGCATGCTGCCAGCTAGCGTAACCGACGGGTTCATAATTCATGAAAATCGCCTTCATTCTCGATCACCTCGATTCAATAAAAACATATAAAGACTCGAGCTTTGCAATGATGCGCGAAGCCGTTCTCCGCGGCCATGACCTGTTTGCCCTGCAGCAGGGCGATCTGGTCTGGAAAGGCGGCGAGACAATAGGACTGGCGCGAGCCCTGGAATTAACGAACGAGACTGATAAAGGACGTCCATGGTATCGGACGGACGAACCGGAAGAAACGCTGCTGCAGGAATTTGACGCCGTGCTGATGCGCAAGGATCCGCCGTTTGACATGGAGTATGTTTATAGTACCTATCTGCTGGAGTTGGCTGAAGACCACGGCGCTCATGTCATCAATAGCGCAAGAGCAGTGCGGGACCATAATGAGAAGCTCGCGATAGCGAAGTTTCCCGAATACACCGTGCCTACGCTGGTGACAAGGCAGGAACACCTGATTCGCGATTTTCTTGCTGAACACCGCGATATCATCCTCAAGCCACTGGACGGCATGGGCGGTGCGGGTGTGTTTCGCATTCACAGCGCCGATCATAATATAGGCGTGATAATAGAAACCTTGACGCACTACGGTACACGCACGATCATGGCTCAGCGTTACATCCCCGAAATCACCCAGGGAGACAAGCGTATTCTGCTGATAGCGGGAGAGCCGGTGCCCTACACACTCGCACGCATTCCCAAGCCGGGCGAGACCCGCGGCAATCTTACCGCAGGCGCCAGGGGCGTGGCGCAACCGCTTACGAGACGCGACCGGGAAATTGCCGAAGCATTAGGTCCCGCACTATATGATAAGGGCTTGATGCTTGTCGGACTGGACGTAATCGGTGACTATCTTACCGAAATTAACGTCACCAGTCCGACAGGGATGGCGGAAATCGCGGACCAGACCGGCTTCAACGTGGCAGGGATGATGTTGGATGCGATTGAAAAAGCATAGTCGTAAAAAAGGAATCCGGCCTGCAATCCACCGCTACACTTGGCCTCCTTAGCCTGCTAAGGAGAATATTGTTCTATTTGAGCACGTCGAACAGGTTGTTGAAATCGTCAGTCCAGGTAGCAAGGCCGAAGATCGGTTTAATCGGACTCGTAGCTTCGCGAATAGGCTGCGGTTGCAAGGCTCGTTTATCCTTGGCAATCAATACCCAATCGGTTTCTGGTAGCGATGAATTCTTGGCTTCGTCATGAATCAGTACCGAATATAACCCGTGATCCGCAGCGAGTTTTTGCACCACGGGGGCAAGCGATAGGAAAGTATTGGTAACGTGAAAGGCAATGATACCGTCCGGATTCATATGGCGTAGATAGATTGCCACCGCCTCGCCCGTAATGAGGTGTATAGGAACGGAATCGCCTGAAAAGGCATCTACCGCAAGCACATCGAATCCTTGGGGTTTCTCTTTTTCCAATGATAAGCGCGCATCACCTTGCACAATTTCGATGCGAGCCTTACTGTCGCTGATAAAGGTGAATTCGCTTCGGGCTAGCTCGATCACCTGGGGATTGATCTCATAAAAGCGATAAACATCCCCAGGCTGGCCGTACGCTGCAAGCGTACCTGCACCGAGACCAATCACGCCTACTTTTTTTCCCGGCGATCTGGTGTATGCGATGGCGAGCCCGATTCCTGCAGTGCGTCCGTAGTAGGTTGTGGGTTCTAACCTGCGATTCGGGGTCAGATACTGTCCACCATGTTTTACGGCACCATGACGGAGCTCACGGATATTATCCACCGGATTTTCGCTGATTTTATCGAAGGTCAGCAGGGTTCCATAAAAACTGCGTTCCATCTTACGAGTATCCTTGAAATCATCGGATACCTGAGCAAAGAGAAAATATCCGCATAGCAATGCAAGACAGGCAGCACCGGCAGTCAATAGCTTGCGCTCGTGGAGGAGAAAAAGCGCCGATAAGGCAATAATGATGAATCCGATGCCTAATTCATAATACGCGGGAAGGATACGTGGGGCGACGAGCCCGACCGTGATTCCGCCTAGTGCGCCTCCAAAGGAAATCATAAGGTAAAACCGCGTCAGGTATTGGGGTGCGGGCCGCATCCGGGCCAATTCTCCATGGCAAAACATACAAAAAAAGAATAGCCCTACTGAATATAAAGGAATGGCCACTTTCACGTCGTAACCAATCATGCTACCCAAACCATAAGCACAGGTTGCAAGAAATACTGCGGTGGGGATCAAGAAATGGGAGCGAACATACCACCGGTCACTTTCAAAGCAGAGAACAAAGGTGAGCAAATAGATAGTGAGCGGCAGGAGCCACAGGAAGGGGATGGCGGCGATGTTCTGGGCGATATGGTTGGTAATCGCAATCAGAAGCCATGAGCCTGTCGCGGACAGACCGAGCCACGACAGATAGTCGCGCAGGCGTGGTTTCCATCCGCTTTCATGTTTATGGCTCAGAGCAGAAGCTTCTGCCGTCAGGACCTGGGCGTGGCGAAAAAAATAGAAAGCGGAAGCAGTACAAAGGAGTGCAAATAGCGCATACACATCAGACCACGCATAGGCCTGTAAATGAAGGGAAGTTCGCGGCTCGATGAGGAATGGGTAGCTTACCAGGGCCAGCAATGAGGCAAGGTTCGATAATGCGAAGAATCGATAGACGTGAGTACCGATGAGCGTACGAGTCACCCAAGCCTGAATAAGTGGCCCGGTAGTCGATATCAACCAGTATCAAAAGCGCGGGGTCTTCCGAACCGGTGGGCTTCCATGACGGATCGGGTATGATGGGCAAGAAGACCAGGCTTACAGCAAGCAAAGCAATGTGGAGTGTTACCTGATAGAGAGGCTTGAGATGCCGCGTTATCCAGTCGGAGTACGCATACCCCGCTAGCAGTACTACCTGAAAAAATACCATGCAGGTCGCCCAGACAGCAGCCGAACCGCCAAACCATGGCAGAATATGCTTGGAAATGAGCGGTTGAATCAGGAACAACAGGAACGCGCTGGAAAAGATGGTGACGGCAAAAAGCGCCATCGTTATCGATTTTTGTGCTGAATTCATGCGCCATTCCTCGCGGAAATCGGAGACCACTCATAAAACCTTACAGTTGCGACCTTGGTCCTCAGCCTCATACAGCTTATACAGCCCGGTTTCTGCCCTCCGTTCCCGCAGGAGATATCGTCATACAGAGATATTGGTCATACAAATCAATGTACGTCGTTTTACTTTAGTCGATTTATTACAAGTTTGTTGAATAATCCTGGTCAAGCGGAAGTGGGCTTAAAAAGGGCGACCAATCTGATGCCAAGCCGTCGTTTCCCCGCTCATTTCCGATGCATCGAGGCTATCGAGGCCGGGGGACGAATCTGCCGATAATTCTCAGATGGGCAGGCTCTACATCCGGTCAGCCGCGTGATGCCGACAATGCTAGAATGGCAAGTCACCCCTCTTAGCATTTGTCAACAGCAGGGCAGAACATGATCGGAATTTTAATTATCTCGCACGGCAATTTGGGTGACAGCCTTATCCATTGCGTTGACCACGTCATGGGTCAAAAATCCGAGCGGTTGACATACCTGAGCATTACCGTTCGGGATGACCCCGACGTCGTCGTGCCCAAAGCGCTGGAATTGGTGAAACAACTTGATCGCGGCGATGGCGTGCTGGTGTTGAGCGATATCTGTGGCGCAACGCCATGCAATATCGCCAGCCGGCTCGTTAGGCTCGGCAGTGTGGAATGCCTTGCTGGGGTCAATCTGCCGATGCTGATACGAGCGCTTACCTATCGCAACGAACCGCTCTCAACCGTAGCGGAGAAAGCGCTATCCGGCGGCAGAGAAGGCGTCATGCGTATTGATGCGGGACCAACATAATGCAATACCAGGAGGTCAAAATCCTGAACAAATTGGGTCTTCATGCGCGTGCTTCCGCGAAGCTCACTCAGTTGGCCTCTCGATATCGCAGCGAGGTCTGGCTATCGCGGGACAGCCGTAAAGTTAATGCGAAAAGCATTATGGGCGTGATGATGCTCGCTGCCAATCAGGGTGTCATTCTAGGCATTGAAACCACCGGTACGGACGAGGCCGAGGCCATGCAGGCGCTGGTGAATTTGATCGAGGATGGTTTCGGGGAAAGCGAATGAGCTTTGTGCTGCACGGAGTGGGCGTTTCCAGCGGCATTGCCATAGGACATGCATATCTCGCTTCGCACGCCGCACTGGAGGTGGCGCATCACATCGTGCCGGAGGATCAAGTCAGCAATGAAATATCTCGGCTCGACATCGCATTCAATGGTGTCCGTGAGGAGCTTGAAGCACTGAATGCTTCCGTGGTCAGCGGCCCCGCCACGCCGGAATACGGCGCGTTTCTTGAATTGCACCGGATGATTCTGGACGATCCCACTCTCTCCACCGCTGCTAAAACTTATATTGCCCAGAACCAGTGCAATGCCGAGTGGGCCATTACCCAGCAGATGGGCGTATTAATGGCGCAGTTTGAAGAAATTGAAGATCCTTATCTGCGCGAACGCAAGACCGATGTGATCCAGGTAGTCGAACGCGTGCTGAAAATCTTGCTGGGGCATCCGGGTTACGTTCCGATCCCATTGAAGCATGATGGCGACAGCATTCTGGTTGCCCATGATCTCAGCCCCGCTGATGTGATTCAGTACAAGCAGCACCGTTTTACCGCGTTCCTGACCGATCTGGGGGGCTTGACTTCGCACACGGCCATTGTGGCACGCAGCCTCAACATCCCTTCTATCGTTGCGCTTCATCACGCACGCGGGTTGATCCGCGACAATGATGTTCTGATCGTGGACGGCACTCTGGGTGTGGTAATAGTGGGCCCTGACGAGCATGTGCTGACGGAATACCGGCTTCGCCAGAACGAACTGGAGCTGGAAAAGCAGAAACTGAAGCGCATCAAGGCGACCCCCGCCACGACCCTCGATGGTACCGCCGTGGAATTGCAAGCCAATATAGAACTACCTCAGGATGTCGAGCAGGTAAAGGAAAACGGAGCCACCGGCGTTGGCCTGTTTCGTAGCGAATTCCTGTTTCTCAATCGCGATAGTTTGCCCGGCGAGGACGAACAGTTCGAAGCTTATCGTACCGTGGCGCGAAAAATGCGGGGAATGCCGGTAACGATACGCACATTTGACCTGGGCGCCGACAAGAATCTCGACAATGCAAAACGCGTAGCTGCCAATCCGGCATTGGGATTGCGCGCTATTCGCCTATGTCTTGCTGAACCTCAAATGTTCAATACGCAGTTGCGTGCGATTCTGCGCGCTTCCCGTTATGGCCAGATTCGTATTCTGGTGCCGATGCTCTCCAGCGTTTCTGAAATTGTCCAGACATTGCAATTGCTGGAAAACGCCAAGCAAAGCTTGCGCCAGGAAAAAATTCCGTTCGATGAGAAAATTCAGATAGGCGGTATGATAGAGATTCCCGCCGCAGCGCTATGCCTCGATGTTTTCATGCGCAAGCTGGATTTCCTGTCCATCGGAACCAACGATTTGATTCAGTACACGCTGGCCATAGACCGTGCCGATGATTCTGTGGCGCACCTCTACGACTCGCTGCACCCTGCGGTGCTACGGTTGGTGGCTCACATCATACGCACCGCCAACCGAACCGGAGTACCGGTGGCGATCTGTGGCGAGATCGCGGGAGACATCTTATTTACCCGGCTTCTGCTTGGTTTTGGGCTGCGGACGTTTTCCATGCACCCGGCACAACTGCTGACCGTGAAAAGAGAGGTATTGAGAAGTAATCTGCCTGATATCATACCGCTTGCGCAAAAAATACTTAAAGCCGATGACCCGGAGCGAATTCAAGGGTTGTTGACAAAGCTGAATGGCTGATTTATACCTGCAAGAGATTCATACCGATCCAGATAAACCGCTTACCGGCTACGCATGAAAATAAACTGGCGCGAGAGGTGGAGATTATATGTACGGAAACATTTTTGCTGAATGGAAAGCATACTTACAGCGACGCGTAATTGGCGGCAGGTTAAGTGTGCCTGCCGGCTACCGATAGTGTTAATACATGTGCTCTGTTAACCTTCCAGGTCATGCTGAATTTTTAGCCGTACGATGCAGGAAACCGATGTCGGTATCATTTATTCTACTAGGCATGTCACGGAACATGTATTTGCAGACCGTTAGCCCTATACAATTCTGCTGACGATCCTTTTACGTTAATGCAAGATTCCGATTCAATTGACATCGTCGCTCCGCAAACCGCGCGTTTCGACACACCGCTGCATTTAAAAAGCGGACCTGTGCTCGAGAATTACGAGTTGGTTTATGAAACCTACGGCCAGCTCAATGCAGCCAAATCCAATGCTGTCCTGGTTTGCCATGCACTCTCCGGTAATCATCATCTTGCGGGGGTTTACGCGGACAATCCCAAGAGCGGTGGGTGGTGGAATAATATGATCGGTGCGGGTAAATCCATCGATACGGACAAGTTTTTCGTAGTGGGAGTCAACAACCTTGGCGGCTGCCATGGTTCTACCGGACCTGCCAGCATCAATGCAAGGACCGGCAAATGTTATGGCGCGAATTTTCCGTTAGTGACAGTGGAAGATTGGGTAAGAACACAGGTGCGATTAGCGGACTACCTGGGCATCGATCAGTTCGCCGCAGTGGCGGGCGGCAGCCTCGGCGGGATGCAGGCGTTGCAATGGACGCTCGATTTTCCGGACAGGGTGCGGCACGCGTTGATTATTGCCGCTGCGGCAAAGCTGACTGCGCAAAATATCGCTTTTAACGATGTAGCGCGCCAGGCCATCATCACCGACCAGGATTTTCACGGCGGAGATTACTATTCGCACGGTGTGGTGCCGCGGCGGGGTCTGCGGCTCGCACGCATGCTGGGGCATATTACTTACCTATCGGATGACGCGATGGCGGCAAAGTTCGGGCGTGAGTTGCGTAACGGCGCGCTTGCATTCGGTTTCGACGTGGAGTTCGAAATAGAATCCTATCTCCGTTATCAAGGGGATAAATTTGCTGACCAGTTCGATGCAAATACTTATTTGCTGATGACCAAGGCACTGGATTACTTTGACCCGGCGCACCAGCACAACAACGATTTGAGTGCGGCATTTCGCGCCGCCAAGGCGAATTTCCTGGTGTTGTCATTTACCACTGACTGGCGTTTTTCGCCAGAGCGCTCCCGCGCCATTGTCAGGGCATTGCTGGATAACGAATTGAATGTCAGTTATGCGGAAATCACGTCCAGCCATGGCCATGATTCCTTCCTGATGGAAGATCGCCATTATCACAAGCTGGTGCGTGCTTATATGGACAATATTGTCATATAAGCCGGTTGGGGCGGCTCATATCATACGAATCAGGATCGAGGCGGTGCCTTTGAGGGTGCCATAGTAAAAGACCAGTGGCTGATTGCGTCTTTTGGTGAGCCACCCTGGGTCAGGGGCCATAAACATCAACTCCGCCCGAATAGTTGGCCAGATAGACCCTGCCACTCGGCATTCCACCCACGTCTCCCGTATTCGGCGATGCCGTTTCGTCGCTCGATGCCAGGAAAGTCAGGGTAAGGTTCGCATTCACCTTCCAGGCGCGCAGACTCGCATTCTCCCCCCCAGCAGAACACCATCCACCCTTGTACCGGCGACTTGTAGACCACGGGCGTCGAGTGCCGGTGTGCGTCTTGCCGTCGAACAGCTTGTTGAGCCGGGTCATGTCGATTGGAGTCGGGCTGACGTCGAAGCCGGGGAAGAATGTGAACCAGCCGATATATTTTGCCTTCGCATAGTTGCTGGCGATCTTCGCTATCGCCGCGCCTGTATTGGCCTGCGACAATTTGCCGCATGCGGCAATATGCCACATTGATTTATCGATATGGATAATGAATACTCAGCCGCATCGGTCCCGCCCACGGGCATGCCGATGCTAATGACATTTAATATCATCCATGAACAGGGACTACACATGAAAAAAAACCTCAGATATGCACTTTTTCTCGCCGGCATGACTTCCCTGCCGGCATTGGCTCACGTCGGTTATACCGGCCGCAACTTCGGCATTTTCGATAATACTTATGCCATATCCAGCATATCGAATCAGGCGGTTACCGGGAATTACGGCTGGATCGACGGCACGGATGCGGATTACGGCGATGCGCATAAAGCACTGGCTTACCGGTTTACTTTACTGAGTCCGACAGATGTGGCGCTCTCGTTCGCTAGCCAGGTTTACACCGCGGCAGCGAGTGCTGCTCCCGTGCTCGATGGATTGACGCCCGGTTTCTCGCTCTATCAGGGCCTTGCGCATGTTGCACCGATCGGAGCGGATTATGATTCCTCGGATATCTCAAAAGCAAACCGGCCCGCTGACACCGAAGGCTCGTTCAGAGCATTGAATGACTGGAAAATCGGCAATGCGCCTGATCCGGTAAAAGATTTACCCGCTGCCCTGAGCTTTTTTAAATATGTTGGCCATGCTTACGACGGAACGGGAACGATCCCCGGATTCGACGGTGTAGCGGATGGCAAGGTTTCGCATACTTTCATGAACCTGGCCGCAGGTGATTATTCGGTGTTCGTGGGAGGGTCGGATTATCTGGCTCAGGATATCGCCAATCCACATCTTCTGGATAAGTATGGCGTTACAGGCACCTTGGTGGCAGGCGTGGTACCTGAACCGGAAACCTACGCCATGCTGCTGGCGGGCCTGGGGCTGATGGGTACTGTCGTTCATCGGCGTAAATCGCGACAGGCTCTGTAGATGAGCCGCATGACAATTGTCTTGATACAACCGGGCTTTCCAGTCGTTACTAATCCCGCTTTTGTTGTTCAGGTTCAGCGCGTACTTCGAGGAGTTCGTTTTTTTAATGAATGAAATACATCCGATACCGACTCGGCCTTCGATTCGGCGTCGGACGCGTTGTTTTAACGCGAAGAAGATCGGCCAATAACGCGCAGCGGGTCAGTCGCCATCCCGCAGCGCGTTGTCGAGGCAGCTTATGCGACCATACCACCGGCTTTGCCGCGCTAAAAATTATCCGGCATACGCACGCCTTAGTTCGTCAATATCCATCTTCTTCATATGAAGCATTGCTTCCATGGTCCTTTCGGACTTTTCCGAATCGGCATCATTCAGCATCTCGAGTAGAACGCCGGGAACAATTTGCCATGATGCGCCGTATTTGTCCTTCAGCCAGCCGCACTGCTGTGCCTTTTCGTCTCCGCCTTCGGACAGTTTCTCCCAGTAATAATCCACTTCTTCCTGCGTGTCACAATTGACCTGAAATGAGATGGCTTCGTTGAATTTGAACGTTGGGCCACCGTTAAGCGCGGTGAATGCCTGTCCATCGAGTTCAAATGAGACGGTCATTACTGTTCCCGCCGGTTTTCCGTGGATTTCATATCCCGCCTCTCCATAGCGAGAAATGTTCAATATCCTCGAATTCCGAAAAACACCGGTATAAAACTCAGCCGCTTCTTCGGCCTGATCATCGAACCACAAACATGGGGTAATCTTTTGAGTGTTTTGCATGGTATTTCTCCAAGGACTGGTCGTTTGTGAAATCCTGATATCGACAAGGCCGAGCTAACAGGATTGATATCATTCCGGCGATCAACCGGTTACAAGTTCCAGCCTATTTAACATGGAGACTTGTAAAGCCAGAAGCTGGCGTGGTTGCGAGCTTTCCCTTTCCAGGTATAGGTGTAGCGGCCCGATAACATAAATCGCAGGAACATCCGTTTTTCGGGATCACATTCGGTGAGAACATCGGAGCACTCTGGCCCACATTAAGTGAGAATGAGACCACATTAGTTGAGAACAGCCCGATAACATCCGCCAGGAATCACATTAGCCGAGAATGGGAAAAGTTACCAATATTCCATATTATAGTGGTACGCCGACAGCGAGCAATTGATCGTGGAGTTCCTGGGTTCGCTCGGGCGGTAGCTGCCCGTTCAGGAAAGCCCGGATTTCCTTTGGTTTGGCGGTGAGTATGTCTGTCAACTGCTTGACGTCGTAACCGTTGCGCGTCAGGCGTGCCTCCATCCAGGAAGCTCACCGCGCGGCCGAGCGCATGATCCAAGCGGAAACCGAGCGCGACACCATCCGCAAGGAGGCCGCCACCGCCCGTGAGGAAGCTGCCAGACTGCGCGGCCAGGTGGAGGTATTGCAGACTCAAGCCGCCGACCTTATGCGTGCCCTGGCGGCGCTTCACGCCGCCGAGGGCGAGGCTAAGCCCGCAACGCCGCCGGTTAAGGGAAAGAAATCAGAATAAGCGCAGGCATGCCGAGGACCAACAGCCGGCCTAGGCGAACGAGACCGCAAGCACTTGCCGAGGGCGCTTCGGCCAAGCGGTTTTAGAGTCAGCTTCGTATAGGCTACCTCGCTCTATCTCCGCCCATCCTTGGATGATCATCTGTGGAGCAGATTCATAAGTTGGGCGATATAAGTCTTTGTCATTTTTGTCAAGGCAGCGGAAGGTCACATCGTGTAGTAGTCCCCATTCAACCGGACACGGATGAATTGGGGGCTACTACACGTCTATCTTGAGGCAATACGCGGTTGCTATCTAAAAAGGAGCCACTTTCTTCGGATTTGCAAGCTGCATATTCTTACAGCTATCCAACTCACCCATTCAAGCGCTTAATGCTGTCGTTTTAAACAACAGAGGAGTGAATAACTTATGTCTCCAGTACCTAAGGTAATAATCACCAGCGAGAGTCTTGCGATTGAGGCTGGCCCAGATATGTACTGCTATGCCCAAGTACCAAATATCTCAAACCCACATCAGCAATGGCGGCTTATTTACTACCCTGAAAAAGATGCTGTCGCGCTACTAATTGATATTAATAACACCACATTTGCGCTTAGTGCACTATCTGGTGAGAAATACCCGAAGTTGCGCCAGTTCATTTGGGACGACAGTTACCTTTGGAGGGTTGCTCCTCTAGGTGGTAATTTAGGTATTCCTACCGTGCGTGATCAGTCTCATTGCTTAACGTGGGAAGGCACAAAATGGGCGCCAGGTACTAAATTACAATACTGGCAGTGGCATGATCAAGGCAATCAAAAATGGAAAGTAACGCGGTAAGGTGCGGTAAGCTGTCATAGGGTGTGGTGAGGAATGGATTGCACCGTTCCCGTATGCGGAGGGAGGGTTATTAGGTGTAGCGGCCCGATTTATGTTATCGGGCCGCTACATATAGGCATACAACTTGTGTACGGCTTTTGCCAATTCCAATTGAAATATAGTCGTCGGGAGAAGCGCTTTCGAGAGAACCGGATTCATGGGTTAATGAAAGTCCCGGCTCTCCACCATGAGATTGCCCAGCAAATGGCTATGGTCTACCAGCCGCTTGGCAATCAGATGTTTAACTTCGCCTTCGCGTTGCCACACCCCATACACCGTTAAAAGCCTTGAGTTTAATATTTCACGGCGTTGTTTCCGCACAAGCTGGCTCCATACCACGACGTTCGTTATCCCGGTCTCATCTTCGAGCGTAACAAAGACCACGCCGCTTGCCGTTCCAGGACGCTGACGGCAGGTCACAATGCCGGTGGTTCGCACCAGCCGCCCCGTTGGGAAATTGTCCAGCTCCAATGCCGAATGTAAATTCATCCTGGTCAACTTTGGCCGCAACAAGGCAAGGGGGTGTCTGCGCAAAGTGAGCTCCGTGCTGACGTAATCAGCCGTAATTTCCTCTCCTTCACGCGCAGCGGTAATATTGGGTAGCGTTTCCTTCACGGGGGCATCGCGCATCAGATCCAGTTGTTTTATGTGAGACGCCACCGCCCATAAAGCCTGCCGCCGATGACCCGACAGCGCGTGCAGCGCATCGGAGTGGGCGAGGGAGCGCATCTCGGCGGTATTCAAGGACGCGCGACCTGCCAAATCGCTCGTATTTTCAAATGGTGAGATTTTTCTTGCCTCAACGATATGCCGGGCAGTTTTAATGCCGATCCCATTTACCCTATTCAGGCCCAGCCGGACAGCGAGTTGAAAAGGTTCATCCATCTGTTCTTCAAGCGTGCAATCCCAGTCACTGATTGTCACGTCCACCGGCCTGACTTGAACGCCATGCCGCTGCGCATCCTGGATTAGTTGCGACGCGCTATAAAAACCCATGGGCAAGCTGTTCAGCATGGCGCACAGGAAGGCAGCGGGCTCGTGGCATTTGAGCCAGGCCGATACATAAACCAGCAGTGCAAAGCTTGCGGCATGAGACTCCGGAAACCCATATTCGCCAAAACCCTGGATTTGGCGGAAGATCCGTTCAGCAAAATCGAGGGTGTAGCCTCGGCTGGTCATTCCTCCGATTAATTTCTGATGGAAAGAACCGAGCTCCCCTTTTCTTTTCCAGGCGGCCATGGAACGCCGCAACTGGTCTGCCTCGCCCGGAGTAAAGCCAGCGGCCAGCACTGCCAGTTGCATCACCTGCTCCTGGAAAATCGGGACGCCGTAAGTTCGCTCCAAAGCGGTTTTGACTTCCTCGCTTGGATAGCTCACCGGCTCCAGCCCTTGACGGCGCCGTAAGTAGGGATGCACCATGCCTCCCTGAATCGGCCCCGGACGAACGATGCCGACCTCTATTACCAGATCGTAGAAATTCCGCGGCCTCAAGCGCGGCAGCATGGACATCTGTGCCCGGGATTCGATCTGGAAAACACCGATGGTGTCGGCTTTGCAGATCATGTCGAAGGTGGTTTCATCTTCCGCCGGGATATCCTGCATCTGGAATGGCTTGCCGTGCCGTATGGAAACCAGATCGAGCGTGCGGCGGATGGCCGATAGCATACCCAGTGCGAGCACATCGATTTTCATCAGCCCTACCGCTGCAAGATCGTCCTTATCCCATTGGATGATGCGGCGATCCGGCATGGCGGCATTCTCGATCGGGACAATGCGGCACAGCCTGTCGCGGGTAATGACAAAACCGCCTACATGCTGCGATAAATGGCGTGGAAACCCATATAAGGCCGGGATCAATTGAATCAGCTTTCGGATGACGGGACTATCGGGATCGAAGCCGTTTTCAATGAGCCGCGTAGAAATATCCGAGGTCTTGTCCCACCAGGCAAAAGAACCGGATAACCGTTTGATGCGTTCGATATCGAGCCCCAGCGCTTTGCCGATGTCCTGGACCGCCGAGCGTGTACGGTATGTGATTACCGTTGCCGCTATCGCCGCACGATCCTGGCCATACTTCCGATAGATATGTTGAATAACCTCTTCCCGGCGTTGATGCTCGAAATCGACATCGATATCGGGGGGCTCATTACGTTCTTTCGAAATAAACCGTTCAAACAGCAGGCTGCTGCGTTCCGGATCAATCTCGGTAATACCCAGGCAATAGCAGACCGCCGAATTGGCCGCCGATCCGCGTCCCTGGCAGAGAATGCCGCGCGACCGGGCGAACTTTACGATATCGAATACCGTCAGGAAATAGGGCTCGTAGTTCAGGTCGGCGATCAGCTTCAATTCATATTCGACCTGTTTCCTGACTTTGACCGAGGCGCCTTCGGGAAACCGTCTTGCCATGCCCTCCTCGACTACGCGTCGAAGATAGGCGGCATACGTCTCGCCGGTTCCTGCTAGTTCATCAGGATATTCATAACGCAACTCGTCCAGCGAGAAAGTACAACGCGCCGCGATCGAAACGGCCTCCTGCAAGAGTTGCGGCGAATAGATTTCCGCCAATTGCAATCTTGTACGCAGATGCTGTTCCGCATTAGGCTGGAGAGAATAGCCGCATTCGGAAAGCGGCTTGCCGATACGAATGGCCGTCATCGTATCGTGAAGAGGTTTGCGGGAACCGTCATGCATGGTGACATCGCCGGCGGCCACGAGCGGTATCCTTGTGATAGCCGCAGCCTGCCGTATTCGTTCGAGCAGGTGATCCTCGCCGGCATGAAGCAATAGCTCGACAGCAGCCCAGCAGCGGCCAGGAAATAGCGACAGTGCCCAGTGCATGTCATTTACCAGACAGGTTTCTGTTTGAGTAGAACGAGGAATCAATAAAATCAGACAATCTCGCAACTGGGCAAGATGAGGCGCATCAGGACAGCTTTCAAAATCCGCGCGGCTTATACGATAAGCCCCTTTCCTGTCACGCTGTCTTGCCAGCGTTATCAGTTCGCATAGATTGCCGTAGCCTTCCCGATTCATGGCCAGGCAGACCAGCCGCAGCCCATCCTCCAGGATAAATTGGCTTCCGATCAGAAGAGGTAGGCCGGTTTTTTTTGCTTCGGAATGGGCTCGGACCACCCCCGCCATGGAACACTCATCCGTTATGGCCAGTGCGCTATAGCCCAGTCTTGCCGCGCGTTCAACCAGCTCTTCCGGAAAGGAAGCACCTTTCAGAAAACTGAAACTGGAGCAGCAGTGCAGTTCAGCGTAGGAAGGAGGGAAAGAATACATGTTCAGAAATAACTCAGAATGCCCGGGATAGAGGCAAAGCCGATTTATCCAAATAGCCCCTGCAAATACCAGTCTTTTTTCTTATTTTCCCTTGCTGGGTCGTGCTCGCAGTAAATCCATAACAATTGGCCAAGATTATTTTCCGCAATAAAATAGTCGCGTGTGATCGCGCCATCGTCCCACCAGCCTGCCTCGATTCGCTCCGGTCCTGAAACTAATTTCAATAGCGATCCGTAAACCGGCCGCTGGCGTTGCAGCTTCAGTTCCAGCGGTGTTTCCACTAACCAGGCGGGACGGATTAATTCCGATGAAATTCTGTTCCGATGCGTTCCCCGGCATGAAAATCCACCTATTCCTGAAGCATCGAATCTTTGGCTGCATTCCGGCCGATAGTCGGAGACAATTTCCAGACTCGTGATGGCTTGCGGCCCCAGGCGGGAGGAAAGTTTTTCAATAAACCGGCTCAATGAAGTCGCTTCCGATTGCGCGGTCGGGAACAGTTCCAGATTGGCCTCCATTCCCGTTGTTATTTCGTCCGCTATCAGCTCCAATCCACAAACCGGAACCATCAGTTTTGTACGCTCCAGGCGTTCACGGAGCAGAATCATTAAATGACCGGGATCATTACTTTGCTCGGAAAGCCGTATGTTTATGGGCGTGGATCGATGTGGCTGCCGGAGAGAATATTCATGGTGCAGAATGAGCGAGAACGCTGAAACCGCTGTATAGCGTGAAGCCAGCCAGCCGCACATTTGCTCGATCATCCGCTGTACGGGAAGCAGCAACATGCCGGCATTTTCAACTTGCGCCATTAATTCCATCTTTCGCTGGAAATATTCCGGTGCTTCAAACCATTTTTGAGGGTCTGGCGAGTCGCCGTAAGCCTGATCCAGTTCCATCAGAAGATCCGTGCCAAATCGACGCGCCATTCCTCCACGTGGCAATCGCCGTAAATCAGCCAGTGTTTTGCAGCCTATGCCGCGAATGACTTCAAGATGAGCCTGGGCCGACTCCAGCAAACTGACGGGCAGGAAGTCGAGCAATAAGTGGAATTTAGCCCCCGCGCCATTGATGACGGTGTGCGGTGGCGTGGACTGTGCGAGAAGCCATGCTCCTTTGGCAGTGGGAGCCGCGCCCACGCAGAGTTGCAAGCCTTGTGCGGTCACTGCCCGATTGAGTAATCGGCACAATTTTTTCAGGCCGCCAAACAGCTTCAGGCTTCCGGAAACCTCCGCGATCAGGCCGCTGCATTGCAGCACAATATTGGGGGTGAAACGCAAAGCGGCATATGCAGCTTCCTGCAACGCTTTCATTTCTTCATTTGGGTCATGCTCCAATACCACCAGGTCGGGAAAAAGAGACAGGGCGCTTGCCAAGGGTTGATGAGCCGTTACTCCCCATTGTTGCGCCGGCTCATTGGCCTGCTGGATATAAGCCTGATTACCCTTGCGAACAGTCACCGCCATTGCGGGGATCAGTGCGGCAGGAAACCGGCGTTCAATCCAGTCGAGCGATAATGTTGGACAATGCAGGGCGATCCATAACATTTTGATTCAAGGCTCAACAATGGGCTAAAGCAGGTCCGGATACAGCGGAACTGGAGAAGGGCTTTATCTGAGGGAGGACGATGTAAATGGGCAGGACAGCCGGAGCACCCCGTCGTTTCAGCAAGCGCACAGAAAGCGTATGCTGCGCTACCGGACTGAGCCATATTCTAAGCGGGGCCGCGGAGGGTTCGAATTGCGCGCTCACCGGTCTGAACAAGAAAACCAGGCTGGCAACAGTTCGCGCGATGACCTGTAATCTGCGCGTCGTTTGCAGGCTGGATTCGGGCAGCCAGCCGATAACAGCGCCGAAAGCGGCGCTTTTGATCCCTTGTTCAAGTACCCATAATCGCTCGGCCGGTTTGTCGACTCTGGCAATTACAATACGCCGACTATCAATATGCAGGTTCTCCCACGCATGCATATAAGGAACATAAGGCGGACCAACCAATAGAATATTCTTCCCATCTCCGGTGATCTGTTCAAGCGGTCGCCCCAATAATCTGATTTCTCCCAGTCCTTCTGCCGGTAGCAGCAATTCCGTCAGATTGCGAACAGGCCATCCCCCTCCGGGCAAAGCTTTATCCAGTTCACTGAAACCACTGGAAACAACCGGATCCGCTGAAGATCCCGATGGATCGCCCCGCCATATCCTGTTTTTGAATCGAGCTTCGATTTGCGAAAGCGATAGCGGCGCAGAGGGTGAGGAAGCAAGCATCGACATGGCGCAGTTCCATTAACCACGGCTGGGACCGAGGTGGTGGTTGCCGGCAGTGGGGGCTTTTCGAAACAGGCCAACATAAAACCCGTAGATTTCCAGTTTCTGCTCGGGCCGGATAGGCAGGTACTCCTTGCTTCGCCTATCATTACGCGCTTCCAGGTAATAGCCTTCCTTGTCCCTGGCCAGAACCTTGAGGGTGAATTCGTTATCCACGATAGCCAATACGACCTGGCCAAGTGAAGCTGAATTGCTGCGTTCAATAACCACCATGTCGCCTTCGAGTATTCCCAGATCGATCATCGAATCGCCCTTGACGGGAAACAGGATGGTTTGAGAAGGTTTTTCGATAAGATAATCGTCTATGCGCAATAATTCAGGCTGAACGTCGGGAGCCTCTTGAGGCAGCCCTGCACGGACCGTATGCCCGACCGCTCGCTCGAAAAAGCGAGGCCCCGGACGCAATCTCCCGCCCGGACCATTTTCCAGAAAACCCTCTTCTTTTAAACGCTGGACGATCCGGTGTGTCCAGGAACGGGCCTTTCCGTTCCATAGCACAGATAATTGAGTTGTCGAGGGAATGATTCTTTCCCGGACGTAGTAATCCTGAAGCTTGCCAAGATAAGAAGAAATGTCGAGTTGCTGCATGGCGAGAGCTGAATAGAGAACGATTGTTCTTATTATAGAGAACAATCGTTCTCTATTCAAGTTGCTCCATATTTGCTGTTTTTCTACCCCAAACTTCTGCAATAAGGCAGCAATGTTCGCATTCAAGAATAGAGCCGGCGACAGGGTTGATTGCGGCTTTAATACATAAATCTGAATTGGCTTACGTCCGCCGAAAGGTGGGCTGGGACGACGATATCCCGTTAGACTTTAGATATTGCTGCTGAGCGAGCAATTGGGCTTAAGTAGACCAATGACCCGAGTAGGATATTGCCGACACGGGCGTGAACATGCCCATGTAGGGGAGGCGCTTCAGGGATTTAGCAGAATCCGGTCACACCTGAAACATTCTGTCTTCATGCGGCAGTCGTTATTCCAGCAAGCAACTTTTTTATCGTAGTCTATGGCAACTCGCTCCAGGTGATCGATGTATGCTGATCCCTTCAGGAGTATTACTTCCCCGGGTATCATGGTTTGGCGGATCAGATCACGTAACTCCACAATGTTTGACACAAATTGAGCACGTCCCGCTATCAAATCTCCATCCTCCGGTCTTGCGTGAGAAGCCTTGTCCCCAAAGAAAATTACTCTATCGGCCAATTCCCGGGCGAGTTGATAAGCGGGTTTATAGTGGGTAAAAATCCCTTTCTTGGATTTATCGGAAACGGTTCCAAGTACGATTGTTCTTCTTGGCGCCTGTGGAAAGTGACTTATCGTTTGTAAAGCGAGGTTTAGTGTCTCAAATGGTGCTTTCGTTGTATCACAGATAAAAACAGGCGCATTCGGACTGGAGTGTAGAGAGCAGCGTCCTTCTGTCTGAGTAAAAGTTTTACCGCGCTGGGCCAATGAAGACAGGGAAATGCCAAGTTGGTGTGCACAAGCAATAGCTCCCAGCACTGGCGTGATAAAGTGTAGTCCTAATAGCCCCACATCAAATTGGGCGGATTCTTCTCCATGATGGCATTTGAATTGTAAGCGTCCGGCAGCTGAAATGATCAGGTCTGTGGCACGATAATCCGACTCTTCTGATCTCCCGTAGGTAAATACTTTTGCTCTGGACCTCGAGCGCATATCAAGAACCCGGGGATCATCCGCATTCAGAAATACCCGCCCATCCGGCGGAATATTTGATACCAGGCAGCTTTTTTCCCGAGCGATCTCCCCGATGCCATGAAAGTTTGTAATATGATCGCCTGCAACTACCGTCACTATTCCAAGCTGTGGCTGGATATATCCACAGGCGGCATCTATCGCCCCCTGCTTGTCTCCGCTGATCTCGAAGACTGCGTATTTGATATTTTTTTCAAGCTTTCGCATGCCTCCTATGATTGAGGGAAAGGTATTGTCGAATGCGGATAAAGTGCACTTGTCTTTTTCACTTAGCAGGTGATGAATAAAGCGGGCTGTAGTGGTTTTGCCGCCGCTACCCGTTATCCCTACAAATTTTGTGGAGCCCATTTTGGAGCGCTTAAGAAGAACGAATTTCTCCATTTCCTCGCTGGATGGACGCTTTCCTGATTTCAGTAATGTTTTAAGCTTGAACCACTTGTAATCCAGAGCCATACCCAATTACCCTACCCATGATTTTTGAAAATGAATTCGTTGCCGTTTTCTATAGTCATAATGCACGGGTGACAGCAGGTTTGCTGATATGGATGAGCAATTTTCGGGAACCTGTGATTTGTAAACCTATGTGGCTCGGGACAATCGCAACAATGTACAGACCTGCCTGCCTCGATTGATCGCAATGCCGGAAAGCTTTCAAGCATCTGCTGTATCACGGTTAATAATTTCTTCTGACCGCTGAATCAGCTTACGCAATGCTCTATCAACGGGCGGATCAAGATGTCCCGCCAGCTCTCTTCGAAAATTAAGCGATAAATCATCCGTTATTGGAGGCAAAGCCTCAATAGCTTGAACCAGCGGTATATCTTCCGGCAAAGTATCGAGCTTGAAATCAGGGGCATGCCAACTCAAGGTCATGCGCAGCAGGACGCATTTATGGCAATAACCGCAGTTCCCAAGTGATGTCGGGTGTTCCCAGCATACGCGTAGATGGCGCTTCAGAAGTGGCTTGGCAATAACATGATTCACCAACCGCTTTATCTTCTCTGATCGAGAAAACTCATATCCTATGCTTTTGACCGAAAGTCGGCTGGAAGACCAGTAAGGATCGAGATCAGGGTGCGAACCCCAGGGACCCAGATGATCTTGGTCATGGCTCGATGAAATAAGCAAGGAACCGATGCGTTCTTGCAGGAGATGCCCTAAAAACGCAACCGCACTCCCATGGGAGTGTTCCCAGGATAATCTTCGAAAAAGACGATGCCTCCTGAGATCAGTCTCGATCATTGTCCAATCTTTACCCGTTGCCTCGGCTACTGCGGCTAGGGAATTACACATCGGTGCAAGGATATCTTTTCTTTCTGGCGGGATATCGAATCCGGAAGCCAGAATTAAAAGATCGGGTGCCGGATCGGCAAAAAAGCTGGAGTAAAACGAATCAACCCCTAAGCTGAACGCCAACCCGACCCCCTGGCTTGGCCGACCGGGGTTACCGGGTGCAAAGTCAGGCTGAACTGCCCCATAATCCCACCACGCATTTACCTGGTCGAGTATGCGTTGCGTATTCTCCAGCCATACCGGGTCGCACGACTCCCCGACAAGACGTCTGCCCATCGCGACAGTAGGCAGCAGGAAAGCAGTACCCAGTGCCTCCGGGGATAGAACAAGTTTCGTGCGTTGACTTCGGATACGCAGAAAATTACCGTCTATCCTGGTGCATAAATCATTGCCGTGCTTTATAACCCCTGGCATATGAACAGGGATATCGAGAAAACGCGCTATCCGATCACGCAGTTTTGACTTGGGCATAATAATAGGGGTTATTACCTGGGGAATTGAGCAGACGCACGCAAGCATCGTGAAGCTGGATAAGACAGCCCGCCCTCTCCTGGCAGCTTGCCATCATTCCTCTTCCGGAAGAGGATTATTCTTCGGTTTTATTCAACGCTTTTCGCTCGGTAATCCACGATACTGCTCGACCCGGTCCACGCAGCGACATAAGAATAATTCTTGCCATAAGAGTTATTCAAGACCGTATTCGGAATCCCCATCAGACAAGACAGGATGTGGGCATGCAACCGGTCAGTCGTAACCACCTCGAATCTGCTGAAAAGATCGATCGCCTCGCCAACCAGTTTCGTTGCGTATTTGATCCACAAGTCCATCTCAAGGGACAGGATACCCGAGTCGAGGTGCACCCGGTGCAAGGCAGCCAGCACTCCCCGCATCATCCGAATCCAGGTATTTTTATGCCTGACCAACTCCCGCCAGTCAGCACGCATATCAAAATCGACAACCTCGCTCCCTGCGGACTCGACATCAGCTCTCAATAGCGCGAGACGATGGCCCTCGCAATGCCGGGCTTGTTGTATCGGCCATAACTGATGCGCCATATCCGGGAGAAGATAAACATGCCGCGACATGGGAGCCGCCAGTTCAAATGACTTATGGTCCCTGACACAAATATGGAGATCGGGGTGCTTTGCAAAAATCCTGCAGCATTGCGCATACGCATCCGGGGAACGGAAGTGAATGGTCTGTGGGAAGATAATTATCCTGTTCCCTGGCAGCTTCTCGACCACATGTTGGCGCATCTGCTGCGGCCCTGCGTAAAGATCGCCAAGATTACCGCCGCCCTGGAATACGATCACATCCCCGGCTCTTGCCCAGCTTGGGCGGTAGGTAAAATACGCCGCCTTCAGACTTATCTTCAACTCATGGAGCGCGAAGAAACGGAGCGTGCCCAGCATGATCAGCAGGTCACCTATGTTCCTGTGAACAGGTAAATCGACGTAATGAACCGGAGCTGTCCCAATCAAGCCGGCGAGGACATGGTGCTTACCCGCCAGAGAGTGCATTAATTCAGCATGAGGTGCATCGTTCATTGTTTTTATCTGTTCGATTAGAGTCATCCCTCCTTGATCAATTCCCTGTTGAATATCTCGACATAATAGTTACCCATCGGCTGCCAGACCGGCTGAAATCCTTCCGCCTCACTCTGAAGCTCAAGCAGAAGGAGCGCAACGCACGCTATCGTAAACGGGACCGCACACCAGAAATGCCTTATCAGCGCGCCATGGATTGCGAGAGTGTAACCGAAGAGGCCAAGTCAAAACTGCGAACACTGCACGAAATACTGAACCCATTTGATCTGAAACAGCAGATCGATGCCAAATAAGTTACATCTTTTCCATGGTCCCAAGTTACCTCGGTTATGAGGCAACGATCTGACCTTCGGTATCCTTTTGTGATGAGGAAACGCGTTGAAATCTCTGCGGAGCATAACAGTGCCGGGAGATCAAGGATCAGGCTTGTAAACACCGTCAATACGCCGCCCGCGGCGCTTCGTTTCTAGTCCAATCGCTTCAGCTATCCCGTCATTTCCCTGTAATGGATTTGTCATGTAAGACGCTTACACTTCGTATCGTTTTGCAAAGTCTACTAATGGATTCGAGGATACTGAGATGAAGCGTTGGCGTATCCAGCGGCGTACGCATGCGGCATATGGATTCACACTGCTCGAGTTGCTGGTCGTAATGGTCATTATAGGATTGCTGGCCGGCTATGTGGCGCCCAAGTATTTTTCGCAAGTGGGCAAGTCCGAAATAAAAGCGGCTCAAGCCCAGATTGATTCCCTGGAAAAGGCGCTGGATCAGTATCGCCTGGATACCGGTCACTATCCAGCTACCGAACAAGGACTGATCTCTCTGGTGACGCGTCCTACCAATGAACTGAAGTGGCAGGGGCCTTACCTCAAGAAGATGGTGCCGCCAGATCCCTGGGGGCGACCATATGTCTATAAATATCCGGGCGAACGCTCGGAGTTCGATTTGTATTCCTATGGCAAGGACGGTCAACCCGGCGGTACGGGTGAGGCGGTCGATATCGCGAACTGGTAGGCTCGGATGCACTACGAAGTGAAGGCCGTACTTGTTGGACAAGGCATGGTATTACTGAAACTCGAGGCGGATAGCGAGAAGGATGCCCGTCTCCAGGTAATGGCGCAGGGCGGCATGGTTTTGGACATACGCCGGCGGTTTACCGGTTGGATACCGAAACCCGGACTACGTTTTCCACTGGCGCATTTCAGCCAGGAGTTGCTCTCCCTGTTGGGGGCGGGGCTCAGCCTGGTAGAGAGCATCGAGACGCTGTCGGAAAAAGAGCAGGACGCCGGCGTACGTAAAATCATGGGCGAACTGCTTGAGCGACTTTATGAGGGCATGACTTTCTCGCGGGCATTGGAACTTTATCCGCAGGCGTTCCCGCCTCTTTACGTCGCCAGTGCGCGCGCAAGCGAGCGCACTGGCGATCTGCCTGAAGCCTTGACGCGTTTCATGACTTATCAGGCGCAGGTGGATCTGGTCCGCAAGAAACTGATTGGCGCCTCCATCTATCCGGTTCTCCTGCTGGTGATAGGGCTGCTGGTGGCAATGTTCCTTCTGGTTTTTGTGGTGCCGAAGTTCAGCGCTATTTATGAGGATCTCGGATCCGATTTGCCGTGGCTCTCCGTACTTCTGATCCAGTGGGGGCATTTCGTGCATGACCAGGGATGGCAATTGGCGGGTGTGGTGACAGTCACGCTAGGAATTGCCACCTACAGCCTGACGCGGCCGCTGTTCAGAATATGGGTGTCGCAACAATTATGGCGCATTCCGGCCATTGGAGAACGCATGCGCGTTTATCAACTTGCCCGGTTTTACAGAACGCTCGGTATGCTGTTGCGTGGGGGTATTCCGGTGGCAAAGGCGCTGGAAATGGTAAGCGGTCTGCTACAGCCGCATTTCAGGCCAAAAGTGCACGCGGCCGCTGCCAGTATCCGCGAGGGAAAAACGATCTCCAGTGCGATGGAGGCGGAAGGACTGACGACGGCCGTTGGCAGCCGCATGCTGCGGGTCGGGGAAAGAACCGGTTTGATGGGGGAAATGATGGAGCGAATCGGTAATTTTCATGATGAAGAAATTGCGCGCTGGGTCGAGTGGATGACGAAGCTGATCGAGCCCTTGTTGATGGCGGTGATCGGTGGCGTGATCGGTGGAATCATCATCCTCATGTATATGCCGATATTCCAGTTGGCGGGAAGCATCAATTGAGCTGCGTGATTGAATCCACGTTACAGCCATCGGCATTGCAGCCGATCGATATGCGCCAGCTTGGCGAGGCACGCCGGGAAGCGTCGAATCGGGGTGTTTCAGTCATGGCGGTTCTGGAAGAAGCTTGCAGCTATGCACCAGGCCAGTTCGTTACGGAACTTGGCAGGCTGCTCAGGATGCCCGTGTTGACAATGGAGGATCTGCGGACATGCGATCCCGTATTCGAGATGCTGTCTTTTAACGAAGCGGTCACGCAGGAGTGCGCGTTGTTCCGGCGGGAAGAAAAATACCTTCTTGCTGTCGGTAATCCATTTTCGCCCAATCTGAGAGCATGGGCAGAAGAATGTATCGATGTCGCAGCCACGTGGCATCTGGTGCATCCCGCCGATCTGGCCGCCTTTTTTGCGCAACAGGAAAAAACGATGCGCGCGATGGATAGCGTGCTTTCCGCGGCGGAGCGCAGTGCGATACAAGTGGGAGAGGAAGATCTTTCGCTCAAGACGATTAACGAGGGTACCAGTCCGGTGGTGCGGCTGGTTCACTCCACGTTATATGACGCTCACAAATCCCAGGCAAGCGATATTCATCTCGAAATGGGGATGGGCGCCCTGTCGATCAAATACCGGATCGATGGCGTACTGACGCTGATCGGCGTGATGCAGGGCATGGAGCTGGCGGAACAGGTGATTTCCCGCATCAAGGTAATGTCCGATCTGGATATTGCCGAGCGTCGCGTACCGCAGGATGGCCGCTTCAAAATTTCCATCCAGGGGCGGGAGATTGATTTTCGTGTATCGATCATGCCGAGTATTTTCGGTGAGGATGCGGTGCTGCGTATCCTCGACCGGCAGGCCCTTGCCGATCATGTCGAGGGGTTGACACTCGATCATCTTGGTTTCGATCAGGACACGATGGCGAGTTTGCGCCGCCTCAGCGCCGAGCCCTACGGCATGTTATTGGTGACCGGTCCCACCGGGAGCGGCAAAACGACGACGCTTTATGCCGCAATTTCGGAAGTCAATGATGGTCAGGACAAAATCATCACAATAGAGGATCCCATCGAGTACCAGTTGCCGGGTGTGCTGCAGATACCGGTCAACGAGAAAAAGGGTTTGACCTTCGTGCGCGGTTTACGCTCGATCCTGCGCCACGATCCGGACAAGATCATGATCGGCGAAATCCGCGATCCCGAAACGGCGCAGATCGCAATACAGGCCGCGTTGACGGGGCATCTGGTGTTTACCACGGTCCATGCCAATAGCGTATTCGACGTGATCGGGCGTTTTGCGCACATGGGCGTGGATCCCTACAGTTTTGTTTCCGCCTTGAACGGAATCGCCGCGCAAAGGCTGGTTCGTCTGCTTTGTACGCATTGCGCGGTGGAAGAGCGCCCGGACGAGCGGTTGATTGCCGAGTCGGGCATTGATCGCGCTGGCGCGGGCACCTTCCGGTTTCGTACGGGTAAAGGGTGCGGCCAGTGCCGCGGCAGTGGATACCGCGGACGCAATGCAATCGCAGAGATGCTGGTGCTGAATGATGAAATCCGCGAACTCATCGTAGCGCGGGAACCCATACGCCGGATAAAGGAGGCCGCGAAGCGAAGCGGTACCCGTTTCCTGCGTGAAGCCGCGCTAGCGATGGTGATGAAGGGGCAAACGAGTTTACAGGAGGCCAATCGTGTCACCATTGTTGCGTGATCGGATACAGGTTTTTTTTGCCCCCGATCGGATTGACCTGGTGCGATCCTTCCGCGGAATAAAGCCGAAGGAGGACCTCAGGCTCGTGGCGCCTTGCGAACGCGAGCCGAGCTTGCCTGCCTGGGAACCGCCCCTCGGGCAATTGGAGCAGATGATCGAAGATGCTGCTGGCGTAGACATGAGCATCACGATTTCCAACGATCTTGTGCGATATGCCGTGGTATCGGCACAGACGCAAATCGCGAGCCCCAGTGAACTGTATGCATACGCGGCTTTTCACATGCGCGAGGTGTACGGAGAGCGCGCAGGGACATGGGCGCTCAGCATCAGTGCCTGGGATCCGTGTGGCGGGGCCGTCTGTGCCGCGATCGAGCGCAATCTGCTCGAGCGATTGGGGGACATCGCCATCCGGCGCAAGGTAAGGTTGAAAAGTATAAAGCCTTATCTGACGAGCGCATTCGATCAATGGCGTAAACGGTTTGATGGATCACAGGTGTGGTTTGCCCTGATCGAAACCGGGCGTCTTTGTGTTGTCTTGCTGTCGAATGGCGCCTGGCACCGCATAAGCAATCGAAGGATGCTGCATCGCCCCGAAGATGAACTGCTTGCGGCACTGGACCAGGAAGCGCTCCTTTTCTCGCGACAGAAAGAAGAGGTCCAATCGGTCTATCTGTTTGCACCGGAGCATCCCGAAATGAGACTGCCGAGCGACTGCGGCTGGCAAGTTGTCCCCTTGCTGACGGAGGGTAAGCCTGCGCCACCGGATTACCCGTCTGCCCTGATTTTCGGCAGGGGAAACTGATGCGCAGCTTGAATCTGAATTTCCCGGATGGCGGACAGGAAGCGCGCAGCGCCGGATTTATCGTGTTGCTGCTGGGCATAGCTGCTTTGACAGGTGTGCTTTACCAGTTCAAAGCGGCCATGGAAGAGGTGGCCTACTGGGATTTGCGCATTGCGGGCATGGATCGCCGGACGCAACGAAAAACGCTGCCGCAGGGTGCATCCACACCCGGAGGCCGGGAAATAAAACAGGAAATAAAAAGAGCCAACGCAGTACTGAGTGAGATTGATTTGCCCTGGGAGGCTCTCTTTGATTCTGTCGAATACGCGACCGGTCACGACGTGGCTCTGCTGTCATTCCAGCCGGATGCCTCCGGCCACACGATGCTGATTGGCGGCGAGGCAAAAAATATGCTGGCGCTGCTAGATTTTGTCGGCGCCCTGGAGCGCGAACCGGTTCTCAAGGATGCGTATCTGCTCAAGTATGAAATCAAGCGGGAAGATCCGCAGCAGCCGGTTATTTTTTCCCTGACGGCATCATGGATCGAGATTTCCTGAGGAATACCTTGCTGCGAGTGCGCTGGCAGACGGCGCGACTCGGTACACCCGGAAAAATAGGTTTCGGATTGATGATCTTTTCAGTCGTTTTTTTCATTGTGGCAGTTTTGCCGCGCCGCGCGGAATCGAGCGCACTGATGGACAAAGCCGAAGCGATGAAAGTGCTTATGCAAACAAAACCTGCAATGGCACCGGGCAGAAAAATACAAGGCGATGAGGCGCTGCAGGCTTTCTACGCCTTTTTTCCGCATATCGATTCCTCGCCATTCTGGATCAAGGAACTGGTGCAGGTTGCGGGGCAGCACAATGTAGAGGTCAACGGGAGCGACTATCGCATGGTCCGTGAAAAAAACTGGAAGCTTGCACGCTACGAAATGGCATTGCCCGTCCGTGGCAAATATTCCCAGGTACGTGGTTTTGTTGCCGATGCCTTGCGTGCCGTGCCTGCAATGGCCCTGGTGAATATCGCCATCAAACGTGAAGGTGTGGACTCCGAATTGCTCGAAGCAAGTCTCAAATTCAACCTCTATCTGAGCGAAGACAAGAGATGAAAGGAGCCGTGCAAGGACGCACATTGTGGCTGGGCGGCGCGTTGTTGGCAGCGCTCCTTTCCGCCCAATGGGTGAGTGGAGAAGAGGGCCACTCGGACACGACCCAACCCGCGTCTGGAGAAACCCGCCCGATTTCGGTGCAAGGCGGCGCTTCCGCGGATCGCGCGGATTCGGGGTCATCGGCATCCGGAGAAAGGACCCTCCAGGAGGGACTATTCACGAAAGATGAATCCGGTCAATTGGAACTCGAGCGGTTGGAACGTAGAAAATTCGGCGCACAGGCAGGTGATATTTTCACCCGTAAATCATGGATACCGCCGCCGCCAGCCATGAAACCCCAACCGCCATCGCCGCCGCCCCTATCGTTCAAATATCTCGGCAAGGTAACGGAGGGAGATGAAACGCGAGTGTTTCTTTCTCTTTCCGAACGTAATTATGTGGTCAAGGCCGGGGAAAACATCAACGATCGATATCGGGTGGAAGAAGTCAGCGATCACGCGATCATCCTGACTTATCTACCCCTTAACATAAGACAGACTCTTGTCACCACCAGTGGAACGGCAGGAAATTTCCAATGAGAGCGGTTGGATGCATCATGACCGTGCTGATGTTGGCCGGGCTTGCCGGATGCGCTTCGGACAAGGCGTTCGAGGAAGGGAAACGGCTTATTGCGGAGGGCAAGATGACACCGGGCCTGACAAGTCTGGAACAGGCCGCGCGCGAGGAGCCGGACAATCTCGAGATCCGGACGGTGTTGGCGCGCCAGCGTGAGGCGGTAGCCGGACGTCTGTTGACCGACGCCGACAATGCCAGGCTGTCAGGCAAACTGGATGCCGCCCAACAGGGATACCATGACGTGCTTGGGATAAACCCTCGAAACGAGCGTGCACACGCAGGCCTGGCCGCGCTGGACGTGGAGCGCCGCCATGCAGCCAAAATCAAGCACGTCGAAACGTTGCTGGCGCACCACAAT
The DNA here is from genome assembly GCF_900100985.1 of Nitrosospira sp. Nsp1. Lineage (NCBI taxonomy): Bacteria > Pseudomonadati > Pseudomonadota > Betaproteobacteria > Nitrosomonadales > Nitrosomonadaceae > Nitrosospira > Nitrosospira sp. Nsp1. The sequence goes on from NZ_FMUF01000002.1 coordinate 53,877, forward strand.
CTGTCCGGGGCCGAAACCGAGATTCAATCGGTACTCCAGGAAAACCCCATGCAGCGAGATGCCCGTCGGCTCATGAAGCAAATTACCGAGGAACTGGCGGGAGAAAAAACAGAGACGGTATTAAAGACCGACTTCAAACAGTCGCTGACCCTGGAATTTCGTGATACTCACCTGAAATCCGTCTTTGAAATCATTGCCCGCACCGCAGGGATCAACTTCGTTTTCGACAAGGACATCAAACAGGATACGAAAATCACGATTCTGATCCGTAACAGTAATATCAACGATGTACTCAAGCTGTTACTCATGACGAATCAACTCGCTTACAAGGTGCTCAACGAAAACTCATTGCTGATTTATCCCAACACGGCGGCCAAGCAGAAGGAATACCAGGAGTTGATGGTGCGCGGGTTCTATGTGGCAAATACCGATGTGAAGCAGATCGTCGCCATGGTCAAGGGATTGGTCAAAACAAAAGATATTTACGTGGACGAGAAGTTGAATCTTTTTGTGATGAAAGATACGCCGGAGGCAATCCGTCTGGTCGAACGACTGGTTGCGTTGAACGATCTGGCCGATCCCGAAGTCATGCTGGAAGTCGAAGTGCTTGAAATCGCCCGTAATCTCTTGCTCAATCTTGGCTTGCGCTATCCCGATTCAATCAACGTCAGCATGCTCAATGCGGCCGGCGCCGCCGCCGGCCTTCCGAATCCCATACCGCCTTTCCAGATCAACAGTGGCGGGATCAATGGCAATGGGTTCAGCATCGACGGATTAACCGCGGTTATTACCAACCCGGCAGTCTTGATTAACCTCAAGCAACAGGACGGGATTATCAACGTGCTTGCCAATCCACGCATCAGGGTGAAGAATCGTCAGAAAGCGAAGATTCTCATTGGCGATAAAGTGCCGGTGGTTACCACGACCGCTACCGCCAACGTTGGTGTTGCGTCATCGGTGAGTTATCTCGATGTCGGGCTCAAACTGGATGTCGAGCCTATCGTTTCGCTAGGGGACGAGGTGTCGATCAACGTCAGCCTCGAAGTAAGCAATATCGTCAAGGAAGTACCGATAACCAACGGGGGGCTTGCCTATCAGGTAGGCACACGCACCGCAACCACGACGCTGGCGTTGAAGGATGGGGAGACACAGATTCTGGCAGGCCTGATCAATGACTCCGAGCGCACCACTTTCGACAAGATACCGGGGCTGGGTGATTTGCCATGGGTCGGCAGGTTGTTTTCGAGCCAGAACCATACTCGCAACAAGACAGAAATCGCTTTGCTCATTACGCCGCGCATCGTGCGCAATATTGCACGCCCATCGAGACCGGATAGTCAACTTTCATTTGGTACCGAGAACGCCGCAGGAATGTTTCCGGTAACCATTGCCAAGATGGCGCCAAGATCGCTTGCGATGTCGTCTTCTTCCTCAGCGGTCGTAGTTGCCAGACCCGTTGTCCGGCCTGAAGAGCCATCCGATGAGCCCAAGGCGGAGCCTGCCCGTTCTGTCGCCCAGACTGTACCAGTCCTTACCCTGATGGCACCCACGGAGGCATCCCCCGGCAAGGAATTTACGGTAAATATAAGCCTTGCGGGTGGCGAAAGCATGCCAGCCGCGGAACTGGAACTTAATTACGATGCGAGTGCGCTCGAAGCGCTGGATGAAGGGGCAAAAACGGGGGCGCGGCTGTTGCAACTGAGCAAGAGCGAAGGTGCTGCGGCAACTGCCGAGGTGCGGTTCAAGGTTATCGCGGTGGAATCAGGCTCAACCCGGATCACTGTCCAGAATCTTTCATTGCCGGGTGAAAGCGAAATGGCGGCACAGGTTACCCTGCCGCCCGCAGCGAACATCGATATCCGGTAAGGCATGGCAAACGGCAGCTTGACAGCGAATCCATCATCCAGTCGGGGTTTCACGCTGGTTGAACTGATGATCGTCATGGCGGTCATGGCGGTGCTGGCTTCCGCGGCCATGCCCTTATACGAACTCACCTCGCAGCGCGACAAGGAAAAAGAACTGCGAACAGGGCTGAGGCAAATACGGGAAGCCATCGATGCATACAAACGGGGGGTAAACGATGGACGTATTGCCCGGAATGCTGATGAATCCGGTTATCCGCGCAAATTGGAGGATCTCGTCGCGGGGGTGCCCGATGCGAAGGATCCGGAAAAGCGCAAAATCTATTTTTTACGTCGATTGCCGCGTGATCCCATGACCACCGATTCCGGACTTACCGACGCCGGCACCTGGGGTAAGCGTGCTTATGGAAGTCCACCGGATAGTCCTCAGGAAGGAGACGACGTTTTCGATGTGTACTCACGTTCGCAACAGGCTGGTTTGAACGGCATTTCCTATGACGCATGGTGAATTATGCAGAGAATACGGCCGACGGAGAAAACAAAAGCCAACGCGACGCTACCGATCAACCGGAGTTGCTCCGGTTTTACCCTGGTCGAATTACTGGTAGTGATGGCGATTATCGCCACTTTGCTCAGCATCGTGGCGCCAAAATATTTTAATTCACTCCATCGATCCAAAGAAACGGTATTGCGGCAGGATCTGAACATCATGCGCGATGCCATCGACAAATTCCATGCCGATACCGACAGCTATCCCGGCACGCTGGTCGAATTGGTGGAGAAACGATACTTGCGCAACATTCCGGTGGATCCGCTGACGGAGAGTGCGGAAACCTGGATCGTGGTTTCCCCTCCCGGTGATCTCGATGGGGTTTATGACGTGCGCAGCGGTTCGCCTGAACAGGCAAACGATGGAATCTCTTATGAGGCGTGGTAAGCGAGAGTGAGGCATGCGCGGGGAAAGCGGTTTTACCTACATCTGGATGCTATTCGCGGTCGCATTGATCGGTATCGTGGTGGCCGGCGCAGGCCAGATATGGCAAACCGAAGCACGACGGGAAAAAGAAGTGGAGCTCATGTTCGTCGGCGAGCAATTCAGGCTGGCGATAGGGTCGTACTACGAGAATTCACCGGGGATGCCCAAGCGCTATCCTGATTCTCTGGACAAATTGCTCGCGGATGATCGCTTCCCGATAATCAAGCGGCATTTACGCAAAATCTTTTTTGATCCTGTGACAGGCGTTGCCCAATGGGGGCTGATCAAGCAGCCAGGCATGGGAATTATCGGCGTGCACAGTCTCTCGACCCGGAAGCCATTCAAGCGAGCTAATTTTCAGGAACGCTATGCCACTTTCGCGGAAGCGGTAACTTATCAGGATTGGAAGTTCATTTATTTGCCAGGAGAAGCCGGCGGATCCCCGCCGCAATCGGAATCACAGCCCCAGGCAGACCCACAATCACAGCCCCATTCTCAGCCGTGGAACGAACCAGGGCGAGACTTTCAACCCCGGGCGCAACCGGAACAATCACCACTCCCGGTTTCTCCCGATCCATCGGCTGAAGCCGATCCCGTTCCCCAGCCGCCAGGTTTTCCTTCCGGAAACGCACAGTACTAACAACCTGTCGGACTTGAAGAATCGCAGCGAAATATGAACCGCCCCGACGCTTTTGCAGCTGATTTCCTTTGAGTCCGGCAGGCTACCAGTCATGTCATGGGCCGTGATGCCGTCGGGCAATGCCTATGGAATTGACGACGATTCCCGCCAACAATTTTCCATGCCGCGCAAAAATGACGTCGTCACAGGCTGTTGCCTGCGCAAGCAAGTGGGCATGATCCTTTCTGCCCAGTGTCATGTTCATCTATTTGACACGCTTCCTTAATTATCCCGTCATGCAACATGCTGAGAATGAGCGGGCTGCCGAGGTTGAACAAGAACAGCGGTGCCAATATCGTTGCCGGGCATGCGGCACAAATAAAAATCAAGGCACGGGAGCCGGTATATGAGGAGCATTACGCTGACAGAGAGAGAAACAGAATATCTGTTTCGGATTATTGATTCATCGACAGCTATTTCCTTGCGTCATCAATTTTTCCTGTGGGCCCAAGGCGAGGTGCAAAGTCTTTTACCGCATGGCATGCTCATATGCATATTCGATGAAGGATCCGGCCAGTCGGTCAGCATGGAAAAATTCAGCCGTACCAGCATAAACGATGCTACGTTTTCCGAGCTTTGCCGGCCGGATGGCGGTGTCATGACCCGCGTCATGTCGGCATGGGCCGCAGGCAAGAACCAGCCATTCCTGCTGTGTCCACAAAACTCGAACGGCATTGCATACAAGCTTTTCGCAAACGACCTCAAGCGTGACAATCTGGAACGCATCGCAGCGCACGGCATGTTCGATGTCAATGGCCGGGTCCGGAGTCTGTTCGCCTTTACGCAAATTTCCTGTGCATTAACCGAGCGTCACGCCTATTTTCTCGAACTGCTGATGCCTCACATGCATATCGCGCTGGTACGCATGCTGTTCCACGAGCGCGATTGCAAGCACGGCGTTACGATGGAAAAAAGCAGGAAGCTCATCACGGACCGGGAGACGGAAATCCTGCGCTATGTGCAAATGGGCAAGAACAATCTCGAAATTTCGCATTTGCTCGATATCAGCCCGCTTACCGTCAAAAACCATGTTCAAAAAATTTTGCGCAAGTTAAATGTCAACAACCGGGCTCATGCAGTAGCCAAGGCAATGGCGTTGAAACTCACGCTTTAAACGGCACTTCGCAGGGGTATCGCAGCTTCCTTCCCTGCCCCTTCTACTCAGCGCGCCAAGTTCCGGTTCCTGCCGCATAGTCCGAACGCTTCATGAAAAGCCGGGCGAACTCCCTATCAATCGTCATATGGCATCTCTAGCATTGGGACCGGCAAGACCAGGTGTCGACGACGGTTAAGCGTGGCTGCCACGCACAGAAAAAATGGACAAAAAGTACTACAAAAACCACGGAATCGTTTCACGCGCGCTTCACGATGGCTGCATATAGTGGCAAGGGTTCGGTAACAGGCGCAAGCGCTTGAGCCGTTCAGGAACAAAGCCAAACCTGTCGCGAGGCGGGGACGGAAAGCTGCGGGTCTACGCACAAGCGGAGGCAGCCGGGTTGCTCCAATAGGTTGATCTGAATGTTTGCAACATTAACTATTTAGGGAGTATTCGGTAATGAAAATGAATTTCAAGCTTGGCGCACTCGCAGCCGCCGTCATCATGGGAGCCTCGGCGCCGGCCTTTGCCTTCATGGAGGGCGGCGCTGGCGGCAATGGCGAATTGCTGCTCAACGTGCGTTACTACGGCGGCACATCCGCCACCTCCGGCGGCGACGACATTTCCGCCTTGTTCGATCTCGGCATGCGGATGGACGATATGATCGCCGCCAATGGCCAGGCCGGCTTTAGCAAGGCTTGGGATCTTACCACCGGCACCTACGGCGCTTCCTGGAACCAGTTGTTGAGTTTCGCTAGTCCCGCCAACGCAAGCCGTATCGAGTTCAGCGTCATCGCTCTGGATAACACCGATTACGACACTGTCGGTGGGAGCCGTTATCTGAGCACCATGAATGTCGAGAAAGTTCCAAGTCTGACGAATGCCAACCTGAAGGGGTTTCAGAATATGGAACAGTATATCAATGTCAACAACAGCCGTGATACCCACGCCACCGATGCCAATGGCGCCAGTGTCGCCATGCCGACCGATCCATCCAATACTTTCTTCGGTGCTATTGGAGGGTCGGGGCAAGGTGATAACTGGGTGGCAAAAACTACGGTCGATACGACCCAGTCGTTGGGCACGGAACAGAATTTCTGGTTTCTGACCACCGGCCCTGCTGGCTCCACGGGCCCTGCTAGCCCCTTCGGCCAAGCTGTCAAGACCCCTTTCGGTGTGGACCTGAATCACGACGGCGTTATCGGTACGGGCGAGTTTAGCAAATTTACCCTGAACGAAGCCGGTGTTCTCAGCTTCTCGGCGGTAAGCGCCGTGCCTGAAGCGGATACCTGGGCCATGCTGCTGGCAGGCCTCGGAATGCTCGGCATGATGGTTCGCCGCCGCACCGGGGTCTAGGATTTTCTCTGCCTGCCCATGTCCCCGTTGGAGAATCGGAAAGACACAGGCTCATTGGCTGTACCAATCAGTTTAAAAGGATATCAAGATGAAAATGAATCTGAGCAAGATCGCTGTGGCTGTGGCTGCGCTTGGCGCCGCCCAGGCCGCGTTCGCATTGACCCCCGCCCAGGTCAACGCAGGCCCCACCACCTACGTGTGGCTGTCCGGCGCGTCGGCCCCCACCAATGCCGTGTTCCGTAGCGTAATGGCGCTTTGCAATGGCTTGGCCGGCAACGGCGGCGCAAACGACGCACATATGTATCTGGAAGGCGCGGGTACCGAGCCCGGCAAGAGCAGCGGCGACCGGGTCGCCTATGCCTGCACCATGAGTTCAGCCGCGGGTTCGCTGGCGGGGAAGAAAGTGGTGGTGTATCACACTGTGGAAGGCGGTTCCTTCAACGCCTACGCTCCGCACCTGAGCATGGCGGGTGAGCCGAATCCCCATGGTTATCTGCCGGGCAACCTCAAGCGCGTCAATGACTTGAAATCCCTGGGTGCGGGTGGCAAATGTGCGGCCGGTACCCCTGCAATCACAAATGTCACGCTCAACGGGGTGGCTTACCCCATCGGGCGCTACAACAATTGTAGCGACACTATCAGCAAAACCTTCACTGCTTCGCTCAAGGGCGATGCGGCGGGCAAGCCTGGGGAAAGTTACCCCGATGGCGGCTTTTCGGATACCGAGTATCTGATCAACCGGCAAAATCTCGATATCGGGCTTGACCTGGGCGCAATCGGCGGTGAAGTGGCCACGAACGTCGGCCAGGCTTTTGGCGTGGCGGTGAGCTATCCGCTGTACCACCAGTTGCAGAAGAACGACGTCGCCAGCGGTATACTGGCTTCGACCTGCGACGACGGTTCTCCCACCGCCCCTGTTCTCACACCCGCCTCCTGCCAGCCCAACCTTCCAGCCCAGCGCTATAGTGCTATCGCCAACAGGGATACGGTTGGTAGCGTGGACGGCAGCCTGTTTGGCGGACCCGCGGGTTCCATCGTCAATCTTGTCCGGCGCGTTCCCACTTCCGGCACCCAATCCGCTTCGAACATGCGTTTCCTGGCCAAGCCCTGCTCCACCGGATTGTCTGTAGGTTCGCTGGAGCCCGCTCGGGCGATAGGCAGCACACCGACGGTAGTGATAACCGAGCAATCCAGTACCGGCGGCGTGAAGAGTGCATTGAATACGGCAACCGGCGCGGGCCAATTCGCCCTGGGCGTGGTATCCGCGGAAAATACCCCGGCGCCCACCGCCACGGCCGACCGCTGGGCCTTCGTCAAGCTGGATCGCGTGTCACCCAACTCCGATGCCCAACAGCGCGCGGAGGCGATGGATGGTTCTTACTCCTTCTGGTATGAACTGGCGGCATTTACGGCCGGGGGCTCGGTCAGCCCTGCCAGCGCTGCGGGTACGGACCTGATCGCCGCGGCCGCCGCCACCCTGGGGGAAAGCGATCTGAAAGGTATCTTCGCCACGCCGGCCGCCGGTTCAAGCGGCCCCACCTCCAAGGGCGCGCGTCTCGGCAACTCCTGCCAGCCTGCAATCCAGTAGGCATCGCGCTCTAACGGCGGTGCAACGCTGCCGGTAAGTTGTTCGGGACAACCCATTCCGGGTTGTCCCATTTGTATTTATGTAAAAAAGCGGTTTGAGCCCAGCTTGTGAATATTGATCGAATGTGGCGAACAGTAAATAAAGTATTGCGGGTGTACTGCCTGTTTTGTCTTGTTGGATGGATGCAGGCATCCCATGCGCAGGATGCGCAATTCGATGTGTTCGAATACCGGGTCGAAGGCGCGACATTGCTGCCTGTCACGGTGGTGGAACAGGCGGTTTATTCTTACCTGGGTGAAAATAAAACGCTGGCGGATGTGGAACAGGCGCGCGATGCGCTGGAACGCGCCTATCACGACGCGGGTTATCTGACGGTGCTGGTCAGTATCCCTCAGCAAAAGGTAGAGGACGCAGTGGTCAGGCTGGCAGTAACCGAGGCGCCGGTGAGGCGTATGCGCGTGGTCGATTCGCGCTATTTCAGCCCGGCTGATATCAAGGCCGCGGTGCCTGAGCTGGCCGAGGGGAATGTGCCAAACTTCAAGGAAATGCAGAAACAGCTTGCCGGCTTGAATCGCTCGGCCGATCGCAGGATCACGCCGGTATTAAGGGCTGGCAAAACACCCGGCACCGTGGAAGTCGATCTGAAAGTGAAGGATCAGTTGCCGCTGCATGGCAGCGTGGAACTGAATAGCCGGCAGATCCCGAATACGACGCTGACACGGCTCAGCGCGAACCTGAGCTGGGACAACCTGTGGCACAGGCAGCATAGCCTGGGGTTGACCGGGCTCATTACGCCGGAGAACCCGGACCAGAGCAAGGTATTTTCCGCCAATTACACGCTGCCGCTGGAATCCGGCGGGTTTCTCGCCTTATATGGCATCTATTCCGCATCCACCGTCGCCTCGCTGGGTACGCTCAATGTGCTTGGGAATGGCATGATATTCGGGGGACGCTACATCCTGCCGCTGCCGGGCGGCGCGAAATTCTTCCATACCGCAACATTTGGGATGGACTACAAGGATTTTACCCAGAAAATCAATCTCATTGACGGCGGCAACTTCAATACGCCGATCAGTTACATGCCTTTCACCGTGGGCTGGGATGGCACCTGGATGGGAGAGGGGCGTACTACCAAACTGGGGCTGTCGTTGAATTTCCACGTGCGCGGACTGGTGGGAAGCGAAACGGAATTTGCCAACAAACGCTTCAAGGCGCATTCGAACTACTTATTTCTGCGTGGTAATTTTTCGCATACCGAAACCATGCGCCAAGGCTGGGGCGTGACCGGTCGGGCGACCTGGCAGATTGCGGCGCAACCGCTTATCAACAATGAGCAATCCATCGTGGGCGGGATAAGCACGGTGCGTGGCTACTATGAAGTTGCCGCATTGGGCGACGATAGCGCGACCGGGCAGCTGGAAGTTTTTACCCCCGACTACGCCAGCTATCTGCTGGAGGCACTGAATGAGTTTCGCCTGCTGGCTTTTATCGATGGTGGAACCGTGCGTGTGCAGCAGCCATTGCCGGGACAGAAGGACCGGTTCGATCTGGCGGGCACCGGGATGGGTCTACGGATCAGAGGGTGGGACAGCATATCGGCCGACTTTAGCTGGGCCGTCGCGCTGGAAGAAGCCGGCAGAACGAAAGCGGGAGATAAACGTGTGCATTTTCTGGTCCGGCACGCATGGTGAAGCATGAATGACCCATACGAGAACCGGCTACATAAAGCCGCACGGCAGGCCATCTTTGAAGGAGCTGACGGATGAATCGCAATATATACCGGTTGATTTTCAACCCGGCTTTGGGAATGCGGGTTCCCGCAGCGGAAACGGCGCGTAGCCGTGGCAAGGCGGCAGGCGGGAAGGTGTTGCTCCTGACGGGACTTTTGCTGGCCGCATCCGCGCAGGCCGAGTTGCCGGTGCCCTGCGGGGGCGGGTGCGGCGCGGGAGTGCCGGGCTTTGTCACCGCAGGTCAGGCGAGCTATCAGGACCATGGTCATCAGGCGGTGATCAACCAGGTAGGCGAAAAAGCGATCCTCAACTGGGAAACGTTTAATGTCAGCCCCGGACATTCGGTACAGTTTCAGCAGGTGGAGAGCCTTGCCGCGCAGAATCTGGTGCAGGGCGCGAATTTCACCACCCTGAACCGCGTCTGGGACAGCGACCCCAGCGTCATAGCCGGCATTCTCACCCAGGCAGCCGGACAAAATGCTAACGTCATTCTTGTCAATACAAACGGAATTGCCTTCATGGGCTCATCGCAAGTGAACCTCGGCAGTTTTACCGCCAGCAGCCTGGATATTCACGACAACTTCATTCTTAACGCTTTTCTGACCACGCAGAAAACGGTCCCCCAATTCGAAGGCGCGGGCGGGTTCATCAAGGTATTCGAAGGCGCGCGCATTACAGCCGGGAGCCAGGGACGGGTGATGCTGATCGCCCCCACGGTGATCAACAAGGGCACGGTGGAAGCACCTGACGGGCAGGTGATCGCCGCTGCCGGCATCAAGGTATTTTTACGTTCGGCGTCCGCCGAACCGGTGGATGCCAATGTGCGCGGCCTGCTGGTTGAAGTGGAGAGCCCGGCCGGCCTGGGAGATTTCGACACGGCCAACACCGATATCAAGGATGGCGTTCTGGATGGCCGGGCCGTGTCGTTGAAAGAAGGCGCGCTGGACAAACTCGGTCACGTCACCAACCTGGGTGAACTGAGCACGCCGCGCGGCAACGTCACCATGGTGGGGTATGCCGTCAACCAGAAGGGTATCGCGCGGGCAACGACCTCGGTAACCGCCAACGGTTCGGTTTATCTGCTGGCCAAGGACGCCGCAACCGCGCAGGATAATTCGACGCGCGCGGGCCGCGTGGTTCTTGCCGGTGGCAGCCTGACGGAGGTGTTGCCGGAGGTGTCGGACAAGACCGGTCTGGTGGATGGACTGACGGGTACGGGCCTCGTGCTCCCATCTCAGGTGAGGGTGCTGGGGCAGGACATACGGATGGAAAACGGGGCAGTAATCAATGCACCAGCGGGTGAGGTGAATTTTATCGCCATCGATGATCCCGGCATGGTCGTGAATAATGATCCGTTCAAGCAGCAATTTAATTTGCCTGCCTCCGGCACGGCGCGCATTCATATCGCCAGCGGTGCCCGCATCAGCGTATCCGGACTCGAAAACGTGCAGGTTTCCACGGCACGTAACGGCGTGGAAGTCGAGTTGCGAGGGGACGAATTGAAGGATTCCCCGGTGAATCGCGACGGTCCGCTGCGTGGCCAGAAGGTTTATGTCGACATCAACCGTGCCCTGAACAACGCCAATACAGGCATGCCCACCCTGATCGCCAAGGATAGCCTGCAATCCTATCAGGCGCGTCTCGAGCGCACCGTCGCAGAGCGCTCGACCCAGGGCGGCACAGTGCGCCTGAACTCGCTGGGTGAAGCCATCATCGAATCCGGGGCGGTGGTCGATCTATCCGGCGGTAGCCTGCGCTATACCCCGGCCAGCGTACCCACCACCCTCGTCATGTCTCGCGGTGTAACGACCGATATCGCCAGTGCGCGTGCCGATGTGCGTTACGACGGCATTGCCACCCGTTACATCCAGAATTTCGGACGCTGGAACGTAAAAGAGGTGATCGATCTGGGGCAGAGCTACAATTATGACCCAGGCTATACCGAAGGAAAGAATGCGGGTGCCCTGGAAGTAATCGGTCTGCGCGCCATAGCGATGCAGGGGGAAGTTCAGGGCCGCACCGTTGTCGGCGAAGTGCAGCGTGATGCAGGTGTCATGCCAGCCGGCGCCCGCCTGACCCTGGGCACCGGGGCAGTTACCCATGCCACCAGCACCGGAGATGACTATAAACTAAACCAGTTGGTCGAGCTGAGCAGTACCGGCGCCACGCTGCCGGATGGGTTCAGGTTTGGTGATGCGCTTTCACCCGATCTCGTCAATACCCTGCGTCTCAGCCCGATGCTGCTGGGCAGGGATAAGGTCGCCAACCTGGAGATTTTCAGTAATCAGGCGGTAGCGGTGCGCGAGGCGTTGCGTACTCCGCAAGGCGGCAGCATAAATATTACCGCACAAGGATTGACGGTCGATGCAGATATCGTGGCGCCGAGCGGTTCGATTGTGCTCGATGCGCGCAGGAACGACGTCAATATCGCTTCCGGCCCTGTGGATATGGTCGTGGCCGATGGCGTGACACTTTCGGCACGAGGCGCCTGGGTGAACGAATTGCGCGGTGTCCCCGCGGGCTCGGGCGAGGTTGCGCTGCCGCATGGCGGGGAGATCACGCTCTCGGCTTCCGATAATCTCGCCCTGGGGCACGATACACTGATGGATGTCACCGGCGGCGGCCGGCTCAAAGTCGATGGCCGAGGCAAGGTCATTGCAGGGAATGGGGGTGAAATCAGACTGTCGGGCAATGCCTTGTCGGGCCTTGGCGACAATGTGCGCGGCCATGGCCTCGGCGGTGGCGGCACGCTCATTGTTTCCAGCAACAAAATACAGATAGGCGGCACGCCGGACAATAATTCCGGCACAGTGAATCTGGATACGGGATTTTTCGAGCGCGCGGGTTTTGCCAACATCAATCTTGCCGGAATCGAGAATGTGACGTTATCCGAGGGGGTGCGGATCAAGCCGACCGTTCTCAGCCTGGAACTGCTGCCCGAATATACGCTACGGCCGAGCGGTAGCCAGATCGAAGGTTTCAGCCACAAGGTTAAACTAGATGATCTGGTGCGCCAACCGGTAAATCTGAGTCTTGTAGTGAGAAATCCCGACGAGCAGGGGGCGGCCGATCTGTTGATCGGCGCAGGCGCGCATATCGAGGCGGACCCCAAGGCTGAAATCATGCTTGCCGCCGATCGGCTGGTGAACATACAGGGACGGATCACCGCTCCCGGCGGCAGCATTACGGCGACGCTCGATCACAGCCACGAGTTCAACTTCAATGCCGGCAACGGTATCTGGCTGGGCAAACAGGCCGTACTCGACGTATCCGGGGCGGCGCTGACCTATCTCGACAACCAGCGGTTGACGCAGGGTGAAGTGCTGAGTGGCGGCAGAGTAGCCTTGAACGCGCAGTTCGGCAATGTCGTAACCGAATCGGGTTCGAAAATCAACATTGCCGGCGCCGTGCCGGTCCGGCTGGATATTCTGAACGCGGCCGGAGGCCTGGGGCAGTGGGTGGGCAGCGACGCCGGTTCCGTCAGCATCGTTGCGCGTGAAGGCATATTGCTCGACGGGGGCATCATGGCGCGGGGAGGCAGCGCGTCGAATCGCGACGGCACGCTTGATATCGTCCTGGGGCTTGTGGATGTGAGTAATCCGCAGGACAAAGGATTTCCCGCCGGCGAGCGCGTATTGAGCCTGGCGCAGACAGTGGCGCCTCAGGCAGGCGGCCTCATTCCGGGCGTCGCTCTCCCCGCCGGACTTGGACGGCAGGCCCGGCTGGGCGCCACGGCATTCGACGCAGCCGGTTTCGACCGCATTGCGCTGAAAAGCCTGGATGCAATCCGCCTGGAGAACGACCTGAACCTGGGCGCCAATCGAGACCTGCCATTGAAAGAGCTGGTGCTCGATGCGCCGCGCATCGAGACAGCGGGAGGCGAAGCCGCGCTGAAAGCGGAAACCATCCGGCTGGGCAATTTCGATGTGGTGCTTCAGGATCGGGTGAATACACCGGTTGCGGGCACCGGCAACTTCAGGGCTGACGCGCAGTTGCTGGAGCTCGCGGGCAATCTCAGCCTGACCGGCATGGGGCGTTCCGAATTCAGAGGCGCTCGGGAAATAAGGCTTTCAGGGGTGAGCACAGGCGCCACACCGCGTCCGACAGCCGTGCTGTCGAGTGCGGCCGATCTTGTTTTTCATGGTGCGGTGGTTGCTCCTACGACCTATAGTCAAGTCGATATTCAGGCGCCAGGGCAAACGGTCACATTCAGCGGCAATACTACGCAGCCGCCGCAGCCGTTATCCGCCTTGGGCAGCCTTGCGATAACCGCCGCGAATATCATCCAGGGCGGCAATATATGGGCGCCGTTCGGCCAACTGGTTTTCACTGCTGCCGATACACTTGTTTTCAAGGACGGAAGCCTGACTTCCATCGCTGCCGTTCCCGGTAGCCTGATTCCGTTCGGCATGACCGTGAATGGCCGTAGCTGGTTATACAGGCCGGACTCACAGGATATCCCGCAGCTTGCATTGGCTGAAAAATCCATTCGTACCCAGGCGGCGAATATCGACATGCAGGCGGGCGCCACGGTTCATCTCGCGGGTGGGGGAGATTTGCAGTCTTACGAATTCAGCGTGGGACCGGGAGGGGCGCGCGACATTCTGAACGATCCGGGCATCTATGCCATCCTGCCGGGCTACGCGAGTTCCTTTGCACCCGGCGACAGGCAGGAAAACACCGGTTTCGATCGCACGGCAGGCGATGCCGTCTATCTTTCCGGCATACCCGGGCTGTCTGCGGGCACCTACACGTTACTACCTGCCCACTACGCACTGCTGCCCGGCGCTTATGCGGTTCGGCTCAACCCGGACGTATCCAATCTGCTGCCGGGGCAGGCTTACAGTAGACAGGACGGCATTCAGGTTGTGCCGGGCTATGTAACGGACAGCCGCGCAGCATCGGGCGGCCCGCGTGATGCGCTGTGGAGCGGATTTGAGGTGCTGACCCGCGATCAGGTTTTGCAGCGGTCGGAAATTACGCTTACCCGCGCGTCCGATTTTTTTGCAAACGACTCCAGCCGTCCGCAGGACGGGGGTCTGCTCACCCTGGAGACCACCGGCGGCTTGACGCTGGATGCCATTTTCAAACTGGCCGCAGCCGAAGGCGGCCGCAGGGCGGCAGTGGATATCAGCGCGCCCGACATTGTTGTCACCAGCGGCAACCCATCGGGAATCGATCCCCTGGCCACCCGCATCGAGGCTGCTACACTCAACGCCATGGGCGCGGCCAGCCTGTTGCTGGGCGGCACGCGCAGCGCAGGTGTCGCGAACCCTGCCACCGGCGGCACTACGATCGACCTCACGGTTGGCGCGGATAAGGTGACATTGGCCAATGACGCCGGTCACGCCCTGAAAGGCGATGAAATCATCCTTGCGGCGAAGGATACCCTCACGCTCAAAGCCGGCAGCGCCATCGAAGCGCAAGGCAACGCGATGAGTGCGGGTGGAATGCGCAGCTATAGCACCGATGGAAACGGAGCGATGGTGCGGGCGGCTTCCACGGTCGCCGGTTTTTCGCGTAGCGGCAGTCCGGATCAGTCCCGGGGTACGCTGATCGGGGAAGCCGGCAGCATCATTCATGCATCGAATTCGATTACGCTGGATGCCACCCATCAGAATACGTTCGCGGGCACCCCCGTTTTTGCGGATGGCAAAGGTAATCCGGTCGCTGGAAATTTGTCGATTGGCGCAGCACGCGTTAATTTTGGCGATGCACCGGCAGGTTCCGACGGCCTGACTCTCGGCCAGGGCGAGCTCGATGGGTTGAACAGTCTGAATTCACTGACGCTGACGAGCTATAAGACATTCGACCTGTATGGAGATGTCAGCATTGGTGGGGTAAACGCGGACGGCAAACCGACACTGCAAGCCCTGAATCTGCAGGGCGCCGGGCTGGCCGGCCTCGACAATGGCGATAAAACCGCACATCTGCGTGCGAACAGCATCGTGCTGTCAAACCCGGCGGCAGCGGCCTTCACACCCGGCGGAGCGCTCGACAATGGCATGCTGGCAATACAGGCGAATAAACTGGTGTTGGGCGAAGGCGTCAAAGCCATCCAGGGATTTTCCCAGGTTGATGTCACGGCGACCGAACTGATCGGACGCGGTACCGGCAGCACCGATATCGGCGCCACCGGAAACACGAATCTGAACGTGGCGCGGATCAGCGGCGAGCAAGGCGCCGATCAGACGCTGACTGCAGGCGGCAGGCTTGATGCCGCTATGAGGGCGCCCGATCGTGTTCTTGCGGCGATAAACACGCTGGGTGCGAAGTGGGCGCTGTCGGGTACGGAGGTGATGTTCGATACCCAGGCAATTCTCCCATCAGGACAGCTCAAACTTGCGGCGACCGCTGGAAATCTGGTGCTGGGCGCAAATGGCGAATTGAACGTGACCGGCCGGCCGGTGGTTTTTTTCGATGCGATCCGTACAGCACAAGGCGGCATGATCGAATTGGCAAGCGATAACGGAGACATACTCGTGCAAGACGGCGCGCGGGTGAATGTATCCGGCGCTGAGGGCGGCGATGCCGGCAAAGTAATCATGCGCGCAGCCAATGGTACCGCGAACATTGCCACGAGCAGCCTGCAGGGTTCGGCCACGGCGGATAGCAGCGGCGCGAGAGGCGATGGGGCGCGTTTTGAGCTGGATGTGGCGATGCTGCCGGATTTCTCCACACTTAATACGGCACTCAACCAGGGTGGATTCGATGGCGCAAGAACGCTGCGCGTGCGCACGGGCGATATCCATCTGGCGGCAGCCGATACAGTCAAGGCAAAAGAAATACACATCGCGGCGGATGGCGGCAAATTGGATGTGGCCGGCCACATTGACGCCTCAGGCAAGGATGCGGGCAGTATCGATCTTTACGCGAGGAATGACGTGACCGTGCTGGCGGGCGCCAGGCTCGACGCCTACGCAACGGATTCGAATAGAAGTGGCGGCGAAGTTGAGATCGGTACGACGGAAGGCAAGCTGAACCTGGTCGCGGGAAGTGTGGTGGATGTGCATGGCGGCAGCGGCAGCCAGCCCGGCGAAAGTGGCAAGGTATTGTTGCGCGCCCCCCGTTCGGGTGCAGGCGATGAGGTGGGAGTGAGTGCCATCGACAGCAGTATCAGCGGAGCCGGATCGGTCGTGGTGGAAGCGGTAAAGGTGTACGACAATATCACTACGCTCACCGATACCGGCACAAGTAGCGGTACAACGCTGAGTCTTGCCACAGTGAACGCCGATAACACCAGCTTTGCGTCCCACGCTGGCGCGATCGCATCGCGCCTGGGCAAGACCGGCGATACCCGTTTTCATGTGCGTCCCGGTGTCGAGGTACGATCGGCAGGGGATATCACCCTCAGCAAGGACTGGAACCTCGGCGTAAGCCGCGCGGGTGGCGAACCCGGCATGCTGACCCTGCGTGCCGGGGGCAACCTCAGGATTAACAGCAATCTGTCGGATGGATTCAACGTCGCGACCCCATTCAGCAGCGGTACGACCCCCGCAACCCTGCTCGCGGGAGATTCCTGGGGTTACCGGCTGGTTGGCGGAGCGGATACCGGCGCCGCCGACCCGCTGGCAGTGAAGGCGGGCGGTGGCGATATCACTCTGGCAGCAGGCAAGCTGATACGCACCGGCACGGGAGATATCCGCACGTTCGCCGGACGCGACATCAAGCTTGCTGACAGCAAGGCGGCGATATACACCGCTGGGCGCGTGGCGGATGTGGCCGGTGGTTTTATTACGCCTGCCGATGCCCAGTTCAGCCAGGGCGGGGGAAGCATCGGCATGACGGCAATGGGCGATATCATCGGATCGCCGTCGGCGCAACTTTATTCCAACTGGTTATTCCGCCAGGGCCGGCTGAATGAAACCACCGGAGCGTATACGCTCCAGCCTGCCTGGTGGGTGCGCTTCGATCAGTTCCAGCAAGGCGTCGGCGTGCTGGGCGGCGGCGATGTCACGCTGACCGCAGGCGGCAGGATCCAAAACCTCTCTGCCAGCACGCCGGCCCAGGCGCGCATGACGGCCATGGCACCGGATGCAGGCAGGCTGGTGCAGACGGGTGGCGGTGACGTGCGGGTGGAAACCGGCGGCGATCTGCTGGGTGGGCAATACTATGCGGATCGCGGAGATCTGGTAGTGAATGCGGGCGGCAGGATAGACAGCGAGCAGAACGCGAATGGCAAACCGCTCTACACTATCCTGGCTTTAAGCGACACGCAGGCGCGGGTGCGCGCGCAAGGAGATGTCAACATTCATTCCGTGCTGAATCCGCATCTCGTGATTCAGGCCACCGGCAGAGGGACGACATTCAATCTCAATGCCAGCGCGCCCAGTTCCACCAATCCGAGCTGGAGCCTGTTTTCGTCTTACGGCGAAGACAGCGGCGTGCATCTGCAGAGCTTGGATGGAACGGTGACGCTGCACAACGATACCAGCGTGCTGGCAAATGCTTACCGGGCGCCGCTGAGTTTTAATGTATCCGCCAATACCTATACGACTGAATTGTTGTCCATCCTGCCGCCCAGCCTGTTGGTTACGGCGTTTCAGGGAAGCATCGTCCTGCCGGATACGCGCACAACGGTGCTGAGCCCCGCAGGGCGCGGGAACCTGGAGCTGCTCGCATCGGGTTCCGTCAATATTCATACGCCGGTTGTCATGAGCGACCGGGATCCGGCACTGATCCCGACTGCGATCAGGCCGGGTATAAAACCGAATCAGTTTCCGCTTTCCACCGTGAGCCCTGCCGACCGGGAACTTGTCCATGCCGCCACGCCTGTCCATGCGGGCGATACGCGGCCGGCGAGAGTCTACGCCGTTGCGGGTGATATCCAGGGTAATTTCAATGAACTGACCCTCGACCTTGCCAAGGCGTTTCAGCTCCGTGCCGGGCAGGACATACGCGACGTGGGCATCGTTGCGCAGCACGTCAACGCGGGCGATCTCAGCCGCGTGGTGGCGGGCAGGGATGTCGCCTTCACCTCCGGTAACGACCGGACAGACAATGCCAGGATATGGGTGGGCGGTCTGGGCCGGCTGGAGGTGACCGCGGGACGAAATATCGATCTGGGGACGTCGGCGGGGATCGTCAGCCGCGGCGATCTCGACAATGCGCAACTGCCCCGCGGCGGCGCCGATATTCATGTCGCAGCGGGAATGGGCGCACAGGGAATCGATTATACCGGCGCTGTCGACCGACTGGTAGCTGAACTGGAAAAGGCGGGCGGCAGCCCGGATGACGCCCTGTTGTGGCAGGCGCGCTGGCTGGTGGGGAACGATGCCCTGAGCGGTTCCGATGCGCTGCAAGCAGTGAAAGCGGTACAAGCGCTGGATGGGGAAGCCCGGCACGGCTTGGTGCGCGAGATGATTTATTCGGCGTTGCTCGTTACCGGACGGGACTCGAACAATCGCGAAAGTCCTTATGCCGCCGACTATGAGCGTGGTTATGCGGCGCTGGAACTGGTGTTCCCGGGCATACGGGAACAAAACCCGGACGGAAGCTTCAAGAATTATCAGGGAGAGATCAACTTGTTCGCCAGCCGCATCAAGACCGAGCGCGGCGGCAACATCGAGTTCATGGCACCGGGAGGAGGCGTGATAGTTGGCCTCAGCAATACGCCGGAAGTACTGATAAACACAGGCAACGATGTGTTGGGCATGGTGGTGGTGGCTGACGGCAACATTCGCGGCTTCGCCCGCAACGACATCCTCGTGAATCAGTCACGCATCCTTACCGTAGGCGGTGGCGATGTCCTGCTATGGTCGAGCGAAGGCGATATCGATGCCGGTAAAGGCAAGAAGACCGCGGCCGCGGTGCCGCCGCCGGTCGTCAAGGTGGATGCGCAGGGCAATGTAACCCAAGAACTGCAGGGAGCTGCATCAGGCAGCGGGATCGGGGCGCTTTCCAGCGGCGGCGTAGCCGCAGGGGACATTGATCTGATCGCGCCCAGGGGCACGGTGAATGCGGGTGATGCCGGCATTCGGGCAGCCAACCTCAATATCGCCGCACAAGTTGTGCTGGGCGCGGATAACATTTCCGTATCAGGCACTTCCACCGGCACGCCGGTAGCGGACGCCAGTGCAGTCACCGCCACCACCTCGGGTGCTACATCGCAAGGAGACGATGTGGCGAAGGCGACCGCTGCGTTATCGCAGAATCTGTCGGATGCCGCACGAACATCCGACGAGATGAGGAAGCTTAAACCTACCTTTATTTCAACCGAGGTGATCGGCCACGGGGAGTAAGGGTGCGGCAACATGCCGCTATGCCGACGCACAAAACGCCTGGCAGCCTGCCGGACTTAAAGAAAATCGGCTGCAAAATCTGCCCTCATCCAGTCACTTTTTCGCTGCGATTCTTTAAGTCCGACAGGCTGCCAGTGACCACGGCGTTCTTGTACGGAAATACCAGTTGGCCGGGACCTTGCATGGCGCATATCCGGCCGGTATCAGGCAGACACATCCGCTATCCGCTATCGGCGATCAGCGAAGGTTCATACAATTGGCATAGTAGCTCACGGTTGCCGGCCAGTCGCTGAAGATGCCGATAATGCCGATATCCTTCGCAAGCACGTCCAGCACTTTCATCACATCGCCTTCGCGCGTGATCGCCGAATCGAAAGTCTGATAATAAAAACCGTTGTCGCCATCCGCCAAAATTCCCGAACGTTCCAGCGTCCAGGTAATAATGTCGAGTCCCGCAGACTTTGCCTGTCCGGCGTACCTGGAGGGCACGATGTTGCCGCTGCCATCGGCAGCCATCAGGGCAAACAGGGGCGGAGCAACGATATTGATGCCCTCGGCCTTGTATGCGGCCAGTTGCGCGGCCTGGGGCAGATCGGCGACGACGATGGCATCGTCAAGATAAACCGCCTGTTTGCCGAACCGCGGTTCATTGGCGATCCAGTAGCGTATGTCGCGGATATCGAACGACTGGACGTAAACATTCCGGGGATTGACATCCGCAGCCTTGTATTCGTCGATCATCTGTTGAGCGTAGTCCTGCTGTGTGTAGTCGCCCACACCATCGCCATCGCTGTCGTAAGGCATCGCCATGCCGGTGCTCTTGAGCTCAGGCATCATTTTTACGCCCAAGTCCGTGAACAGTCGTATGCTTTCTTTATGGGTAAGGAGAGTTCCGCTGGCGGGGCCGGCATACAGGCCCGTACGCCAACCCGGGATGCCAGCCAGATATTCCGGGACACTCCTCGCTACGGGGTTGAAGCTGTCCATTTTGCCTTTGAGACTTTTGAATTCGTCCACGGTGAGATCGCTGGTGCAACATCGAGCGGACGCCTCCCGAACAAGATTTCCCGAAGCATCGAACTGAGCGGGTGTGAAAGGCTCGCTGCATTTTTCCGCCAGCGGTGTATTGAGAATATTGGTCGTCGTATGCAGGTCGCATTGCGAATGACTGCAGACCAGTTTCTTGTCCCGAGTAAAGGTTACGTCGCACTCCACAATGCCCGCGCCCATGCGTGCGGCTGCCTCATAAGACTCTTTCGTATGCTCCGGAAACTGCAGGGCCGCGCCACGGTGGCCAATCGAAAAATCGGTTTTACGGAATGGTCCGTTGCCGCAGCACTGCAGCCTGCTCTTGAGTTTGCCGGGCTCCATGTCTTCGACGAGGAAAAAAGGACGCGGGCCGAGCTGGATATTCATGCCGCCTTCCGTCTCGCGATCATGGCGGGCGCTTTCTCCTCCGTTATCGCTTTCGCCCGCTGATGCAGGCGCGATAACGATGGATAGTGCGGCCAGCATGAAGCGTGTTATCAATGCCGCCAAGACGAAATTGTGCGAGGGCATGCCGGGCTCGGTTTAGCGGGCGAATTTTTTGGTCAGTGCGGGTGCTGCCTCGAATATGGAGTCGCGATTACTCAACGCTCAGCAGCCTTCACAAGGGATCAGGAGCCGATCACGCCGCCGTCATCCTTGGTGATGACCACTACGGCGGAGCGTGGTTTCGATACCAGCTGGCGACCGCTGGCTGTGGTCGAGCCGTTGACCCCGCTATCGGGCCAGGTTGAGTTTTCGGTAAAATTATCGCTCCAATCCTCACCAGGGTGCTGAATCCCCAGGAACATGGTTTTTCCGTCCGGGGTTGTAGTCACACCGGACACTTCGCAATTTTTCGGGCTGGTGAGAAAGCGCCTGGTTTCTCCGTTGGCGGGGTCGGCACACATCATCGCATTGCCACCGATATTGATCCAATCACCCGTGGCATCGCCGGCCTGGTCGGTCTGAATCCACAGGCGTCCATCCTTATCGAACCAGAGACCATCCGGAGAGCCGTAGTCATCACCGTGGATGTTGCCGGCATAATCGTCATGACCGGTCTGATTGTAGCTGGCGCCAAGGTTTCTGTTCGCTCCGCCGCCAACCTTGTCGCCGCACTGCACGAAGACATCCCATTTGAAGGTGGTGGCGGTCAGCTTGTCCATGTGCTCACGCCAGCGGATGATATGGCCATAGATATTATCGGGGCGGGGGTTGACCGCATCCACCGGGGGATTGGCACGTGCGACGGTACTGGTGCCATCGGGCGCGTTGCTGGAAACCGGGCTGTTACCGCGACGATTGTTATTGGTCAGAGTGAGGTAAATTTCCCGCGTGAAAGGATGCGCAGCGGTCCACTCGGGCCGATCCATCATGGTGGCGCCGACGCGGTCGGCAGCCTGGCGGGTTTTGATCAGCACCTCCGCCTGACTGTTGAAGCCATTCTCCGGCGTCAGCCCATTCATGCCCCAGATCAGGGGTAACCAGGTCCCGGACTCGTCGCCATCGAACCTCGCCACATATAGCGTGCCCGAATCCAGCAAATCACGATTGGCCTGGGGATTTTCAGGGCTATAGGTTTTACTGCAAACAAACTTGTACACATATTCGTTGCGCTCGTCATCGCCCATGTAGACCGCGACCCGGTTTTCGTCGTCAACGACAACCCACGCGCCCTCGTGCTTGATACGGCCAAGGGCGGTACGCTTGACAGGAATGCTATAAGGATCCCAGGGATCGATTTCAACCACCCAGCCAAAGCGGTTGGGTTCATTGCAATGGAGATCGGCGCGGAAGCGCTTGTCCACCTCGTGCCAGCGATAGCCAAAGCCTCCCTTCACAATGCCATAGCGATTCTGGCTGGCGAGAATGTCGGCTTTCCGAGCAGGGTCGCTTATGCCCGCAACGTTTCCGGTCTCATTGGAAAAGTAACTATTCCAGTTCTCCTCGCAGGTCAGATAGGTGCCCCACGGCGTATAGCCATGGGCGCAGTTGCTGAGCGTGCCCTGTACATTCAGACCGGCAGGATCGGCGGAGGTGGTCATCAGATCGTGTCCCGATGCGGGACCGCTAAGCCTGCAGAGTGTATTGCCAGTAATGCGCCGGTTGAAGGGAGACTGGGATACGACCCCCCAGGCACCCTTCTCCCTTTGGACCGTGACAATGCTCACGCCATGAGCGGCCTGCTGGGCGCGCACCATTTCCAGCGTCAAAGAAACAGTTTTATACGATGATGCCGGCTTGATGTTATTCACCAGGGCCGGGTCGCAATACTCGTTGCCGGCCACGAGCAACCCGCGCGAGTTGCCGAGGTTACCCGGGAACGGAGAGAAATGTATCCCATCGGAATGAGCACCGAAGGAGTGCAACTGGGTCGCCTCGTCCATTGCATCCACGGTATCCCAATGGGACGCCGCGGTGAGGGAATCACCCCAGGCTACAAGTACCTTGGCGCTGTATCCGCTCGGAACCGTGACCGCGTCGGTCATGGGCGCAATATTGGCTGGAACCGGCGTGAAGCCGATGCCGTTCCGGATAGAGGAAGCGGCCCGGGCGTGGTAGCCTCGTCCGTCGAACCAGCATCCACCGAATAACGAAAGCATGGTTACGCCGAAGGACCCCTGGAGAAATCCCCGCCGGGAAAGTTTGCGCGCGTCAATCAGATTCCGGATGGACTCGTTGTCTGATTCGTTGCAACTGGTCAAACCGGAGTTTATGCTCCCGTCGGGATGTAAAGCGCTGGTCATGATGTCTCCTTTGCCGATGAACGGTTTCGATTGTGGCTGTGCTGTCGGCATGGATACCGTACATGGGCTATTTTCATCATCCAATGTTACAAAAGTTATATTGTCATTCAGACAAAACTCATACCTGATAGACCAGACCCCACCGCGCCGGTTTCATCGCCTGCGCCACTGCTTTCCCGCAACCCGCTCCGTTTCCAACTGTTTTGCCGCCGTCGTATGATGATCCGTTCGGACCATATCTCTGCCTAATGGCTGTAATCTGGTGCATGGATAATCGCTGATTATTTTATTCAGGCGGATATCCATGCGCGTCCTTGCGCTTCTTCTTGCTTTCGTGTTGTGTAGCTTCTCGCTGTCCAGTCATGCCTGGTGGAACGATGGATGGACGGCGCGCAAGAAAGTCACGCTGACGAGCGCGGCCGGAGAAGTGGCGGATGTACCGGTACTCATCCGCTTGCATACAGGAAACTTCGATTTTTTTTCGGCGAATGATGACGGTAGCGATCTGCGCCTGGTTTCCGGAGATGACAAGGCTGAACTGAAATTTCATGTCGAAAAATGGGATAGCGCGAATCAGCTGGCGTTGATCTGGGTGAAGGTACCCAGGCTTTCCGCGCAGACAGAGCTTTTTCTCTATTTCGGTAATGAGAATGCGGCATCCGCGGTAGACCCCAAAGGAACGTACGATGCCAGCAGCGTCATATACCATTTTGCCGAGCCGGAAGGGAATCCGCGGGATAGCGGTCTCAACGGTCTGCATGCGCAATCCTCTGTACAGCGGGTTGCCGCGTCGTTCTCGAACGGCGGCGCGGGATTCGACGGGTCGCAAACCCTGACGTTGCCCCCGGTGAATGCGAGCACCGGGTACAGCTTCTCGGTATGGATCAAGCCTTCGTCGCTCAAGGGCACGCTATTCCAGTCCGACAATGTCAGCTTGGTGCTCGAGGGCGGCCTGGTCAAAATAAAGTCGGGTGCGGCAAGCGTTGCTTCAAGCACGGCGCTTGGCGCAGGCCAATGGCGCCACCTGGGATTCACGGTCGCGGACGCACTGCGCGTATATGTGGATGGCAAGCTGGCGGGCGAGTTGCCGGGTGCCGCGTTACCGTCGGGAAGCGTCGTGCTGGGCGCCGGCTTTACGGGCGAAATGGATGAGGTGCAAATATCCGCGATCGCGCGCAACGCGGAATGGATGGCGGTGCAGGCGGCACAAGGGCCGGATGGCAAGCTTGTCACGATGGGCGAGGAAGAGACCGCCGAAGGTGGTGGCGACGAAGCTTCGCACTTGGGCATCATCCTGAAATCGTTGACCGTGGATGGATGGGTTGCGATTGGACTGCTGGCGGTCATGCTGGTGATCGCGATCTGGGTGATGTACAGCAAAACGGTCTATATCAACCGTGTGGATAAATCCAACAGCCGTTTCATGGACAAATTTCGTGAGCTTTCCACCGATCTGACGACGATAGATAAAGCGCAGGGACTGGGGAAAGACTTCAAATATTCGCCGCTCTACCGCATTTACCACATCAGTGCGGTTGAATTGGCGCATCGGTTCGATGACACCGATGCAGCGCATCTTTCCAAGTCGCTGTCGCCGCAATCGCTCGACGCGATCCGTGCCAGCCTCGACGCGGGGTTGGTGGAGGAGATTCAACGCATGAACAGGTTCATGGTACTGCTGACCATCGCTATCTCCGGCGGACCCTTTATCGGGTTGCTGGGTACGGTGATGGGGGTAATGATCACATTTGCGGCGATTGCCGCCGCCGGGGATGTCAATGTCAACGCAATCGCACCAGGCATTGCGGCGGCGCTGGCTGCAACGGTGGCCGGCATGGGCGTGGCGATCCCTTCGCTGTTCGGCTACAACTATCTGGCTTCGCGCATCAAGGCCACCGTATCAAGGATGCATATTTTCGTCGACGAGCTTGTTACCAAACTTGCCGAAAACTACAGTCGCTGATCGGGATTGTCATGAAACTTCAGGAAGACAACGAGCTTTACGACGAAATCAATGTCGTGCCCATGCTGGATCTCGCCTATGTGTTGCTGGTAATTTTCATCATCATGACAACAGCATCGGTACAGGGAATAAAGGTCAATTTGCCCAAGGCCAGCAATTCTCCCAGTCTGGCCAAGCCCCAGACCAAGGCGATCACGATCAACGAAAGCGGGCAGATTTTTCTGGATGCCTATCCGGTAACGCTGGATGAATTACGAACCCGGTTGGGCGAATTGAGAGCTGCCAATCCCGAGCTGCCGGTCGTGGTCAAGGGAGATACGGTAGTGCAGTACGGCAAGGTAATGGAAGTGCTTGAATTACTGGGGCAACTGGATATTACGCAGTTGGGCCTTGTCACCCAGAGACTGGTGAAGTAGTGCATGGAAGAATCAAGCGAAGACCAAAGGCCGGCCTGGGTGCGCTGGGGCGTCGTTTTACTTGTCGTGAGCGGCGCGGTCACGCTGGGATTGTGGCTGAAAGATTTTCTGGGAAGTGACCAGCCGCCGCCGAAGCCATCGCTTCAGCAGATCACCTTGATCAAGCCGCCACCTCCGCCACCCCCTGAGCAAAAGCCGCCGGAGCCTGTTGTAAAGGAAGAGATCAAGCTTTCCGAGCCCGATCCTGAACCAATGGATCAGGCGGATGAACCGCCGCCAGGGCCGGATCTGGGTGTGGATGCGGAGGGAACCGGCAGCGGCGATGGGTTTGGGCTCGTAGGAAAAAAAGGCGGGGCCGATTTGATCGGTGGCTCCAAAGGGAATCCATGGGCCTGGTATGACGCCATAGTGAACGATGCGCTGAATTCCGCTTTTCAGGATGCGTTGGCGCGCGAGAAGGCGCTCAAGGACAAAAGCTACAAGGTGGTGGTGAAGGTGTGGATCGATGCCGGAGGGAAAGTGGCGCGAATTATGCTGGTCGATAACACCGGAGATGCAAAGGTTGATGAGTTACTCAAGGATGTGCTGCAGAACCTGCGGGCCATGCGAGAGGGTCCGCCTGCCGATATGCCGCAGCCGTTGAAAATACGCGTGACCTCGCGCGCCTGATGGGTCTGGAGAAGAAAAATAAAATGAAGATCCTTATGATGCTCTCGGCTGCCGTCGTGATAGCGGTATTTGCGAGCGGCGCCCAGGCAAGAACCGAGGAGCGCCAGAAGGTCGAGATTCTGTATGAGACCACCTTGAATCTGATCCATCTTCTGGTTGAGCAGGGCGTGATCAAGCGGGAGGCGGCTAACGAAATGATCCGAAAGGCGGAAGAAAAAGCCAGGGTTGCGCAGCAAGCCCAGGAAAAAGCCTCACCACCCGCTGTCGAGGGACCGAAAAAGGGTGAGGTGCGCGTTACTTATGTGCCCGAACATATCAAGAAGGAAATTCGCGATGAATTGCGCGACGCGGTGGTGGGACAAGCCAAGCAGGAAGGTTGGGGCGATGTGAATGTCGTACCCGAGTGGGCTAGCCGCTTCAAGCTGGAAGGAGACATACGCCTGCGCGAACAGGCCGACTTTTACGCCAGTACCAATGCGCCCGCCGCTAATTTTCAGGCCATTGGCCAGCAGATCGACAATACCACCGAGGACAGCCTTCACCGCGAAAGGCTCCGCATGCGTCTCGGCATTAATGCCAACGTCACTCGTGGAGTGGATATGGGGTTGCGCTTGACCACCGGTAATATCAATGATCCCGCGACGACGGGGAGCATACTGGGAGGGCCGTTATCCATGGGATCTCCCACATCCACCCTTCAGACGCTGGGAACATTCAATAGTAAATTCGGCTTTGTGCTGGATCAGGCTTACCTCAAGCTCTCCCCCTGGGACTGGATCACGGTTAAAGGTGGACGTTTCCCCAATCCCTTTTTCGTCGGCACCGTGGGAGACGTATACACCGGCACCATCAGGGACGTGCCTCACACGATACCGACGGCCGGGGTCATACATACCGATCTGTTATGGGATGCCGACCTGAACTTTGAAGGTCTTGCGATCAATCTTCATCCGTGGCTCAAAGAAAACAGAACCATGAAACCGTTCCTCAACGCAGGGATATTTCCCTTGCAGCAAATCAACCAAAGCGAGACGGTCAAGGCTAAGGATAAATGGTTCTACGGGGCTCAGGCGGGCGTGGAATGGATCCCGGACGAACTCGACACTAAAGTCAGGGTTGGAGCCGCTTATTACGACTACCGCAATATCAGCGGGGTCCGCAACCCGGCCTTCGGAGATACCCTGTTCAATCAGACGGCCACCCTGTTCCGGCAGAAAGGCAACAGCCTCTTTAACATCGATAACGATGGGGATCCCACCACCAACCTATGGGCCCTGGCAGCGGATTATCGCATCGCCAACGTCACCATGGTGGCTGACTACTCCCGATTCAAGCCCATCCACGTTGTTGGAACCGTGGACTATGCACGGAATGTGGGCTACAACCAGAACAGGATATTCACCCGTACCGGGCAGAATATCAAGCCCGAAACCGATGCCTATCAGATTCGCTTGACGGTTGGCTACCCTGTTATCTCGGAGCGGCACCAATGGCAGATCTTCGGCTTCTATCGTTATTCGGAGCGGGACTCGATGCTGGATGCCTTTACGGATTCCAATTACCTTTTGGGCGGTACCAATCATAAGGGCTACACCATCCATGGTTTATACGGCGTGGCCCATAACACCTGGTTTGGACTTCGATATAACTCTTATAACCAGATTAGCGGCTTGCCGCTGGGCATCGACTCGATCAATCTGGATCTGAATGCCAGGTTCTGAAGTGCGCGACCGTATGACGGCGATACAGCGCTGTCATTGTGGGCATGGTGGATGTGGTGCGTTTTGCGGCGGCGAACTTAGTGCCTTTATTACGTGGCGTTTGTTTCATCGGTGATCATCGTTTCGTTGCAACCGGGAAAGGTTCCTGTATGAATAACGGTAAGGCAGTGGGTTTGCGCTTGTTGTGCCAGGTAATAGCTGTCGCGCTTCTGGCGACCTCGTGGCCATCCGACGCCATCGCTGCCAATGATAAGGATCAAAAAAAACAGAGGCAGGCGCTACGACGCATGCAACAGCAATTAAGCGAGATCCAGCAGCAACGATCGGCGTTGGACCAGGAGAAGACAATGCTGGAGGAAACGTTAAAAAAAACCCGCGATGAAACCGAATCTCACAGGCGATCCGCCGCGAGTGTTGCCGCCAAAATCCCTCGTCTTGAAAAAGACCTCGATGCGGCAAGCACGGAAAGAAAGGAATTGCGCTCCCAGCTTGATGAAGCGACCAAGCGGAATGAAGAATTATCCGGTCAACGGAATCAACTGGAACAGGACCTGAAGAATTCCACAACCGTGCTCGGGAAGCAAAACGACCAAAGGAAGCTCTGTGAAAAAAATAATGACGAGCTTTATCGAATAGGCCGGGAACTGGTCGATTGGTATGGCGGCAAGGGGACCTTGAACGCCATCCTGGAGGTGGAACCTTTTACTCAGATCAAGCGCGCCGAAATGGAAAATCTGCTTGAAAACTATCGCGACAAGATTGAAGACCAGCATTTGTAACTTCACTGAGTCATTAATTCATGTACAGAATCGACCGGCGGATTCGATGATTTGATCGGCGGTTTTATGCCAGACGAAAGGAGTCGGTGTTGGTTATAGACCGCAAGATAATCGCGGATGGCGCGCAAACCAGGTGCGCACCGACGGGGTTTTTCCTTCGCCGGCACACGAGTACGTAAAGAAAAGCCTTGATCTCAATACCTTCCCTTCCTGATAAAGGAGCCACCGGTTTTAACGCGACAATCACGTTTCCCTCTTTAGTCCCCGGGCACCGCTTTGTTTAAAGAATCTGTTCCGGCATTCTTTTTCAGGAATTTGATAATGCCGCGGAAGGGTTAATCACAGTGTTAATTTCTTGATCTTAGCAATTAATCGACCTATCGGTGGACTGGAACAATTCCGCCGTTCCGGAACCGGAAATCTACGCTATGTTGGCTGGATTAATCGAAACATGGAAACGACAAAGTAAGTAAAAAAGTAGAGTTGCTTGTTCGAAAAATTACATTGCGCACTTGCTGTAAATAAAAAATTTACGTTCCAAAAAAACTTACTTATACTCAGCAGTAGGGATATTAATCAGATTGGAGACATGAAATGGTAACCACGGGTAATAAGAACGTTTTCTACGGGTTTCTGCTTTTTGCTTTCACACAGAGCGCTGTTGCATGGTCACAGAATCTGGAGGAAATCCAGAGGCGATTCAATGAGGAAACAATTTCCAAGCCCTTTATTGTTCCGGATGATGCGAGCCTGACAGCATCCCTCAAAGCTGCGACGGAGAGGGGAACGCCGACCAAATCTCCTGCCTATGTTGTGCCCAACATGCCGTTGCTCGGCGGGTATGGTTACGGGGGGTATGGTTATGGCGGTTATGTTCGCCCTTATTATGGCGGACTTTATGGAGGGGGCTACAGCCCATTCTACGGAGGCTGGTGGTAAAATTTTCCGGAAGTATGGATTCATCGGGAAGATCCGTGTAGTTCAATAGCATACTGGCGGCAGTTGAATAAGAAAAATAATAAATGCTTTCTTATTAGCTCAGTCCGAAGTAATTTAGTCATTAATAAAAAGGGGAGAAAATGAGTTACTTGAAAGGTAAAGGTATTACGCTGGCCGGTTTCATGGTGTTTTCGATGATATTAAGCGGTTGTGCCGCCGTGCATACGTCAATAGCCAAAAAGGATCTGGACGTTCAAACAAAAATGAGCGATACCATTTTTCTTGATCCAGTTGAGCCGGATCAAAAAGTTATTTATTTAAATGTCCGGAATACGTCCGACAAGGCAAACTTTGATATCGTCGGTCCTGTTGCAAGAGTGCTTGAAGGAAAAGGCTATACCATTACCAATAATCCGAAAGCGGCCCATTATTGGCTCCAGGTAAATGTCCTGAGCGTGGACAAGGCCAGCCCAACAGCTGCGCAAGCTGCTTTGGGGGCGGGCTATGGCGGCAGTATTGCTACCGGGGCTGCAGTGGGCATGGCAACGGGCGGCGCGCTGGCCGGTTGGGGGGGCGCCGGTATCGGCGGATTGGCCGGTGCCGCGGCTTTTGGTATCGTGGACACTGTCGCGAGTGCCGCAGTGAAGGATGTCATGTTCATGGCCATTACCGATGTTGAAATCGCCGAACGGGCCGAGCAAGGCGTTGTCATTCGACAAGATAATCAGCAGGATGCCAAGCAAGGGATCGGCGGATCAAGAAGGCAGTCATCTACCAAGGTCAGCAACATGAACAAGTATCGCACTCGTGTTGTCAGCACGGCCAATAAGGTAAATCTGGTGTATGACGAAGCGGCCCCGGATTTGACGAATGGATTAACGCGCTCTATTTCTGGACTTTTCTAGTTTTTCTGCTGGAGTGACTTCAGTTACGATGATCGTAACCAAAGTCGCTCCTGTCTCCGCCAGCGCTCGAATCATATCCACCTTTCTTTATCGGGAACCGCCTGATTCCGGTCAATTCGGGCGATTACTCCACCATAAGTCCATAAGTAAATAATCACCATATAAAACCAAGAGAAATAATAATGAATAAAAAACTGATAAATATCTCACTGGTTTTGGGCCTTCTTTTGACTCCTGTTGCCAGCCATTCTCAACAAAACGACACGGCATCTGCTGATAGGAAAAAAGGAATCGAGCACATGAGTAAAGAGCTGGGCTTTAGCGCAGACCAGCGAACCAAGGTTGAAGTCATTTTCGATACGGAGAGAAAGAAAGTCGATGCTATTTTCGATGAGGAAAAGCAAAAATTGCAAAAAGTGCAGCAGGAAACGCGGTCAAGTCTCCAAGGAGTGCTCACGCCGGAGCAGATGAATAAACTGGATCAAAAGATGCGTCAAAATGCTCAGCGCGATCCAAAGAAAAAAGCAGGATCGTGAAAACCGGGCTCTCGAAAATTGAGGTTTGAAACGTGGAGTGTCGAGACGAGGCGGTTCCGCATTTCAAGAAGATCGACGAGACTCCTTCAAGTAGGTACATGACCTGCTCCTTTCATTTGCTTCATAACGTAGTAGAGTCCGATTCTCAGGAAAGCAGTACCCAGCGCCTCTGGGGATAGAACAAGTTTCGTGCGTTGACTTCGGATAGCAGAGAATTACCGTCGATCCTGGTGCATAAATCATTACCGTGCTTTTAACCCCTGGCATATGAACAGGGATGTCGAGAAAACAAGCTATCCGATCACGCAGTTTTGGCTTGGGCATAATAATAGGGGGTTGTTACCAAGGGAATTGAGCGGACGCCAAGCATCGTGAAGCTGGATAAGCCAGCCCGCTCTCTCCTGATAGCTTGCCGTCATTCCTCTTCCGAAAGAGGATTATTCTTCGGTTTTATTCAACGCTTTTCGCGCGATAATCCACGATACTGCTCGACCCGGTCCACGCAGTGACATAAGGGCCGTCCCTGAAATACATGGATACGGATACCTTTGGTATTTTTATTCCCCATTCTTCGGTCATCTCATCTTATCCTTGTCCGGTCGTTGCGGAGCAGGGATAATATCAAGTTCTCTTCCATGCTCTTCTCCTATGCCCGACATGAAAAGGCGAGACATAAAGGATTTTTATCTATTTTCCCAGGATAAGTTTCCATAATGCTGTTGATGATCGACAATTACGATTCTTTCACCTACAACCTGGTACAGTATTTTGGCGAACTGGGCGAGGAAGTGAGGGTGTTTCGCAATGATGAAATCACATTCGATGAAATTGCGCGGCTAAAGCCCGCGCGCATCGTGATTTCACCGGGTCCCTGCACGCCAGATGAAGCAGGCATATCGGTATCGTTAATTGAGCATTACAACAGTCAAGTTCCCATACTGGGCGTCTGTCTGGGTCACCAGAGCATAGGACAGGCTTTCGGCGGGAAAATCATCCACGCCAGACAGCTCATGCATGGCAAAACGTCGCTTATCTTTCACAGTGGCGCCGGCGTATTTCGTGATTTGCCAAACCCGTTCACCGCGACTCGCTATCATTCGCTGGTCATAGAGCGCGAGAGCCTTCCAGCGTGCCTTGAAATCACTGCATGGACTGAAGATGGGGAGATCATGGGCGTGCGCCACAAGACTCTGCCGGTCGAAGGCCTGCAATTTCACCCGGAATCCATCCTGACGGAATACGGACACCAGTTGCTGGAAAACTTTCTGAGCCAATAAGGGCAATCTGAATGGCCTTTGGATAGGCCATGTGAAGCGGATGCACTCCGGAAAAGGAAGGATTTATGAAGCCTCAAGAAGCGCTGGCCCGCATCATCGAACATCGTGAAATTTTTCACGATGAAATGCTTTCACTCATGCGGCAGATCATGCGTGGCGAGTTGTCACCCGTACTGATCGCTGCTATCGTCACCGGACTGCGGGTTAAGAAAGAAACCATTGGTGAAATCGCCGCCGCGGCACAGGTGATGCGCGAATTTGCTACCCGCGTGGAAGTAGCGGATAACCGGCATCTCGTGGATACATGCGGGACCGGAGGCGATGCCGCCCACACTTTCAATATTTCAACTACCGCGGCTTTTGTCGCGGCGGCTGCGGGGGCACGGGTCGCCAAGCACGGTGGGCGCTCCGTCTCCAGCAAATCGGGTAGTGCGGACGTGCTTGAGGCTCTTGGTGTCAACCTCAACCAGACCCCTGGTCAGGTAGCCGAAGACATAAAGGAAATCGGCCTCGGATTCATGTTCGCTCCCAATTTTCACAGCGCCATGAAACATGCCGCACCGGTGAGGCGTGATCTGGGCGTGCGCACCCTGTTTAATATCCTGGGGCCGCTGACCAATCCTGCCGGGGCAAGAAATCAGTTGCTGGGCGTATTTCATCCCGATCTCGTCGGTATATTGGCTCGGGTACTGCAGCGCCTGGGCAGCCGCCACGTGATGGTGGTCCACGGCAGAAATGGGCAAGGTGGATTGGACGAGATCACCATCGCCGGCGAAACCTGGGTAGGTGAACTCAGGCACGGCGAGGTGATTGAATATACTATCAAACCCGAAGATTTCGGCATGAGTACCGCTGCCATTGAGTCGATACAGGCACAAGATAGTATTCAATCCAGAAAGATGTTGCTGTCGGTGCTGGATAATCAACCCGGCCCGGCCCGCGATGTCGTATTGCTCAACGCAGGCGCGGCGGTCTACGTTGCCGGTGTAGCGGAATCACTGGAGCAAGGTTTGGAAAAAGCCCACGTCGCGATAGAGAGCGGTGCAGCCAAGGCAAAATTGCTGGAGCTGGTCGAATTCTCAAATCGTGAAAATCGGAATGAAGCTTCCCGGGTTTAGTCTATGGTCGACATTCTGCAAGAGATTTTAGCCGTCAAGCAGCAGGAGATCGCTGCCGCAAAGGCTGTGAGGCCGCTTGACGAATTGTATCGCGAAGCCGAGGCCGTGCCCCATCCCAGGGATTTTGCCGGGGCACTCCGCAATAAGATGGGTGCCGGGTTGCCGGCGGTCATTGCGGAAATCAAGAAAGCCAGCCCCAGCCGAGGTGTCTTGCGGGAGCAGTTCGACCCGGCTGCCATCGCGGCCACCTATGCGAGACATGGAGCAGCCTGTCTGTCGGTATTAACCGATAACCGGTTTTTCAGCGGTTGCGCGGAGTATTTAAGGCAGGCCAAGGCCGCTTGTGATCTGCCGGTATTGCGCAAGGATTTCATGCTGGATCAGTATCAGGTGGTTGAGGCCCGCGCGATGGGAGCGGATTGCATCCTGGTTATCGTGGCGGCCTTCCGCAAGGCTTCTCTCATGACTGGAGAGTGCCGGCAAGAGACGGAAATAGTAGCTCGGATGCTCGAGCTTGAATCGCTCGCGCACGCGCTCGACATGGGGGTGCTGGTTGAGGTACATGACGGTGCGGAGCTGGAGCTCGCGTTGCAATTAAGTTCCTCCCTGATCGGCATCAACAATCGCAACCTGCATACGTTCGAAACTCGCCTGGACACTACGCTGCAATTGCTTGATCGCATTCCGCCCGATCGCATTGTAATAACCGAAAGCGGCATACTCGTACCCGCCGATGTCGTGCTGATGCGCAATCATCAGGTCAATGCCTTTCTCGTGGGCGAAGCTTTCATGCGCGCCGATGATCCGGGGGCGGAGCTGGCGCGACTGTTTGGGCAGGATTGACACACAAGCGTTACGGTTTACCATGCCCGAACCGGCGCTTACCTTTTACCTGGATCGCGAGCCGAACCTTTTTGTTGCAAAAAAGCAACACATACATCTTCCATACTTCGAAAGTCTCGTTATTTCCTTGCTAGCCGTTGCTACGTTAGGCACAATCTCTCAACCCTCTCATTCAGAGAGGTCCAAGCAGCGGGACACTACATCACCGAAATAGGGTCGGTGAGAGGCACCCCACCGTTTCAACTTTAAAGGAGATTTTCCATATGAAAAAGAAACTGATTGCACTGGCTGCTGCTGGTGCACTCGCGGCCCCGGTGGTTGCATCCGCTCAGGGGACGAACGTCACAATTTTTGGCCGGGTACAAGCTGAATACAGCCTCGTCGATTTTGCTAGCCAACCCAGCCAAGGATCGCTGCAAGACAACTCCCGCTCATCACGTTGGGGTCTGCATATTACCGAGGATCTCGGCAATGGATTCAGGGCAAATGCCCGTCTGGAAATGGGCTTGAACGCCGGTTCCGGCTCAGCCACCACACCTCGTGAGCAATGGGTGGGTCTTTCCAGCAACCAGTGGGGTGATGTCAAATTTGGCCGCGTTCAATCTCCCTTCAAGGACTTCGCCGGTGGTATGACCATTGATCCGTTTGCGTACACCACGCTGCAAGCCAACGGTGCCGGCGGTACCATGTCTGCTGGCGCCAACGGTATGGGTTCCGGTGCAAATGGCTTTGTCAACAGTGCCATCCGCTACGACTCGGCAACGATAGAGGGTTTCTCTTTTTCCGGCCTGCTTATGCCGGGTGATGCAAACACGCTCGATCCCCTGCAATCCGGCAGCCTGATTGCTGGTTTCGCTCCGGGTGGATTGGGCAGCCAAGGCAATACCGGCGGTAGAAACGGTGAGTTCGACGGCCAGGCTGCTGCCAAATATCATGCCGATTTCATGGGCATGGGGTTTGATGTGTTCGGTGGTTAC
Source organism: Nitrosospira sp. Nsp1 (assembly GCF_900100985.1). Taxonomy (NCBI): domain Bacteria; kingdom Pseudomonadati; phylum Pseudomonadota; class Betaproteobacteria; order Nitrosomonadales; family Nitrosomonadaceae; genus Nitrosospira; species Nitrosospira sp. Nsp1. Next base: position 89,324 of record NZ_FMUF01000002.1, read on the forward strand.
TCCAGGGACAATGCCAATGGAGTACAAAAGAGCATCGGCCTCAAAACGGAAGAAGTATGGCGAGTTGGTGCTTCATGGGCCTGGGAGAACTTCAAGCTCAGCGGCCAATATGAAAATATCAACAATGCAATCGGCTCCGCCACTTGTACCACAGCTGCTGCGCTGGTAGCGAATCCGCTCGACGCCGCTGGTAGCGGCACAGGACAGTGCAATTCCGCAATGAACTGGGGTGGCGATGGCAACATCTGGTTTGCAGGCGCGCAATACAAATGGGGCAACACCACTTTGGTAGCTCAAGGCGGTATGACCAAAGCCCACGCGGGTGGCGTCAATAATGCAGCAGCACGCAAGGCTGATAGCTTTACGGTAGGTGCAATCCATAATCTGAGCAAGCGCACAAGCGTGTTCGGTGGTTATCAGCACGTGTATGTGAGCAATCCGAATGGTTCAGATGCAAATAATCTTGGCACCTCTACTGTCAGCTACGCTGCTCCCAGCTATGCAACAGGTAGTCGTGCTACCTACACGATTGGCATCCGTCACAATTTTTAATTGAAACGAACCAGTTGAGAATGGGGCGCCTAGGCGCCCCATTTTTTTCCTTCTTTTATGGAATCGGCTCCTCCCTGAAAATCGAAGCGGAAGGGGATCGAGCATAGCGAAAAACCGCCATTACGTCCGCGTTGAGGGTTGTTCGGAGCCTCATTAGACCCTGAAAATGTTGTGTGTTTAGTTTGAAAAATATCCGTGCTAATATGCTGTTGTAACAAGAATGTAAGCGAAAAAAATGACTGGAACCTGATCTGTCGCAGGGCGCTTCGATGTAGCGGAATGAACAGCTTTTTGACCCGGAATGCATGATGGGTCAGGGGTTGGAAACCGGAGTACTGGCGAGCAACTTGCAAGTATGCAAGAGTGGGATATGGGATCGTCCGGAGATCAGAACGTATTCTGACTATCAAGTTCGGTATGGGAAAATAACAGAAAAAACTGGGCACTTATTGCCTGTGGCTATCAATCGGTTTTATACAAGTTTTTGGAGGGTTTACTCATGGGAGTTCCTTTACGTCAACAAATAGCTGTAGGCACTTATCTGCTCAAGCAAAAGTTGAAAGGGGTAAAAAAATATCCTATGGTTCTGATGCTGGAGCCTCTGTTTCGTTGCAATTTGGCTTGTGCAGGCTGCGGTAAAATAGACTATCCGGACCACATCCTGGACCAGCGGCTTTCTGTTGAACAATGCATGGAGGCGGTTGATGAGTGCGGTGCGCCAATGGTATCCATTCCCGGGGGGGAGCCGCTGATACATAAGGAAATGCCGCAAATTGTTGAGGGTATCATTGCGCGGAAGAAGTATATTTACCTGTGCACGAATGCGCTCCTGTTGAAGAAAAAGATGGACGACTATACGCCGTCGCCTTATCTGACTTTTTCAATCCATCTGGATGGCCTGAAAGAGCGGCATGATGCTTCGGTTTGCCAGGATGGTGTTTTTGACCGGGCAGTTGAAGCCATAAAAATGGCGGTGGCAAGAGGGTTCAGGGTCACCGTAAACTGTACCCTGTTCCAGGGCGAGACGCCCGAGGATGTTGCCGAGTTTCTTGATTATGCCATGGAGCTAGGTATCGAAGGCGCAACCATCGCGCCGGGATTCAGCTATGAACGCGCCCCGAGACAAGACATCTTTATCAAGGGGAAGGATACCAAGAATCTATTTCGAGGTATCTTCAAGTTGGGCAAGACGCGGAACTGGAAATTGAATCATTCCTCGCTTTATCTTGATTTTCTTGCAGGTAACCAGAATTATCAGTGTACCCCTTGGGGCAATCCGACGCGCAACGTGTTCGGATGGCAAAAGCCTTGCTACTTATTGTCGGATGAAGGATATGCGTCCAGTTTTCAGGAACTGCTGGAGGACACCCCGTGGGAAAAATACGGTAACAGTAGCAATCCCAAGTGTGCCCAGTGCATGGCCCATTGTGGCTATGAGGCGACCGCCGTTGAAGATATGTTACAGCATCCGGTGAAGGCATTACTCACCTCCCTCAGGGGTCCGAGAACCACTGGTCCGATGGTGGCTGAGTCCACACCTAAATGGGCGTCCGAAAAACTGAAATCTCCAGCAACACTCGCTGGAATTCCTGTTAAGGTAGAATGATAAACCAGGGTTATTGTCGTGCCCTTAAAGCCCGCACGCCGGCTTTAAGGGCACCGGAAACCCGGTTTCCTCATGATGACTCGCTGTCCACAATGAGTCCATGGGGCGCGGCCTTTATCGACGCTTGTGACTCCCGGCCTTAAACAGATGGGGCAGCCATGGCAGGTTTAATCCAGTCATGGTAGCGCCCAGCCCATCGGGTATAACGTTTGGCCGACTGATCAGGCCTCACTTCGGCGCTACGGCGTATAGCGCGATTAGCGTTGCTATAAAGGTTGTCAATATGAAAATCCTGCGCGCCATTACGTCCGCTTTGAAATTTCAGGTGATAGCAGTCATGTTGCTGGCTGCGCCTGTATCCTGGGCCGAGACCCAGGATACCTCCAGCCCGGAACAGGTAGTGAATGACCTGCACGAGTCGCTTATCAAGGCGATGCGAGAAGGGCCGAAACTCGGATATGAAGGTCGCTATGAATTGCTGGCCCCTGTTATTGATCGCACCCACGATCTTGATTTTATCGCCCGCACTACGCTAGGGGCTAACTGGACTCAACTGGATGCCGAGCAACAGCGCACGTTCAAGGACATTTTCCGAAAGCTCAGCATTGGTACCTACGTGGGTTGGTTCAAAAGTTACGAAGGTGAGCGGTTCGAATTTATAGAGCAACAATCGATGCCGCGGGATCAGATAATGGTACGCAGCAAGCTTTTTTTACCGACCGGCGAGCCCGTACGTTTCGACTATATCCTCCGGAATGGGAAGGATGGATGGCGCATTGTCAACGTCCTGGCTGACGGCGTCAGCGATCTCGCACTGAAACGGGTCGAGTACCGTGCTATCCTCCAGCGTGATGGTTTCGCGACACTCATCGACATGCTCAAGAAAAAGATCATCCTGACCGAGCAAGGTTAAAAAAAACCTGGGCAGCACCGAGGATTGATCGTCCTAAATTGCTTCCTCAAGGATGGCCATACCAACCAAAGCTTCTCACAGCCGCATATACGACATCTTCGCGCGCTGGTCCACACTCTCTTACCAATACGCCGCCTGGATTCTTCTGGGGGCTTTGTTGGTCACTGTCGTATGCGGATTTTATGTTTCGCGTAACCTCGGTATAAACACCGATACCACGGACATGCTCTCGGAGCATCTGCCGTTTCGCGTCAATATGAAGCACTACAACGAGACGTTCCCGCAGGACATGGAAACCCTGCTGGTGGTGCTGGACGCTCCCACGCCCGAGCAGGTATATCTGGCAACCGAACGTCTTGCCGCACAGCTTAAAAAAGATACCGCCAGTTTTTACGATGTCTACACGCCTAATGTGGACGTTTTTTTTGAGCGTAACGGCTTGCTCTACGAAAGTATTCCCGAGCTGGAACAAATCACCGATCGCCTGGCCGCGGCACAACCGCTCATAGCGCATATCTCCGAAAACCCCACCTTGTCGTCTTTTGCTTCCGTGCTTGCCCGAGCCGTGGACGAGTTGCGCGAGGGACGCAGCATGGAGCTTCAACCCGTGCTGAACGGGATAAGCGCAACTTTTGACGCACGGCTCAATGGATCGCCCCGGGCCTTATCGTGGCAATCACTGTTCAACGGAGAACCGCAGAAGAATAAGTACCAGCAGTTGATCGTAGTTAAACCGAAACTTGATTACACGCAGCTATCACCGGCGGAGCAGTCCATCGCAGCCCTTTATGCAGCAGCAAAAGATGTCGGCGTGTCGGAAAATGGACCGGTTCGGTTGCGAATTACCGGCGAGGTAGCGCTGGCTGAGGAGGAGCTCAACAGCTCGCTGCGCGGAATGGAGTATGCCGGGATCATTACATTTGTAATGGTCGCCATCGTGCTCTACTTCGCGATGCATAATGCGGGGCTGATAATTAATGTGCTCGTTTGCCTGACGATGGGTTTGCTTCTTACCGCAGCGTTTGCCACTGCGGCGGTCGGCCACCTGAATCTGATCTCTATCGCATTTGCAGTGCTATATATCGGCCTGGGGGCCGATTTTGCCATCCATTTTCTGCTCCGATATCGTGAGATCCTGGAAAGCGGTACTTCGCCGGCCGAAGCCATGCACCTGTCCGGTGGTGATGCCGGGGCGGCACTGACCGCGTGTACGATCACCAATGCCATCGGTTTTTACGCATTCATGCCTACCGATTATAGCGGGGTCGCGGAATTGGGGATCATTTCCGGTACCGGCATGGTGATCAGTCTGCTCGTTACCCTTACCATAGGGCCCGCTCTGCTACGTTATTTTCCCAGGAAGTTGTCAACCAAAGCCACCACAAAGAGCTCAGTGGGGAAAGTGCTTGAGCTATCCTTGAAGTGGCACAAGTTGACTTATGCCGTCACTTTCGTCGCTTTGGTTGCTGCTCTTGCAATACTGCCTCGGGTAACATTTGACTATAACCTGCTGAATATGCAAGCGCAGAATGGAGAAGCGATACGGACATTCAAGGAACTTCTTCTGGACGTCGACAATTCCCCCTGGCATGCGACTGCATTGGCCCGCGATCGAAAAGAAGCAGAACGTCTGGCGCAGCAGCTGGCCAAGCTTCCTGAAGTAACCAAGGTGGTCACCATCTTCGACCTGGTGCCAGCAGAGCAGGAAGAGAAAATTTCGCTTATCGAGGAAATGGCTCTTACGATGGGACCGATAACGAATACAACGCAGGCTCGGCCGATGGGCGGTGAAGCCCAGGTAAATCAACGTAAATCCTTGGATACGCTGGCCGCCACATTGGATCGATTTATTGCCGAGCGTCCCGATCATCCCGCATTGGCAAGTGTTCGTGCTCTCAAAGCATCTCTTGCCGCTCTGCTTGTCCGACTCGATGCGGCGAGTGCCGACGAGAGGAGTCACTTGCTGCAGTCAGCGGAGGCCGATCTTCTGACTACACTGCCATCCGCTTTGCAGAGCTTGCGGATTGCTACCGAAGCTGTCCCATTTGGCATGAAGGACCTGCCGGAATCGCTAAGCAGCCGGTGGGAAAGCCGCTCGGGCGAGTACCGGATCGCGGTTTATCCGGCTGAAGATCTTAACGACAACGATGCATTGCGGCGTTTTGTGCGTTCGGTGCAACAAGTCGCGCCGAACGCCACAGGGGCGCCCATGGTGAGCCTTGAAGCAGGTGAGGCGGTGGTGCAGGCATTTATCCAGGCATTCCTGCTGGCGCTGGCGGGGATTGTCATCGCACTGCTGATAATATTGCGCAGCATGAAGTATACCCTGCTGGTGCTGACCCCGCTTTTGCTGTCCAGTTTATTCACTGCCGCGTTCACCGTCGTGTTGAATGTACCGTTCAATTTTGCCAATATCATTGCTTTGCCGCTATTGCTTGGTCTCGGTATCGACAGTAGCCTGCACATGGTGCACCGAAGCCTGAATAACGAGATGGTGAGCGAAGTCTTGATCCACACCAGTACCGCAAGGGCTATTTTCTATAGCGCCTTGACTGCACTGGTCGATTTCGCAAGCCTCATGTTTTCGTCGCATGAAGGTACCGCCAGTATGGGAATAATGCTTACCGTGGGACTGACTTTTACGCTCCTCTGCACCTTGGTAATACTGCCGATCTTATTGAAGGCGCCCGCTCAAAGCATCAAGGTATGATCAAACCTGATGCCGCTGGCGAATGAGTCCGGGAATGAGGATGAAGGGTTGAGAGACCTGTTACCGCCTCTGTCCCGGCGGGCTTATTCTCCCTTTGTTTACGTAAGCGAAGTTATACGCTAAATTGTCATTTATTGTTTATACTCCCGACTTGGAGCGACCGCTGCATTATTAAAGTAGCAATGCCTGGAGATTAGCAGTCATGCCTATCTTAACTGATCATGATACATAACTACCGGACAACCGTTCTGCTGGCAATATGTGCCGTATTGTTCGCGGGATGCGCTACCACACGAACGAGCGACTCCGGTATAAATCCGATTGATCCTAACGAAGAAACCAATCGCAAGTTTTATAACTTCACGGATACGATCGATCGAAACCTGCTGGCGCCAGTTGCTGATGTTTATATAAAATACATACCTGACCCCATGGTGCGTTCGATTGGAAATTTCTATGACAATCTCGCGTATCCGAACGTTATCCTGAACGATTTTCTGCAAGGAAAAGTCCGTCAGGGCTTCCAGGACAGCCTCCGTTTCGTCGTTAATTCAACGGTCGGCCTGGGCGGCTTCTTCGACATGGCGGCGCCCATGGGCTTGCCGCAACATGACGAAGATTTTGGGCAAACACTTGGCGTATGGGGTGTCAATACGGGATCTTATCTTTTTGTTCCTTTGATCGGCCCCAGCACCTATCGTGATGCGCCGGGAATACCTGTAAGCGTTTTCAGCAACCTTTTATTTTATGCGGGCACCTTCGCCAGTAGCGCTATCGTAGGTCCCGTCACGGTTTTAAGCATTATCGATAAAAGAGCAAGGTTATCCGGCCCTATGCGAGTGCGTGACCAGGCGGCGCTGGATCCTTATCTATTTGTGCGAGAGGGGTTTTTGCAACAACGCAAGCATTTGATTTATGATGGAGACCCGCCGCCCGAGAGCTACGAGGACCCGATGGACGAAGACCTCGGGGACGTTCCAGAAGCGGCGGCATCACGCTGAAACCAACGCTCGCAATATGCTTGATTGGCTTGAGGACCGGCCAACATCGATCTCATCGTAAGGCATTTCTCCCTCCCAAGCATCAAACGCGCGTAGCGGCATGGCGCATAGCAAATCCATGCAGAACACAATTTCATGAATTTCTTTCGTTATTTTCTTATCATATGGATGGATTGCATCCTGAATTCCGCCAGAAATTCGACTTGGGTAAAAATTAGTGAATAGATTCGGAGGTACCGCCACATTGTCATCTCAACAGGTTAGCCCAGCCAGCAAGACGTCGCTGGAAGATGGATTGACAGCAGCGCGTGATGCGTTGCTGTCGCTACAGAAACAAGACGGTCATTGGTGTTTTCCGCTGGAGGCAGACTGCACGATCCCGGCGGAGTATGTATTAATGATGCACTTCATGGACGATGTCGATGTAGACCTGGAAGTCAGGCTCGCCCGATTTATCCGTGAAAAACAGGATCTCGATCATGGTGGCTGGCCATTGTATTATGGAGGCCATTTCGACCTCAGCTGTACGATCAAGGCATATTATGCTTTGAAGATCGTAGGTGATTCGCCCGATGCGCCGCACATGACGCGCGCCCGCGCCGCCATTCTAAAACATGGAGGGGCCGCACGGGCGAATGTGTTCACTCGCATACTGCTTGCCATGTACGGTCAACTTCCCTGGCGCGGCGTTCCATTCGTGCCGGTGGAGATCATTTTGCTGCCTCGCTGGTTCCCTTTCCACCTGAGCAAAATTGCTTACTGGTCTCGTACCGTTACAATACCGCTGTCCATTCTATGCAGCTTGAAGGCGCGTGCGGCGAATCCGCGCAAGATTCATGTCCGTGAACTGTTTACGGTACCTCCGGAGGAAGAGCGTGACTATTTTCCGGTTCGCACCCGTCTCAACCGCCTGTTTTTAATAATTGAGCGTACCGCTTCGCTATTCGAGCCGTTCATTCCACAGGCCCTGCGCCGTATTGCAATACGGCGAGCCGAACAGTGGATCGTGGAGCGGCTAAACGGCGAGTGTGGTCTGGGAGGAATTTTTCCTGCCATCGTGAACGCCGGCGAGGCACTGGCATTGCTGGGCTATGCCTACGATCATCCCTATCGGGATCAATGCCGCCAGGCGCTACGCGGGTTGCTGGTGGAGGAAGGCCAACGTGCCTGGTGCCAGCCGTGTACGTCGCCCGTGTGGGACACCGTCCTTACCTGCCTCGCCATGCAGGAAAGCGCCGATGTGGATCAAAAGCCCGTCCGTGAAGCGCTCGACTGGCTCATCCCCAACCAGATACTCGATGCGCCTGCGGATTGGCAGGAAGACCACCCCAACTTGCCAGGCGGTGGCTGGGCCTTCCAGTATGCCAACCCGCATTACCCGGATCTGGACGACACCGCAGCCGTGGCGTGGGCGCTATACCAGGCGGATCCTCTAGCTTATCAGGGGAGTATAGTACGCGCTGCGGACTGGCTTGCGGGAATGCAGTCGCGCGACGGCGGTTTTGCGGCCTTCGACGCCGACAATACCTATTATTATCTCAACGAAATACCATTTGCCGACCATGGCGCATTGCTTGATCCGCCGACCAGCGATGTCACTGCGCGTTGCACCGGTTTTCTCTCATTGTATGGTGAACCCAGGCATAAGCCTGTCGTGGAACGAGGCCTCGCCTATCTGTTTCGCGAGCAGGAACCCTGCGGAGCCTGGTTTGGGCGCTGGGGAAGCAATTATATCTACGGCACCTGGTCAGTCATGGAGGCGTTCCGTTTGGCCCGCGTTGATACCGATCATCTCGCCATTCGCCGTGCGGTGCAGTGGCTGAAGTCAGTGCAGCGCGATGACGGAGGCTGGGGCGAAAGTAACGATACCTACTTCGAACCTCAGCACGCGGGGCAGTTCGAGAGAAGTACCTCTTTTCAGACGGCCTGGGCGCTGTTGGCCCTGATGGCGGCAGGAGACGGGCACAGCCAAGAAGTGCGCAGGGGCATAGAATATCTGCTGCGTGAGCAGGGCACCGATGGATTATGGAATGATCCCTGGTTTACGGCACCGGGTTTTCCACGGGTTTTTTACTTGAGATATTATGGTTATACCAAGTATTTCCCGCTGTGGGCGCTGGCCAGGTTCCATACTTTGACGCGGAAGACCTCTACGTGAGGGAGGTTGGCATCATCACGGCGATGCGGGTGGAAGCTCGATGCATTACCTTGCTCCGTCTGCCCTTCAATCAAAGGATCAGCTTGGGGGAAAGCGCTGCGATCTGGCTTTGCGGGATGGGCGAAGAGGCTGCTCGCGAAGCCGCAGCAGGGTTGAAAATGGGCGGCGCGCGTGCCTTGATGAGTTTTGGGTTTGCCGGCGCATTGGATTCCAGCTTGCGTCCGGGGCACTTGATATTGCCTGAGTCCATCCATGCCCACCAGTCACTGCAAGTCGACCTGAGCTGGCGTGACAGCTTGCGGCAATGTCTGCCTGCCCACCTGAATGTTACCGGCGGCATATTGGCTGCGAGCCGGGGGATGCTGACCTCGGCTGTTGCCAAGCATGAGTTGGCGCAGGCGACCGGTGCTTGCGCAGTGGATATGGAAAGCGGTGCGGTGGCGGAAGCTGCCGCGCATGCGGGCTTGCCATTTCTGGCCATACGGGCGATCTCGGACCCGGTCGACTTTTCGCCGCCTCCAGTTCTACTCGATGCAGTGCGCCCGGATGGAAGCGCCGATCTCGTTCGCCTTCTGCCGCTGCTGGTACGAGGTTCTGTAGCTGTCGGCACGCTGCTTCGCCTGGCGATGGGCTCGCGTGCAGCATGCTCTACCCTGTCGACCGTAGTGCGATATGCCGGCGCGGAAATGGGCGTGAGCACACGCAATTCTGCATCACCTCACGGATATGTGTCAGACTGACAAGCTGGCCGAGTATGATTTCGAGAGGGTACGTAAAGACGGCTGTGGCGCGCTGGAGCAAAATTGCGCCCTGGCAAACCCGACGTCACCTACCGCCTGAATTCGAAAATGAAATAAAGTCATCACATTACTTGAGAGTTGACCCTGTTAAAGAGTAAAATGTCGCCCTTTCCTATTGGGCGTAATGGAGAGCAGTATGGCAGTCAAAACCGAACAAAAAGCGCAAGTGGTGCGCGACTATCAACGAGCAGACGGAGATACAGGTTCTCCCGAAGTGCAAGTGGCGTTATTGACCGCTCGCATCAACGATTTGGCCGGTCATTTCAAAGCACACGTCAAGGATCATCACTCACGCCGCGGCTTATTGCGTATGGTGAGTCGTCGCCGCAAGCTGCTGGATTACCTGAAGCGTAGCAGCACCGATAGCTATCGGGCGCTGATCGAACGCCTTGGCTTGCGCAAATAGATATCGAGCAGCGGTGAGATAGCAGTGGCATGAACGAAATCGCTGTTTCCATCAAGCCTGGCCGGAGCTATAGCCGTTGATCTGACGTCAACCGGCATGATTTTATCGAAAAGGGCAGTTAATTGAAAATCAAGAAAAGCATTACTTACGGATCTCATCAACTAACACTCGAAACCGGGGAAATAGCAAGGCAGGCGCACGGCGCAGTGATGGTTACCATGGACGACACCGTGGTTCTTGTTACCGTGGTGGGTGCAAAAAACGCTAAACAAGGGCAGGATTTTTTCCCCCTGACCGTGGATTATCAGGAAAGGACCTACGCCGCCGGTAGAATACCCGGTAGTTTTTTTAAGCGCGAAGGCCGTCCATCCGAGAAGGAAATTCTTACCTCCCGCCTTATCGACCGCCCCATTCGTCCGTTATTCCCGGAAAGTTTTTATAACGAAGTTCAGATTGTGGCCACGGTCCTGTCCTCCGATAACGAGGTGGATGCGGATATACCCGCCCTTCTGGGCGCCTCCGCCGCACTGGTTCTTTCCGGCATACCATTCGATGGTCCGATCGGCGCGGCCCGTGTAGGCTATATCAATGGCGAATATATCCTGAACCCGAGTACCACACAGCTCAAGCAGACTCAACTGAATCTGGTGGTTGCGGGTACTCAGCGAGCTGTGCTGATGGTGGAGTCCGAAGCGCTGGAGCTATCCGAGGAAATCATGCTGGGTGCCGTCGTCTACGGCCACCAGCAAATGCAGGTAGTGATCGATGCGATCAGCGAGCTGGCCGACGAAGCAGGAGTTACCGCATGGGATTGGGCCCCGGTATCAAAGGACGCCGCTCTTGCCGAGAAAATCGCCGATTTGGCGGAAAATGACTTGCGCGCCGCATTCCGGCTAAAGCAGAAGCAGGCGCGATCGGAAACCATAGACAATATCTGGACAAGAGTCTTTACCGAAATGGGTGTCAATTCAGAGGAAGGGCCGGACGCGCAATCCGTAAAGGAGGCCTGTTTTGCGCTGGAATCAAAGATTGTACGAACCCAGATATTGGATGGCGAGCCTCGTATAGATGGGCGTGATACGCGTACCGTCCGGCCGATTACGATCCGCAATGGCTTGCTGCCGCGTGCCCACGGCTCTGCGTTGTTTACCCGAGGGGAAACTCAGGCGCTGGTGGTTGCAACGTTGGGCACCGGTCGGGATGAGCAGAAAATCGATGCGCTGCAAGGTGATTACTCCGAACGCTTTATGCTCCACTACAATATGCCGCCTTATGCGACTGGCGAGACCGGCCGCGTAGGCACGCCCAAACGCCGTGAAATCGGCCACGGACGCCTTGCCAAGCGGGCTTTGGTTGCTGTGTTGCCCACTCCGGAAGAGTTTGGTTATTCTCTCAGAGTGGTATCGGAGATTACCGAATCGAACGGATCCAGTTCCATGGCGTCGGTTTGCGGTGGTTGTCTTGCATTGATGGACGCGGGTGTACCACTGAAAGCACATGTGGCGGGTATTGCCATGGGACTGATCAAAGATGGCAACAGATTTGCGGTGTTGACCGATATCCTGGGAGATGAGGACCATCTGGGTGATATGGATTTCAAGGTGGCCGGTACCGAAGCAGGTATCACTGCGCTACAAATGGATATCAAGATTCAGGGCATCACCAAGGAAATTCTGCACGCGGCACTGATACAGGCAAAGGAAGGCCGTCTGCATATTCTTGGGATCATGAAACAGGCTTTGCCCACCACGCGCGAGGATATTTCGGAACATGCGCCGCGTATCATCAAGATAAAAATCAATCCAGAGAAAATCCGTGATGTGATCGGTAAGGGCGGCGCAGTAATTCGTGCGTTGACGGAAGAAACCGGAACCACCATCGATATCACTGACGACGGTACTGTGATGATAGCGTGTATCAGTGCCGAAGGTGGCGAATTGGCAAGAAAGCGCATCGAAGATATTACGGCCGAGGTTGAGGTGGGAAGAATTTACGACGGAACCGTTTTGAAACTTCTGGACTTCGGAGCAATCGTCAGCGTCCTCCCCGGCAAGGACGGGCTGTTACATATCTCGCAAATCGCCAACGAGCGTGTCAATAGCGTTACCGACCATCTCAAGGAAGGTCAGGTGGTGCGTGTTAAAGTTCTGGAAGCCGATGACAAGGGTCGTTTACGCCTGAGTATGAAGGCTGTCTCCACCGAGGTCACCGACAACCCGGTAACGTAAGTGTAGGATAACTTCTTGCGAGAACTGCGGCTCTTCAAAAAGGAGCGCAGAGCATATACTGCTCTCCCTCGCTGGAGGGCAGATCCAACCTGGTTTCCAAGGAATAAAAAAAGCCCTGATCGCGAGATAGGGCTTTTTATCTTACAACAATAATATTCGATTCAACTACATCTGCAGATGTATTCTTGTAGAAGCGAGCCGAAAAATATTATTTGGCGACCTGCTTTTCCCTTATTTCATCCAAGGTCTTGCAATCAATACAGAGAGTGGCGGTGGGCCGGGCTTCAAGTCGTTTAAGACCGATTTCTACGCCACAACTTTCACAATAACCGTAATCGCCAGTATCTATTTTTGCGATAGTCTCGTCAATTTTCTTGATCAGCTTGCGCTCACGATCCCGGTTCCGTAACTCCAGCGCCATATCAGATTCCTGACTGGCACGATCGTTAGGGTCGGCGAAAATCGTGGCTTCGTCCTGCATGGTGTGAACCGTGCGATCTATATCTCGTCCCAGCTCAAACTTGATGCCTTCCAGTATATTGCGGAAATGCATAAGCTGCCCGGAACTCATGTAGGTTTCTCCCTTCTTCGGTTTATAGGGACCAGCCTGTTTATGCAGTTCTTGCGGCATATTAATATTCCTTTTCCATTTCTGGTGATCTGTGGTAACACTTACAGAAAAAAACATTATACAGCAAGTAGCTTGACGGTTCGTCTGATGTGGTTTCAGAGAACTTGACCGAGCGTCAGCGTGATCGGTTAACGAGGTAAGTTGAGGCCGTATAACCTCGCTCTTGAGATTCAGACGGCTTCCGGCCAATCCGTTTGCATGAAGTCTACCTTACATCGGTAGCGGGAATTCTTGCAGAATTCCCATCGCTTGAATACCCCCAAAAGGAAATAAATAACCCCATCAATTTAATGTCGAGAAACGTTTGCGCTAAACTTGGCAGGCCGTTGTCCTATTTCTCCGTGAAGCGTTGCCATGATCGGATAGGTGCGGCAATTTGTCGCACCTATCCCAAAATTTGTGCTATGTTTCTTAGGTCATTCTTGTCTTCCGGCGATATTCGCATTATTCAAGAATGGCGGAGGTTGGTTTATATCGGGTATCTGCGTCCGCGTCGAAACCGGTCGCAAAAAAGGAACTGGTCGATAAAAGTCGGCGCGACAATCTTTCTTTCGCTGAGTCGCGTTGTAACATCCCTAACATATATAGGAGAACATGATGTCCAACAAAAAATCCCTTATTTCTATCGCCATAGGCTCCGCTTTTGTCGCTACGCTCGGTGCTGTACCGGGTGTTTCTGCCGCTGATAATCCATTTACCATACAGCCCTTAGATAAAGGTTACATGGTGGCCGATTCCCATAAATATGGCGAAAAGAAAAGTGGAGAAGGTAAGTGTGGTGGTGAAGGCGCATGCGGCGAAGGCAGGTGCGGCGCGGCTATGGCGGACGCAAACGGTGATGGGAAGATCACCAAGGAAGAATGGACCAAGCATCACGACGCCATGTTTGCACATATGGATACCGACAAGGATGGCGTTATCAGCAAAGATGAGATGAAGGGCAAAATGAAAGATGGCAAGTGCGGTAGCGGTAAATAACTAAAGATACCTCTGAACTGTTCAGAGTTACTATCGAATCCGTATCTCCTTTGTTTTGAACGGCCTGGCCCGCTTTCCTGTGCACCATCGCACACAGGAAAGCGAGGCTCCAGCTAAGCCAATCCCCAATTCATTCGAATTGTGACATAATATTCCATCCAAAATTCAGGAGAAAATACTGTGCGCAACAAGAAAACCATGATTTCCCTAGCCGTTGGTTCCGCTCTTGCCGCTACACTTGGCGCCGTACCGCTTGTCTCCGCAGCAGACAGCCCCTTTACCGCTCAATCCCTGGATAAGGGCTATATGCTGGCGTATGCCGATAAGGTAGATCCCAACAAATATGGCGGTGGAGCAAAATCCGGCGAAGGTCGATGCGGCATGTCGATGGTGGATGCCAATAAGGATGGCAAGGTCACCAAGCAAGAATTTCTCAAGCATCATGAAAACATTTTCGACAGGATCGATGCCAACAAAGATGGGGCGGTGGATCAGCCTGAGGCCGATAGCTATGGGGGAACCAAGCCGAGTGCGCCGAATACAGCTCCGCATGCTGGAATGAAGAAGTAATCTTTCCCGTCGTGGAATTCCTGCCACCCGCCAGCGTTGGCCTCGGTTTTCGGCGGGAATTGATCCCGGCATTAAAAACCGGTGTTCCCGATGCCATCGACTTCTTCGAGATTGCTCCAGAAAACTGGATCGATCTTGGCGGCATCCTGGGGCGCGATCTGCACATTTTCACTGAACGCTATCCCTTTGTCTGTCATGGCCTTTCGCTATCGATCGGCAGTCCGGCGCCGCTGGACGAGGTATTATTGCAAAAGATCCGGCAGTTTCTGGATCGACATCAAATCCGCCTCTATACCGAACATCTTTCCTATTGTTCCGACGATGGCCATCTATACGATCTGCTTCCAATACCGTTTACTGAAGAAGCAGTAAAGTATGTCGCGGCACGGGTTCGCCGCACCCAGAATATTCTGGAGCGACGCATCGCACTGGAAAATGCGTCGTTTTATGTGCAGGCACCCATCGCCGAGATGAGCGAAGCGGACTTTATTCGCGCTGTATTGGTCGAGGCGGATTGCGATCTGCATCTCGACGTCAATAATGTATACGTCAATAGCATCAATCACGCCTATGACCCGATTGAATTTATTCGTGCGATGCCTACCGAGCGCATCGTTTATATGCATATGGCCGGTCATTATAATGAAGCGGAGAATTTGATCATCGATACGCATGGCGCGGACGTGATCGATCCGGTATGGTCATTACTCGAACAAACTTACCGTATTCACGGCGTGGCGCCCACTCTGCTGGAACGCGATTTCAATATCCCGCCCCTCCACGAACTGGTGCGCGAAGTCGAGCGCATCGGCTTGATCCAGACCCGGCATTACGGGTCTGGCCATGAGTATGCCGCTTCCTGAATTTCAGCGTTTCCAGTACGCTTTCACTGCGCATATACGCAACCCCAGGATAAACCCTTGCCCGCGCGGTATTGACAGGCGGCGCATGGAAATATACAGGAAGCTGGTTTACAATAATCTGGAGAGCTTTCTCCTTACCTGTTTTCCCGTGCTCAATAAAGTGCTGGGAAAACGGCGGTGGACTCGACTCATGCGCAGTTTTCTTGCCACGCATCGCAGCCGTTCGCCTTTTTTTCGCCAGATACCCGATGAGTTCATCCAGTTCCTGCAAAGCGAAGAGGCGATATCGGCAAATTATCCGGAATTCGTGCTGGAGCTCGCGCACTACGAATGGGTAGAACTGGCGCTTTCCATTTCAACCCTGGCTCCGGCGTGGGAAGCAATCGACCGGGAAGGTAGCTTGCTGGAGCAGCGCCCGGTTTTGAATCCCGTTTTTGCCAATCTTCGTTATAGCTGGCCAGTGCACCGTATTGGTCCCCGCACACGAGTCACACCAACTGAAACCTGGCTGCTCGTATTTCGCAATGCCGATGATCAGATCCAATTCACCGAGATAAACGCATTTACGTCACGCCTGATAAATCTCCTCGCTTCTGACGAGCATACGGGCAAAGCGGCGCTTCAAATCGTTGCCATAGAAAGTCGACATCCCTCGCCCGAGGTCGTGATTCAGGGCGGGCTTGAAATCATGCGCGATTTGATGGCGCGTGGCGCCATACTGGGCGTCTTCAAATAATAAATCGTCATTGTTCTCTGTACACTATGCAATTGAGTGAGTCATAACCGCTTGCCCACGGAATAAATCGCGATAAATTTTTATATTACATTCGATGAGAGTCGCCCGATATGAAGCCAAATTTGCTGGATCTCGGGGAAATCACCGACCTTACGCTGACTCACTACAACGAACGTGCCAAGGCTTTCTGGACGGGAACGAAAGACCATGATGTCGGGCAAAATATCGCCGCCCTGCTTCAATATATCAAGGCTGTTCCGCCCTTCAACCTATTGGATTTCGGCTGTGGGCCAGGCCGTGACCTGAAGGTTTTTGCAGAACTAGGCCATATCGCAACAGGACTGGAGGGGGCGATGACTTTTGTCGAGATGGCCCGCAGTCATAGCGGTTGCGAGGTATGGCATCAGGATTTTCTCAGACTCGATTTGCCGGATGGATACTTCGATGGCATATTTGCCAATGCTTCACTGTTTCATGTTCCCACTTCCGAGCTATCGCGTGTATTGAAGGAACTTTGGGCAACACTGAAACCGGACGGGGTGTTATTCAGCTCGAACCCCCGGGGAAATAACGAGGAGGGCTGGAACCAGGGGCGCTACGGCGTATACCACCATATCGAAAGCTGGCGGCACTACCTCGCCAATGCCGGGTTCGTCGAAATTACCCATTACTATCGCCCTGCGGGCCTTCCTTTCGAACAACAATCATGGCTGGCCAGCGTGTGGCGTAAAGTGACTGCATTACGCTGAGCACTGAGCATGGCTGCAATGCGTACATGAACTCAAAAAAAGATGTAGTAGTGATAGGTGCCGGGGCGGCCGGCATGATGTGCGCGATTGAAGCCGGAAAGCGCGGGCGATCCGTTCTGGTATTGGAACATGCAAGCAAGCTGGCGGAGAAAATCCGAATCTCCGGTGGCGGACGTTGTAATTTCACCAATCTCCACACCGGCCCGGAAGCTTTTCTCTCACAAAATCCGCATTTCTGCCGATCGGCATTGTCCCGCTTTACGCCCCAACACTTTATCGCGCTGATGGAAAAGCATCGGATTCGCTATCACGAAAAGAAACTGGGGCAATTATTCTGCGATGACAGTTCCCAGCAAATCATCGACCTCCTGCGGCGCGAGTGCGATAGTGTCGGCGTCAAGTGGGAAATGCCGTGCCAGGTGAGTAATATAGCCCTACTCGGCGTCAACGGTTCCAGGTTCGTGCTGGAAACCGACCGTGGCGTATTGGCAACGGATGCAGTGGTAATTGCTACCGGCGGCCTCTCCATTCCACAAATTGGCGCAAGTCCCTTCGGGTATCGCATCGCGGAGCAATTCGATATCGCGGTTACCCCCCTGCGACCAGGATTGGTTCCGTTGATTTTCGCACCCCAGCAGCTGGCCGGTTTTTCAGGAATTCCTGGCGTTGCGCTTGATGCAGCGGTGAGTTGCAATGGCGCTCGATTCCGCGAGAATCTGTTGATCACGCACCGCGGCTTGAGCGGTCCCGCGATATTGCAGATTTCTTCATACTGGCGGCCGGGATTACCGCTGCATGTCGACCTGCTGCCGGATCTTGACGCGGCGGCGTGGCTGCTCGATCATAAACATAGCACCATGCTGTTATCCAATCTGTTAGCACAGCATCTGCCTCGGCGTTTTGTGCGGGTCTGGTGCGAAACGGTCATGCATGGGCAGTCAACCGCGCCGGTAAACCAGTACAGTGACAAGCGCTTGAAACAGATCGCCGCACAATTGCACGACTGGCAGGTTATTCCGGATGGGACTGCGGGCTACAGAAAGGCGGAAGTCACGCTCGGCGGCGTGGATACCCGGGAATTATCATCCAAAAGCATGGAAGCGAAAAAGATGCCCGGGCTTTATTTTATAGGCGAAGTGGTCGACGTAACGGGACATCTGGGTGGGTTCAATTTCCAATGGGCCTGGGCATCCGGGTATGCCGCCGGCCAGTTTGCATAGTTCCGCCTCCGTTCATCATTGCTTCACGAAGCGCATTCTCCGCCGTATCGATACCGGTATTTTCCCGCCGAGCAAAGTTCATCCCCAACGGTTGAAAATGGTACTGCGTCGCAAGTTTCCCCGGATCATCGAGCAACGCTTGGCATACCCCGGAATGGAATGGACCATATCAACGGCCACGCCCGCCTGAACGCTGCAGTGCGGGCATGCGACCGGCAGCAGGTCCCGTAGATAATCTGCCGGATGGCAGCTTGTTACCAGGCTGGCCGCCTCTTCGTTGACTCCGTCCGGGAAGTCCGGGTGGCAAGCGGCGCTGTCCTCCGCCGCTCCCATTCACGATCGGTTCGGCCTTGATTCGCGGGTCTGGCTCGAAACCAGCGATAATTTTGCTGGGCAAATCCCGTTTGATCAGCCTTTCGATATCCGTCAACAGCTTGAGCTCGTCCACGCATACCAGCGACACCGCATCTCCTTCCGCCCCCGCCCGCCCAGTGCGTCCGATACGGTGAACATAATCCTCCGCCACGTTGGGCAATTCAAAGTTGACTACATGCGGTAATTCGCTGATATCGATTCCACGTGCGGCAATATCGGTGGCTACCAGTACCTGCAGGCTGCCAGTCTTGAATTCCGCCAGTGCCCGCGTGCGCGCGGACTGGCTTTTATTGCCGTGTATGGCAAGCGATGGAATGCCGCTCGCGACCAGATGTTCAGCCAATTTGTTGGCGCCGTGCTTGGTACGGGTGAATACCAGCACCTGCGACCAGCGGTGCTGCTTGATAAGATGGGCAAGCAGGTCACGCTTACGCTCACGGTCAACCGGATGCACGATATGCGTCACATTGGCAGCGGTTGCGTTGCGTGCCGCAACATCGATCATGGCCGGCTGGTTGAGCAAGCCTGCCGCCAACGCACGAATGCCGTCTGAAAAAGTGGCGGAGAACAGCAGATTCTGCCGCTGTGCGGGCAGCAGCATGAGTATTTTTTTAATGTCGCGAATGAAGCCCATGTCGAGCATGCGGTCAGCCTCGTCCAGCACCAGGATTTCAACGTGCGACAGATCGAGCGTTTTTTGCTGCACGTGATCCAGTAGGCGGCCGGGGGTGGCGACCAGAATATCCACACGGCTCTTTAGGCGGGTGATCTGCGGATTGATATTGACTCCGCCAATCATTATCATCGAACTCAGCTTCAGGTATTTGCCGTATATGCGTATGCTTTCCTCCACCTGTGCTGCCAGCTCGCGCGTAGGGACGAGAACCAGCGCGCGTATCGGCGGCCTGCCGCTGGATGGCCCCTTGACGCTCCTGTCCGACAAACGATGCAGGATGGGCAAGGTAAATGCGGCGGTCTTGCCAGTGCCGGTTTGCGCCCCGGCCATTAAATCGCCGCCTGCCAGTACTGCGGGGATGGCTTGCAGCTGAATGGGCGTCGGATCGGTATAGCCACGTTCAATTACGGCACGAAGGATTTCATCGGACAGGCCGAAGGTAGAGAAAGACATAAAACTCCAAGGTAACATCGGCCTGTCGCCTCGATTGCGAGACGCCAGTCTTAGGCAGACGGGTAAGTTCGAAAAACAGAATGGACGGCGTGAAGACGTGGAGCGAACGCCGCAGGCGGGAATTGTAACAGATCAAGCCCCGTCGCGCCGTCTGGCGAAATGCTTTTCTGCTACACGAAGACGGAATGAAAACCGCTCGAGGACACCGGGTTTTGCCAGTTAGCAGTCTGTCGGACTTGAAGAATCGCAGCGAAATATAAACCAGCCAGACGCTTTTGCAGCCGATTCCCTCAGGTCCGGCAGGCTGCTAGAGCACGTAGCGTGCCAAGTCTTCACTTTGCGATAAAGTGTTGAGCCGTGCATCCACATACGCCGCATCGACGACAACTTTAGTATCACGATGTTTTTCGGCATCGAAGGATACCTCTTCCAGAAGCTTTTCCATCGCGGTATAGAGACGTCTTGCGCCGATGTTCTCGGTTTTCTCATTAACCGCAAACGCAATCTCCGCCAAACGCTTCACCGCATCGGGTGTGAATTCCAGCTTGATGCCTTCGGTTTCCAGCAGCGCCTCATATTGACGCGTCAGACAGGCGTCCGTATTGGTGAGGATCTGCACAAAATCGTCAGCGCTAAGACTCGCGAGTTCGACACGAATCGGAAAGCGCCCCTGCAATTCTGGGATCAGGTCGGAAGGCTTGGCAAGATGAAATGCACCGCTCGCAATGAACAGGATATGATCTGTTTTGATCATGCCGTACTTGGTTGAAACGGTGGTGCCCTCCACCAGCGGCAGCAGGTCACGCTGAACGCCCTGGCGCGAGACATCCGCGCCGGAACTTTCGGATCGGCTTGTGATTTTATCGATTTCGTCAAGGAATACGATACCGTTCTGCTCAACATTCTGCACCGCGTGAAGCTTCAATTCTTCATCATTGACGAGCTTAGACGCTTCCTCATCGATAATGATTTTCAATGCTTCCCGAATTCTCAGCTTGCGGGTTTTCTTCCGCTCTCCGCCGAGGTTTTGGAACATTCCTTGAATTTGGGTCGTCAGTTCCTCCATTCCGGGGGGAGCGAAGATTTCCATATGGGTGTGCGCGGCCGACACCTCTATTTCGATTTCCTTATCGTCGAGCTCACCTTCACGCAATCTTTTGCGGAATTTCTGCCGGGTGGTGTTTTCCATCTCCCCCACCTCCGTCTGCACGCCCATCTCTCTCGCGGCAGGCAGCAGAACATCGAGGATGCGCTCTTCCGCATGATCTTCCGCGCGCGCGCGCATTTTATGCGTTTCCTGCTCACGGGATTGCTTGACGGCGGCTTCCACCAGATCGCGGATGATCGAATCGACATCCCGCCCGACATACCCCACCTCGGTGAATTTGGTCGCTTCCACCTTGATGAAGGGCGCACCGGCCAGTTTAGCCAGGCGTCGCGCGATTTCGGTCTTGCCAACCCCGGTCGGGCCGATCATTAAAATATTTTTTGGCGTAATTTCCTGCCGTAGGGGATCCATTACCTGTTGCCTGCGCCAGCGATTTCTCAGGGCAATGGCCACGGAGCGTTTGGCGCTGTCCTGGCCGATGATGTGTTTATCCAGTTCGTGAACGATTTCCTGCGGGGTCAGTTGTGACATGATTTCAGGTTGGTGATAAATGCGAGGGGAACGAAGCCAAAGTGAACCAAGGTGGAAGTATGCAATATGTGCGGCTATGCTGTCCCGCGCTCATTTGTCGAGAGGCATATATTTTTACCCCTGTCATTCAGGTCCTCTTCCACGGATATATTCCTCGACTACTCATGTTCTTCAGTTTGGAGTTTACCCGAGTACCTCGATTACATGGTTTTGATTGGTATAAATACACAGGTCGCCCGCGATGACCAGCGCTTTCTTGACGATTTCCTCCGGCATCATGCTGGTGTTATCCAACAGGGCACGTGCAGCGGAGTGAGCGTAAGAACCGCCACTACCAATCGCAGCAATACCGAACTCGGGTTCGATCACGTCGCCCGATCCCGTTATGATGAGCGTAGTAGTCAGGTCGGCGACGACGAGCATCGCCTCCAGTCGCCGTAAAATTCGATCGGTGCGCCAGTCCTTCGCCAGCTCAACCGCTGAGCGCATCAGGTGTCCCTGGTGCTTTTCAAGCTTACCTTCAAACCGCTCGAACAAGGTAAAAGCATCGGCTGTTCCCCCTGCAAACCCTGCAAGTATCTTTTCATGGTAAAGCCTGCGTACCTTGCGCGCGCTCGCCTTGGCGACAACGGCGCCTAAAGTTACCTGACCATCCCCCCCAAGTGCGACCTGGCCGCCTCGTCGGGCGGAAAGTATGGTTGTACCGCGATGTTCTAGCATGGAAGTTGGCACGTGATGATTGAGCGAAGATTATAACGCTGATCCGCAGAAAAAACGCAAGCTGTATGGTTACTGAAGATTCAACTTTTTTCCTTCTTCCTGGCACGTGGATGGGCCGCATCGTAGATCTTCGACAAATGCTGGAAATCCAGATGGGTATAAACCTGGGTAGTGCTGATGCTGGCGTGTCCCAACATCTCCTGCACAGCCCGTAAATCGCCGCTGGATTGCAACAGGTGCGAGGCGAACGAATGCCGCAGCACGTGAGGGTGAATATTAGCGCTGATTCCCTGACGCAGCGCCTGGATTTTCAGCCGTTGATCAATTGATCGGCGGCTGATATTCTTGCCATACCGTGACATGAATAGTCCCGTTTCGCCGGGTTTAGCCAGGGTCTGGCGTTGCTTCATCCATTCGCGCAAGGCTTGCGCCGCTTTGCTGCCGACGGGCACGATGCGCGTTTTTCCGCCTTTGCCGATAACTCGCGCTGTGCCGTCGTCCAGACTCAAATCCTCGGGTTTCAGGCCAGCGAGCTCTCCCAGCCGTAGCCCGGATGAATAGCACAGCTCGAACATGGCTTTGTCGCGCAATGCCATTAAATCGTCGGAGGCGGGAAACTCAAGCAGCTTCGCGGCCTCGTCGGGTGAAAGGGTGTGCGGCAAGGTTTTTGGCGATTTTGGCGCGCGTATCCCGTCGCAGGGGTTGGACGCATAGCCGTGATCCCGCGTCAGGTATCTGTAAAAGCCTCGCCAGGCCGATAACATCCTGGCTAAACTCCTGCCGGAAAATCCTTCTCCATGTAGCTGAGCGGCAAACCGGCGGACGTGATGAATTTGCAATCGGTCGAGGGGTGTTTCTTGCGCAAGGTTCAGCAAAGCACGAATATCGCGGGCGTAACTTTCACAGGTAAGCGGTGACAAACGCCGTTCTTTAGCAAGATGGAAGAGATAGGCCGAGGCAAGTTCGGCCTGGTGATTACCCGATGTCATGTTGATGGCAGTACGCTTTTCTTATCCTTCAGCCCGTGTGAAACGTTTCAATGCGGCGCTTACCAGTTCGCCCAGTTGCGCCAGGTAAATCGTTCCCATCTCCGGGTAAAATCGCTGCGGATCTTCGCTGGCCATCACCAGCAGACCGATGGTTTGCTCCGCCGACAGGGACACCATCGCAAATGAGCGCAGGCGAACAGCATCTTCTCCGAACCAGTCTCTGATCTCGTCCAATACGTGAGAACCGCAGTAAGGGCGCGACAGGCTTTCAGCCAGGGCGCGGATATCAGCGCCGGTTGGCGTGAATTCCGGTAGTGCGGGGCCTTCGGCAGTCATGTTCCACAACCGTAGGGCCATATGAGGTATGGAAAAATCTTCGCGCAAATGAAAGTTCAACCCATGTAGAAAATCAGCCAGGTGAGTGAATGTGAGGAGCGCTGCTGCCAGACGGTGCATTTTTTCGGTAATAGCGCCGTTTTCCTCACCGAATCTGATCAACTCGCCTAATTTATCCTGCAAGATGCGATTCTTGTCCCGAAGCGCGACGATCTGGCGTTCGCTAATGGGAATGGCTCTGCCGCCATGAGGATGCGGAATCTGAATCTCCGCCAGCACATCGGCATATTCTTCAAAAAATTCAGGATGTGTGCGCAGGTATTGAGCGACTTCTTCCGGACTTGATTCCATATTTCTCCCTGTCTGAACTCTATAAGTCGATCTCTCCATCGAACACGTTGACTGCGGGACCTGTCATCCAGACCGGTTGATTTTCGCCTTCCCATCGGATAAATAAATCGCCGCCGCGAAAACTGACCTCCACTGGTGACTCAAGCACGCCCCGTTGAATTCCCGCTACCACTGCGGCACAAGCGCCAGTGCCACAAGCCAGCGTTTCGCCAGCGCCGCGTTCATATACGCGCAGCCGGATATGATGTCGGTCGATAACCTGCATATAGCCGGCGTTCACCCGCTGAGGAAAACTTGGATGACCCTCGATCATCACACCTTCGGTCAATACTGGCGCATCATCTATATCCGGCACCAATTGCACGGCGTGGGGATTGCCCATCGATACAACGCTGATCTCCAGTTGCTTGCTGTCGATATCGAGCGGATAAGTCGGTGCACGTTTTTCGGCGACGAAGGGGATTTCCCGAGGTTCGAATTTGGGCGCGCCCATATTGACAGTGACTTCTCCATCGGCCTCCAGCCTTGGAATTATCACGCCTCCCAGCGTCTCCACGCGGATTTCGCGCTTGCTTGTCATTCCGCGATCATGCACATAGCGAACGAAACAGCGCGCGCCGTTGCCGCACTGCTCCACTTCGCCCCCATCCGCATTGAATATACGATAGCGATAATCAGCATCGCCTTCCGCAATTTCTATGAGGAGAACCTGATCACAGCCGACGCCAAAATGGCGGTCGGCAAGCCGCTGTAATTGTTCCGTTCCGAGGGAAACCGACTGACTGACACCATCAATCACAACGAAATCATTGCCGAGGCCATGCATTTTGGAAAACTTGATTCTCATCTGTGACGTGCCGAACTGAATGTAACGTCCGTGTATATGGAACGCTTCACACGGCCAGGCGTAAAGGGTAGCAGTGTCGCGGAGAGCGTCAATAAGCGAAGCGCACTGAGTCGCATGAGAAAGCCCTCGGTATTATTGCCATGCCCGATTCCCTCGCCATCCCTGGCGAACCACTCGCATCCGTGCCTGGCGTACCTTTGCGGTATCCAATCCCGCAATGCCATCGTTATGCAGGTGCGGAAGGTGTTCAAGGATTCCGCAGGAATAAACATGGTTTCACTATCATTGATCTTCTTAATACCCGAGTAATTTGGTATTCTACAGTCCTTTTACCACTATAGCGGCTGGACAACATGAGCGAATATCTTTTTACTTCCGAATCCGTATCCGAAGGTCATCCAGACAAGGTAGCTGATCAGATTTCCGATTCAATTCTGGATGCTATCCTCACCCAGGATCCCAGTGCACGGGTAGCCTGCGAGACGCTGTGCAGTACAGGCCTGATCGTGATGTCGGGTGAAATTACCACCACAGCCAACGTCGACTATATGCAAGTTGCGCGTGCGGCGGTCAAGCGTATTGGTTACGACAGTTCCGATATCGGTTTCGATTATCGTACCTGTGCTGTGCTTACCGCGTTCAACAAACAGTCTCCCGACATTGCGCAAGGAGTCAACCGCACCAAAGAAGAGGAAATGGATCAGGGCGCGGGCGACCAGGGACTCATGTTCGGCTATGCCTGCGACGAGACGCCGCAATTGATGCCGATGCCGATTTACTATGCCCATCGTTTGATGGAGCGGCAAGCGGAACTGAGAAAAGATGGGCGCCTGCCGTGGTTGCGCCCAGATGCGAAGTCGCAAGTATCGGTGCGCTATGTGAACGGCATACCGCAGCGGATCGAAACCGTGGTGATATCTACCCAGCATCATCCGGATATTCCTCACGCGCAACTGAGCGAAGCGATAATCGAAGAAGTCATCAAGCCGGTGCTTCCGAAAAAAATGCTGAATGGCGAGAGTCGCTACCTCATCAATCCTACCGGACGTTTCGTGGTAGGGGGACCGATGGGCGATTGCGGCTTGACGGGTCGCAAGATCATCGTGGACACCTATGGCGGTACGGCGCATCACGGTGGTGGCGCATTCTCGGGTAAGGATCCTTCCAAGGTCGACCGTTCTGCAGCCTATGCAGGGCGTTACGTGGCCAAGAACATCGTTGCCGCCGGCATCGCCAGCAAGTGTGAAGTTCAGATAGCCTACGCCATTGGCGTCGCGCGTCCTGTCTCACTGATGGTGGAAACTTTCGGAACAGGAAAAATTTCCGACGCGAAAATCATCAAGCTGATCGAGCGTCATTTTGATTTGCGGCCCCGTGCTATTATTCATACGCTTGACCTGCTGCGCCCGATATACGAGAAAACCGCCGCCTATGGCCATTTTGGGCGTGACGAGCCGGAATTCACCTGGGAAGCCATAGATAAAGCCGCATTGCTGCGCGACGAAGCAGGAATCAAAACCGCGGTAGAGGCTTAGGCAATGACGCGTGCTCAGGCTTGAATTTTCAGATTAGCTTCATCCCTTCGCCATGCCGAGGAGCGCTGCAACGGGTACAGTCCCGCGAGGCTCGGCAGGGAAGGATCGTAACAAACGGCGCTCGTTCATCTTTCAGGAGATAATTTCATGAACGCTGTGCTCAGTCCTGCATCCGCATCTGCCTCCACAAGCAAGGGCAGTGAATTTACGGATTATAAAGTTGCCGATATGTCCCTCGCGGAATGGGGGCGCAAGGAAATTGCCATCGCCGAAACCGAGATGCCGGGTCTGATGGCGCTACGCGAAGAATACGCTGGCGCCCGGCCTCTGGAAGGTGCGCGTATTGCCGGGTCCCTGCACATGACCATCCAGACGGCGGTATTGATCGAAACGCTGATCAAGCTGGGTGCGCAGGTGCGCTGGGCGTCATGCAATATTTTTTCCACGCAGGACCATGCAGCCGCGGCCATCGCGGCGGAACGCATACCCGTATTCGCCTACAAGGGCGAGTCGCTGGACGATTACTGGGAATATGCCCACCGCATTTTCGAGTGGTCCGGTGATCAGGCATCGGATGCGAGCAGCGCCCCCAATATGATCCTGGATGATGGAGGCGACGCGACGTTGCTCGTTATCCTCGGCAGCCGCGCGGAAAAAGACCCTTCAGTCATAGCCAACCCGACCAACGAGGAAGAACGTGCGTTGTTCGCAGCGATCCGGAAACGGTTGAGCGTCAGCCCCGGTTGGTACTCCAGCAAGCGCGACGTTATTCGCGGCGTGACGGAGGAAACCACCACCGGTGTCCATCGTTTGTACGAGATGCAAAAAAAAGGCGAGCTGCCGTTTCCCGCTTTCAACGTCAACGATTCGGTGACCAAATCCAAGTTCGACAATCTCTACGGTTGCCGCGAGTCGCTGGTGGATGGTATCAAACGCGCCACCGACGTCATGATTGCCGGCAAAATTGCGCTGGTATGTGGATATGGCGACGTAGGCAAGGGATGCGCCCAATCCTTGCGAGGTCTGGGCGCCACGGTCTGGATAACCGAGATAGATCCGATATGCGCACTGCAAGCGGCAATGGAGGGCTATCGGGTCGTATCCATGGACGAAGTTTGCGATCAGGCTGACATTTTCGTCACCGCCACCGGCAATCTGCGCGTTATTACCCATGACCATATGCTGAGAATGAAAGACCAGGCTATCGTGTGCAATATCGGCCATTTTGATTCCGAAATCGATATTGCATCGGTCGAGAAATACCAATGGGAAAATATAAAACCACAGGTGGATCACGTCATTTTCCCCACAGGTCGCCGCATCATCGTGCTGGCGCAGGGGCGGTTGGTGAACCTCGGCTGTGCCACCGGCCATCCCTCGTTTGTCATGTCCAGTTCATTTACCAACCAGGTGCTGGCGCAAATGGAGTTATGGCAAAATGGCGCCAGCTATGAGAAAAACGTCTATGTGCTGCCGAAGTACCTGGATGAAAAAGTGGCACGATTGCACATCAAGAAACTGGGCGTCAAGCTCACCGAATTGACCGACGAGCAGGCAAGCTACCTGAACCTGGACAAGAACGGGCCGTACAAACCTGCAATGTACCGGTATTGATTTTCGGCTTTCAAGCGGGAGGAGGAGATGAAGCGAGTAGTTAAACCTTTATCTTCTTCGCCAGCGTAGTCTGGTCAAATACGCCAAACAAAAATGTCATAAGCCGGTATGAGTATCGTATCGGCCAAGGGCACCGGGATCCTGTTTCTATCCTCAGCGTGCTTGCATGCCACAGGCTATCCCGGATCCGTTTGCGCCCCGCTTCCTGAAAACACTATCCGATAGTCGACAATGTGCCGATAGCCGATAGGCTTGCAACCACCTTGCGTCACACTACCCCTGTGAATCATCCCGGCGAGTAAAAATGGAATCGCAAAAGAAATTTTCCCCCACCTTCAGTTTCGAGTTTTTCCCGCCGCAAACGCCGGAGGGAATCGAGAAGTTGCGCGCGACGCGCAAGCAACTGGCACAACTCAACCCGAAATTCTTTTCCGTAACCTTCGGTGCAGGGGGATCCACCCGCGACCGAACCCTTGAGACAGTTCTGGAAATTCAGGCAGAGGGTTATGTAGCGGCACCCCATCTTTCCTGTATCGGCGCGACCAGCGAAAACATCCGCAGCATGTTGCAAAAATACCGTGATGGCGGTATTCGCCATGTGGTCGCACTGCGAGGAGACCTTCCCTCGGGCATGGCACAAGGAGGAGAATTTCGTTATGCAAATGAACTGGTGACGTTTATACGTGAGGAATTTGATGACGCGTTCCACATTGATGTCGCGTCTTATCCGGAATACCATCCGCAGTCCAACTCCGCTCAGGAGGATTTGCAGAACTTCAAACGCAAGGTTGAAGCGGGGGCGGATTCCGTCATTACCCAGTATTTCTATAATGCGGACGCCTACTTCAGTTTCATTGATGCATGCGAAGCAATGGATATCCGTATCCCTATTGTGCCCGGCATCATGCCAATCAATAAATTTTCACAACTGGCAAGATTTTCGGATGCTTGCGGCGCGGAAATACCCCGCTGGATCAGAAAAAAACTGGAAGGCTACGGCGACGACAGCGCATCGATACGCGCGTTCGGACTCGATATCGTGACCGATTTATGCGACCGGTTGTTGAATGCCGGCGCGCCGGGATTGCACTTTTATACGTTGAACTCGGCGGGACCGACGACTACCATCTGGCAACGGCTGGGGTTGTAATTCAGTTTTTACCCTGTTTCAGATCAGCCCTCTTTGATCAACGAATGCATTGAGCTGAAAGAGAATCCCCTTTTATGGATGTCGCTACCTGATAGAGTAGCTTTTGCAGGATGAGTGAAGGCTGCCGAACCGCAACCCATCATTAAAAACCGATGGGTTGCGCTACGCTATGTTCCACCTATCCTGCCGCGGAGGATAGGATTCAGGTTCAAACGTTGAATCAAGCCGCCTGGGCAGCGTTTTTACTTTCCAGAGGTAATGGGTTAGCCGCATAAGCATAATGTGCGGCGGATTCTGCCGCGCCATGCTCAATTTTCTTGCCCATATCGGATAATACCGTTTCCAGCGCACCCAGGCTCAGCATGACATTTTCCATTCTGCTGGAATAACCCATCAGGCCGAAGCGCCAGATCTTGCCGGCGAAGTCGCCAAGGCCGGCACCAATTTCGAGGCTATAGTCGGCGAGCAGCCTGCGGCGCACCTCTTTTTCATCGATGCCATCCGGTACACGCACAGAATTAAGCTGTGGTAGGCGCGATTTCTCCTCCACAAGATATTCCATGCCCAGCGTTTCAAATCCCGCCCTGAGCGCCTCGTGGTTGCGTTGATGGCGCGCCCAGGAGTGTTCCAGCCCTTCCTCGTGCAGCATTACCAGTGATTCGTGCAGTGCATAGAGCGCGTTTGTGGGGGCGGTATGATGGTAAGTGCGGGCGCTTCCCCAATATCCGAGAAGCAAATTCAAATCCATAAACCAGCTTTGTACTTTTCCCTTGCGATTTTTGACCAGTTCCACCACACGTTCGGAAAAGCTGACAGGCGACAGCCCCGGTGGGCATGAAAGACATTTCTGGCTGCCGGAATAAATTGCGTCGATCTTCCATTCGTCAACCTTGAGCGGTGAACCACCCAGGGAGGTGACGGTATCAACGATGGTCAAGCAGTTGTGGCGATGAGCGATCTCGCAAAGGGTTTTTGCATCTGACAGCGCGCCGGTGGAGGTCTCGGCGTGAACAAAGGCGACAATCTTCGCGTCAGGATTCTGCTTCAATGCATCTTCCAGTTTTTGCGGATCAACCGGCGCTCCCCATTTGTCTTCAACCACCACTGCCGTACCGCCGCAGCGTTGCACATTCTCGATCATGCGTCCGCCAAATACGCCATTGCGACAAACAATCACCTTATCGCCGGGGCTGACCATGTTGACAAAGCACATCTCCATCCCGACCGAA
The DNA here is from genome assembly GCF_900100985.1 of Nitrosospira sp. Nsp1. Lineage (NCBI taxonomy): Bacteria > Pseudomonadati > Pseudomonadota > Betaproteobacteria > Nitrosomonadales > Nitrosomonadaceae > Nitrosospira > Nitrosospira sp. Nsp1. Next base: position 119,359 of record NZ_FMUF01000002.1, read on the forward strand.
CCTGGACCCGAAACCGGAAAAGTCAACAGATTTGCGGTTTGAAAGGCATAGCGCAGCAAGCTTTTCAGCTCTTCCATCATGTCCGTGAACACTGGATCAAGATGTCCCAATGTGGGGCGGGCCATGGCAGACAATACGCGCGGGTGGGTATCGGATGGCCCCGGCCCCATCAAAGTGCGTTGTGGTGGATAAAATGTACTGATTTTTTTGGCTGGGCCGAAGTGTATTGTCATAGCTGATCCTGAGTTGGGTGGGCGGAATGATTGAGAAGGAAGACCGATTTTATCAAGTGAGCAGAGAATTGGCTATCAAGATGCCAGAACCGGCCCGTTTTTCTTCCCAGGACATTGTTGCGATTCACTACAGACCGCATGTCGGCGAGGCCCTTGAACCCAGATAATTCATTAGGCGGCTCTGCGAGCTTACCCGAGTGCTGGTGGTCAGTTTGCGGTCATTTTCGCCGTTTGCTCGACGTCCATAGACTAAGCTATGGATTTCTCTCAATCGGCAAAACTGTCTCGCAACCTGCCTCGCCATAGATAGATTGGGAATCTACCGCACCAGCAACATTGGCCTGATGGAAAGGCTGCGGGCGATCTTGTCGGCTGCCTGCCTGGCCACCACCTGATCCGGATAAGGGCCCGCATGGACCTTGAACAAGCCATCTTGCGGGACGATACCGAGCGCATCGATTGAGGGAAGCTCGCTGCGCATGCGTGCAAGGAAATTATCGGCATTATCATAGGCACTGAACGCGCCCAGTTGCAGATAGATGCCCCTTGCATCCGCGGTGGCGGGAGCGGCGGTGCTGCCGGATACGGATGCGCCTGACTCCATGGGTGAGTATGCAACTTCGAACAAGCCCGGTCCGGCCGCTGCCTCCTGTTGCCCTGCACCAGCAGGTGCATCTGTCTTTTCGCCGGCGACGGCGGATACTGGAACAGGTGCGGGGGGACCTGCGGCAAAGGTGCGGACCGTATTCGGGGCAACGGCAGGCGCCGATGCAACCCGCATGGCAGGATCGGAACCCGGCAGGATGGTTTCCACTTCGACCCAGGCGCTGCCGCCACCCAGTACATCGAGCTTATAGGCGACGGTATAGGAAAGATCGATGAGGCGATCCGAAAGGAAGGGTCCGCGATCGTTGACCCTTACTACTACGGATTTTCCGTTCCTGATGTTGGTGACGCGAACATAGCTGGGCAATGGCAAGGTGGTGTGCGCTGCCGTCATGCCATACATATCGTAGACTTCACCGGAGGCGGTTTTTTGCCCATGGTACCGCCGGCCGTACCACGAAGCGATTCCACGTTCCCTGTAGGATTCCAGGACAGTCATCGGCGCATAGGATTTCCCCAGCGCGACATAAGGGCGCATATTGGCCTGACGCAAGGGCTCGTCGCGGGGAACGGCATCGGGAATGGAGGCGAGATCAGCGGGTGGATTATCGCCGGGGCCATCGTCCAGGTAATAGCCACCTCCCTTTTTCAGGCCGATGCCGAATAACGTCGATGCGCCGGTCTTGTCTCTCTTATCCTGTTTCAGGATGGTGCCGCAGCCGCCAACGAAAGTAAGAATAAAGATCGCGATAATCCAGGCTGCCCATTGCCGAGTAGGGGGCAATGGATTCGACACGGATTCTGATCTCGAATCAATATTCCTCATGTCTTCACCAACTTGGGATGCGTCTGTATGCTCATCAAAATACCAAATCCCAGCAGCATTGTCACCATCGATGTACCGCCGTAGCTGATCAGAGGCAGCGGTACTCCCACCACGGGCAGAATGCCGATGACCATGCCTATGTTGACAAAAATATAAGTGAAAAATGTCAGCGTGATCGAGCCGGCGATAAGGCGCGTAAACTGGGTTGAGGCATTGGCAGCGATAATCATGCCGCGGCCGATAACCACCAGATACAGCAGCAACAGCAGCGAGTTGCCGATAAGCCCGAATTCTTCGGAAAATACCGCAAAGATGAAATCGGTGCTTCTCTCGGGAAGGAAATCGAGATGGGTCTGGGTACCATGCTGCCAGCCCTTGCCAAGAATGCCTCCGGAGCCAATAGCAATGGTGGATTGAATGGTGTGATAGCCTGCGCCGAGCGCATCCTGTGTCGGATCAAGCAAGGTCATGACGCGCCTTCGCTGATAGTCATGCATCGTCGACCATAGTATCGGCAGGCTTCCTGCCCCGGCGACGAACAAGGTGCCAATGATGCGCCATGACAGTCCTGTGAGGAACAGTACGTAGAAGCCGCTCGATGCGATGAGCAGTGCTGTGCCCAAGTCCGGCTGGCGTACGATCATCAGTACGGGAAGTATCAGCAGCAGCGTTGCAACCGCATAGTCCCTCAGCCGCAAGGTGGCTTCATGTTTATCGAAATACCACGCCATCATCAGCGGTACGGCTATCTTCATCAACTCGGACGGTTGAATACGGGTAAAGCCGATGTTCAACCAGCGCCGAGCGCCATTGTTTATCTCACCGAACAGCGCCACGCCAAGCAGCAGGAGAACGCCGGCTACATATATCGGCAGGGCAATGCGCATGATATGTTGCAATGGAATGTTGGCGACCAGCCACATGATGCCCAGTGCGACCAGCATATTGATTGCCTGATTGATGACGCGGCCGAGGTTGGCATCGGTTGCGCTATACAGCGTGAACAAACCGGTCAGCATCAGCAGCAATATTCCGCTCAGCAGGAAGCTGTCTACATAACGCGTAAGGTAATGCCACAAGCGCATGGGTTCAGTCATGCTCGTCCTCTTCTTCATTCGGCTCGACAGCTTCTGCCGCCGCTTCTGTGGGCAACTTGCCAAGCAGGAAGTAGTCCATCACCATCCTGGCGATCGGCGCAGCGGTAGACCCGCCATGGCCGCCGTTTTCCACCAGTACCGAAAGCGCTATTTTCGGGTTCTCGGCGGGGGCGTAAGCAATGAACAGCGCGTGGTCGCGAAAACGTTCCCGGATCTTGCTTTCTACGTATTTCTCCCCTTGTTTCATGCCGATCACTTGTGACGTACCGGTCTTGCCCGCAAAAACATAGGCAGCGTCGGCGCCGGCGAGTGCCGCGGTGCCGCCAGGCCGGGTAACATCTATGAGCGCGTTTCGCACCGCCTGTAAATTATCGGGATTGAGATTGAGCGTGTATAAGGGCTCCTTGGCGATTTCCCGCACCACCTCCTTGTCGTTATTCAGGACCTGCTTCACCAGATGTGGGCGAAATGCTGTGCCATTCCCCGCCAGTATCGCGGTAGCAAAGGCCAGTTGTAGCGGAGTGGTCAGATTGTAGCCTTGGCCTATGCCCACCGAAATCGTGTCGCCGGCATACCACTTCTGCTTGTGCCGCCGCATTTTCCATTCTTGTGAGGGCAACAGGCCGCTAGCTTCTCCCTCGATATCGAGGCCGGTTTTCTTCCCCAATCCAAACTGGCTGACGAAATCGAAGATGTTGTCAATGCCGAGGTCGTTGGCAAGCCCGTAGTAGTACGTGTCACACGATACGACCAGAGATTTGTGCAGGTCCACAATTCCATGGCCCCCGGCTTTCCAATCGCGAAAGCGGTGCGTGCTGCCGGGCAGGCTGAAATATCCGGAGTCGTTGATTGCATGCCGTGGCCAGCGTTTTTTCAGCTCCAGGCCGGCCAGTGCCATAAATGGTTTGAACGTGGAGCCTGGCGGGTAAAGCCCGCGCAATGCGCGGTTGTTTAAAGGCCTGTCGATGGAATTATTCAGTAAATCCCAATTTTCAGAATCGATGCCATCGACAAACAGATTGGGATCGAATCCCGGTTTACTGACGAACGCGAGCACCTCGCCGGTAGCAGGTTCAATCGCGACCAGCGCGCCGCGCCGATCTCCAAAAGCTTTCTCGGCGACCTCCTGCAATCTGGCGTCGAGCGAAAGTGTCAGATCGTTGCCGGAGATCGCCGGCGTACGGGATATCACTCTTATCACCCGGCCGGCTGCATCCGTTTCCATTTCCTCGAAACCCGTGATACCGTGCAGTTCTTTTTCGTAACTTTGCTCGATACCGATTTTACCCATGTGGTGGGAGCCTCGATAATTGGCCAAGCCGTCGCTGGCTTCCAGTCGCTCAAGATCCTTGTCATTGATTCGGCCGATATAGCCGACGACATGAGATGCGCTTTCCCCCTTGGGGTACTGGCGGAATAAACGTGCCTTGATTTCCACCCCTGGAAAGCGATAGCGGTTGGCTGCAAAACGGGCGACTTCCACATCCGACAACCGGGTACGGATGGGCAGGCTTTCAAATCTCTTGCTCTCCTCCATCAACTTTTTGAAACGTTTGCGGTCTCTCGCGGCTATTTCGACAACGGTAGCCAATTCGTTAATGAGAGCCTCAAGGTCTCCAACCTTGCTGGGCACGATTTCAAGTGTATAAGCAGAGTAGTTATGCGCCAGCACTTCACCATTACGGTCGAAAATCAAACCCCGATTGGGCACGATAGGTGAAATGGAGATGCGATTGGCTTCCGCCAGAGTATGATAGTGCTCGCGCTGCGATACCTGGAGGTAAGAGAAACGCGCAAACAGCAAAAGGAATAGCAGCAGCACGAATCCCGCGCTGAAGGCAAGCCGCAACTGGAAGTTTTTCAGTTCACGCGGATGGTTACGAAGCTCTACTGTACGGCTCATCGGGCATCGGATTCAAACCTGGGCTTCTGTGGTATTCTCAGCAATGAAGAGAAAAACGGCCACAGCAATGTGCCGGTAACGCTCGCGAGAAAGAAATTCCAGCCGGGAAAATGGGACCCATCCAGCAGCCCTGTCAGAAGTATGATGAGCTGTCCCAAAAGCAATATCAATCCTATCTGCGGAGCTTGCTTGAGCAATTCAAAGTTGCTCAGGCGCCGGTGAAACAGCAGTGCGACAAAAGCCATGATGCTGTATGCCAGGGCATGCTGGCCAAATGTGGTGGCATCGCCGAAATCCATTAGCAGGCCCATTACAAACGCGACGCTGATACCGACACGCTGCGGTTGGCTGATACACCAGTAAAGTATCGCCAAGGCAATGAAATCCGGCCATAACGCCAGCGCGATGCCTTTTAACGGCATGAGATTCAGCAATAACGCCACCATCAGGCTGACGACGATGAACGAGCCCCTGACAGACAGCAGAATTTCATGTTTGGGATGATTAGCGAACGCCACCTTTTTCTCGCTTTCTGCCCTCGGGCTTCAATTCGAACGCCTCCACCGGAATTTCCGTAACGGGCGCCAGCGTGGACAATATCAACAACTGGCGGTTATGACCTACTCCGGCAACAGGTGTACAGGTAACACGGGCAAAGACATACGTAGGATTGCGTTCGATCTTTGAAACCACCGCGACGGGAAGACCAGGGGGATAAACCCCATCTATTCCGGAAGTAACCAGGGAGTCTCCTTCCTGTATGTCGGTATTGACAGCCAGGTAACGCAATTCAAGCATCGCATCCTTTCCCGTGCCCGATATCACCGAGCGAAGGCCGTTACGCACTACCTGCACCGGCACGGAATGATCCTTGTCGGTAATGAGCGTGACTTCGGATGCCCATGGATAGTCGCGTGTAATCTGCCCCACCACGCCAATATCATCCACCACCACCTGACCTGGCTGAACCCCGCTTTGGCTACCTTTATCAAGCATGACCTTACGGTTGAACGGATCGCGCGGTACATGCAGGATTTCAGCCATCACCGCCTTGCTTTCAACCCGCTGCGTGGCTTCCAGAAGCTTGCGCAACTGGGCATTTTCAGCTTCCAGGGCGCTCAATTGCTGGAGTTGGCCCCGGTCGACAAGGTGCCGCTGCTTGAGATGAATATTCTCGTCGGCCAGATGCCCGCTAAAGAGAAGCTCGCTTGCACTGTCGTAGATCGTTCCCGGTACATTGGCTAGTTTCTGTAGTGGATAGACCACGGTAGAGAAGGCCTGGCGAATTTCGAGAAGATATTTAAACCGGGCGTCGACGGCCATCAGCACTAATGACAGCATTACAAAAAAAACAAGCCGCGCCAGCAGACTGGGACCATGCCTGAAAAACCGCGGATTCGTTTCCGTCATGTCTCTCGGGTTTCACGATGGACGATTCAATATGCGCTCGGCCGGGACCCGACCGGACGTCCTCGACAACCCGCTAGTCACTGGCAAAAACGCCAACCAACTGATCCATATTTTCCAGAGCGACACCTGATCCCCGCACAACACAGGTGAGTGGGTCTTCAGCGATGATAACCGACAACCCTGTTTCTTCCATCAATAGGCGATCGATGTCTCTTAGCAGTGCCCCGCCACCGGTCAATACCATGCCTTTTTCAGCGATATCCGCACCCAACTCAGGCAGCGTATGCTCAAGCGCCGATTTGACCGCGCTGACGATGCTATTCAGCGGATCCGTCAGCGCTTCGAGGATTTCGTTGCTGGAAATAGTGAAGCTGCGCGGAATTCCTTCTGCCAGATTGCGTCCCTTGACTTCCATTTCCCGTACTTCCGAGCCGGGGAAAGCGGATCCTATTTCCTTCTTGATCAGTTCGGCGGTAACTTCACCGATCAGCATGCCGTAATTGCGGCGAATGTAATTGATGATTGCCTCGTCGAACTTATCGCCTCCGACGCGTACCGAATTTGAATAAACGATGCCGCCGAGCGAAATTACGCCCACCTCGGTAGTGCCGCCACCGATATCGACCACCATCGAACCAGTCGCTTCCTCGACTGGCAAGTTGGCGCCGATCGCTGCCGCCATCGGTTCCTCGATCAGTTCGACCTTGCGTGCGCCGGCGCCATAAGCGGCTTCGCGAATGGCGCGACGCTCCACCTGAGTGGATCCATAAGGTACGCAGATTACAATGCGGGGATTGGCGGAAAACAGTCGCGGTGGATTTACCTTCTTGATGAAGTGCTTCAGCATCTGTTCGGTTACGGTGAAATCGGCGATAACGCCGTCCTTCATAGGACGGATCGCGGTGATATTACCGGGGGTCCGTCCCAGCATCTGCTTGGCCGCCAGCCCTACCTGCTGAATTACTTTTTTGCCGTTTGGGCCGCCATCCTGGCGTATTGCGACTACGGAAGGTTCATTTAGTACAATACCCTGGCCGCGTACGTAAATCAGCGTATTGGCGGTTCCCAGGTCTATCGCCATATCGGTTGAAAAATAACCCTTCAATACATTATTGTTTATAAAATTAAGCATGGTTTACGAAATCCGTTGCAGATGGCGATGATAAAGCGCGGAAAAGGATGCGTCACTCAGGCGGGCTATGATACTCTATTACCTATTTGAATATAAGGGATTTGGCGGTCAATGTCATTGTCTCTGGATGAGGTAAAGCGCATCGCCAACCTGGCGCGCATTGAAGTCAGCGAGGATGAGGCGAGTACCACGCTGACTCAGTTATCAGGTATCTTCAACCTGATCCAGCAGATGCAGGCGGTGGATACATCGACCATAAAACCTGTGTCCCATGCGCAGGATTTGATGCAACGGCTGCGCCCGGATATCGTGACGGAGGTCGATCAGCGCGAGTTGTTTCAATCCATAGCACCCCAGGTAGAGGCGGGTCTTTACCTCGTGCCAAAGGTTATCGAGTAAAACCCGGCGCGTCCCTGAGCTCTCCTTCCACGTTTGTAATCTTTTGCAAGATTTGCTTCACCCCGCGAATAACATGTTGAACTCCAGTCTCAAGCAATTTTCCACGCTCCTCGCCGCGAAAAAAATCTCCAGCGTTGAATTGACCGATGAATTCCTCAAGCGTTCCCGGGCGCTGAATCCAGGCTACAACGCCTTCATTACCATCAATGAAGAGACTAGCCTGACTCAGGCGCGTGTCGCGGATAGGATTATCGCATCCGACCGGGCCCAGCCGCTTACGGGTATTCCGATCGCCCAGAAGGATATTTTTTGTACCAAGGGGTGGCTCACTACCTGCGGATCGAAAATGTTGTCCAATTTCGTTTCCCCTTACGATGCTGCCGTGGTTGAACGTTTCAATGCGGCAGGGGCGGTGAATATCGGCAAAACCAACATGGATGAATTCGCCATGGGATCCAGCAACGAAACCTCCTATTACGGACCGGTAAAGAATCCGTGGGATATCACAGCCGTGCCGGGCGGCAGTTCGGGGGGTTCCGCTTGTGCGGTTGCCGCACGCATGGCTCCTGCCGCGACGGGCACGGACACTGGCGGTTCGATTCGTCAGCCGGCCGCGTTATGCGGCATTTCCGGGATCAAACCCACTTATGGACTGGTTTCGCGCTACGGTATGGTTGCTTTTGCTTCCAGCCTCGACCAGGGCGGACCGATGGCAAAATCAGCAGAAGACCTGGCATTGATGCTGAATGTCATGACAGGATTCGATACACGTGATTCGACCAGTTTGCAGCGCGAGGCGGAAGATTACACGCGCGATCTGGAAAGGCCGCTCGAAGGGCTGCGTATCGGCCTGCCGAAAGAATATTTCGTGAAGGAAATAAACGATGACGTAGCGCGCGCGGTGGAAGCCGCTATCGCGGAATATCGCAAGCTTGGCGCAAAAACGGTGGAGGTATCGCTACCTAATACGAAGCTGTCGGTTCCTGTTTACTATGTGCTGGCCCCGGCGGAAGCGTCGAGCAATCTGTCCCGGTTCGACGGCGTGCGTTACGGCTATCGTGCCCCGGAGTATATCGACCTCGATGATATGTACCGGAAAAGCCGCGCGCAGGGTTTTGGCGCAGAGGTGAAGCGCCGCATTTTAATCGGAACTTATGTGTTGTCACATGGATATTACGATGCATACTACATTCAGGCACAGAAGCTCCGGCGTCTGATAGCACTGGATTTTGCCGAGGCTTTCAAGCAGTGCGACATCATCATGGGCCCGACTTCGCCCACCGTAGCATTCGATCTCGGGGAGAAAAGCAGCGATCCGGTGCAGATGTACTTATCCGATGCCTACACCATCGCCGTCAACCTGGCCGGCTTGCCCGGCATGTCTATCCCGGTGGGTTTTGGCAACAAAAACCGGCCGGTGGGACTGCACATCGTTGGCAATTATTTTACGGAAGCGCAAATGCTGAATGTGGCACATGAATACCAGCGGGTAACCGATTGGCATTTCCAGATGCCCAGCGGATCCGAAGTGTGAATTGAGCCTGGCTGACTTGTATCGGCGTGGTTTACGCCTCTGTGGAGAAAGCGCGAAGAATTCCACTATTCCGGGGTTGACCAAGAACCTGGTCTAAAACCAGCTATGGCGTACTTTCCACGTCCCTCGATAATGTGTGATGCAACCGATTCAAGAGCACATGCCTGTCATCCTTGCACCCAAGGCCGGAAGACATAGCGTGATCCGAAGCTCAAGCAGGATGGCTTCTGCTATTCCTGTTCAAGCCGCCTGATGCACCCCGAATGCAGGTTTGGGTCATATCGGTGGGAAAAGTGGCGAACCAGGACGAGGGTTGATTTGTCCGATTGTTTTAGAATGAGCTACCCATCTTCTTAGAATCTTATTACATTCAAGCAATCTCCCTTCTCGTAAAGAAAGGGTTTACACCAGTATGAGCAAGATCCTTCATGAGCCTTTCTCTTATCCATTCGACATAGCACGGTCTTGCTTCTCGGTAACAGAAAGCAATATAGGGTATGCGCCAAAACTTCACATTTCGAATAGCGAGCTTATGTTTTCAACAATAGCTACTCGTCTCTCTTCTACAGTGCCAGCAGGGGCGCCGGCAATAAAAACCCCGGTAGGGCTGCTTACCTGCGGATCCAACGCAAGTCCGACGCGCCTTAAGGAGAAATTAGCTACTGTAGCAGTCCCTCTAGCCTTCGCTATACGTCTTCAACTGAGAGAATGGATCCCTGTCTATGCAGCTACATTGTCTTATTATGGTGCGATCCCTGCCACCTTTGAGCGCATACCGGAAGCATCCGGCGAACCGTTCCTGATCGTAACAGATATAAAAAATCTGAACGATCTTATGCTGAGTGAACAACTTACCGGAAACTATGATGCATATGAAGTTACTCGGGGCACCACCGATATCAATACCGATTTTCCCGTCTTGGCGTTCATAGCTAAATATGGTGCACTTCGTCTCGGTGAGAAACTCTTGCCGTTAAAGGAGTTTCAACCAGCTAGCGCATCAGATGATCTTCCCACTCAGAGAGAAGTCATCAAACTTGTTCTATCAAGCATGAATATTCCCCTAACTCTCAAGGAGTATCACGAAAGAATTAATAATGCCTCATTTGTTCTAGATCTACGAGAGCGCATAATTGCCGCCTTTGGAACAACGCCCAATGTGCCCGGTTGGCTCAAGGTGAGTCTGTGACACAAAATATGATTTCGGATTTTCCAAACGAGCATCGCGTTTGTATCAAAGCGACATTGGGGCGGACTAGGACGGCAGGCTACTATGTAGAGGTGAACCGAGACACGGCCAAAAAACTTAAGCTGACAAAGTGGGCGGTTATTGCGTTCGAGCATCCCGCCCTCGAACAAAATGAGACACTTGCAAATCGGTTTCAATCCTACTTGGCGATCCATTGTCAAGTGCGAATCGTAGATGGATTGGACAATAAGATAATTGCCGTAGATCAGACTCTGCGGAACGCTCTTGGGGTACCTTTTGAGATATTTAAGAGTTCCAAGAGCTTTGCTTCCTATCCTTTTTACCTCATGCCTGCTCGCCGCAAGTTTTGGCATTGGATTCGAACCGGAAGTTCTTCCATTTTTGGTGTTCGCTATTTAGCTTTCCGCACAAAATCAGCAGACGTTGCAGACATCGAGAAAGGTTATGTGCGCATTCAGACCGAGGTTCTAAAGACTTTAGGTGTTCAGGAAGCGGATGATCTCATCATAGAACGACCATTTGCGCTGGTGACAGATGGGCTGGTTAGAGAGTTTGAGATTGGATATACCAGACTAAGTGTTTTTGGGGCAAGTGATCGTATGTTAGATCAACGAAAAAGCCTACAGAAAGATTATCGAGACCGTTATCCGAATGCTCAGGAGATACTTTATAACTATGATTGTTTCATTTCATCCGAATCTTTAACCGAAGGGGGAAAACAGGAAAGAGGAGCTACAACATTACCTGAGCCCGACGTGCCTCCAGTTTTTATGGACTATGACGCGCGGAATTCTGGAGTTGCGCAGTATCCTCACAATGGTACAGCTGATTATCTTACTCCGCTCATGGTTCGGCGCAGCATAACTTCAGCAATTTGTAGGGAATCAATCCAGACTGGTATGACTTTTGGGATCGCCTTAATTAATGTTACATTGGCTTTTACACGTGGTATAGATCCAATCTCCCCCAGCGATATCGTATTCGCGTCGGTAATTTCAGCAATAATAACGATTGCTCTGCTCATCGCTCGTCTGCGACAGCAGGTATAACTTAATATATTTGTAGGCAGCGCGGTGACCAAGAATGCCGTCCACAGTTGACTTTTACTGACGCACCAGGTCCTGAGGCCCCTATCTGCCAGGGTTGTCCCGCGCCCTACCTTGAAGAAGCAGGTCGTTCCAGAATAAACACTATTTAAAAAGGTTCTCGCAATGCAATGGGAAATCGTCATCGGTCTTGAAGTCCATGCGCAGCTCTCGACCCACTCGAAAATATTTTCAGGCGCCTCGACCGCTTTCGGTGCGGCGCCCAACGCAGAAGCTTGCGCGGTCGACTTGGCGCTGCCGGGCGTGCTGCCGGTATTGAATCGCGGCGCGGTCGAGCGGGCAATCAAGCTGGGTCTGTCGGTTGGGGGAAAAATCAATTCGCCGTCAATTTTTGCCCGAAAGAATTATTTTTATCCCGATCTCCCCAAAGGCTATCAGATCAGTCAATATGAACTGCCGGTGGTTGAAGGCGGTAACGTGACAATTCATGTGGGCGAGACCGAGAAAAACATACGTCTTGTCCGGGCACACCTGGAAGAAGATGCGGGCAAATCATTGCATGAGGATTTCCACGGCATGACCGGCATCGATTTGAATCGTGCGGGCACGCCTCTGCTCGAGATCGTTTCCGAACCAGATATGCGCAGTAGCGCTGAAGCGGTGGAATATGCCAAAACGTTGCATTCCCTGGTGCGCTGGATCGGCATCTGCGACGGCAATATGCAGGAAGGTTCCTTCCGCTGCGACGCCAACGTATCCGTACGTCCACAAGGGTCGGACAAGCTTGGCACTCGCTGCGAAATAAAAAACCTCAACTCGTTCCGTTTTCTCGAGAAGGCTATCGATTACGAGGCCCGACGCCAGATAGCGCTTCTGGAAGATGGCGGCACCATCCATCAGCAAACCCGCCTATACGATCCTGCAAAGGATGAAACCCGTGCCATGCGAAGCAAGGAAGATGCGCAGGATTACCGTTATTTTCCCGATCCGGACTTGTTGCCGCTGGAAATCCCTGCAAGCTGGATCGCGGAAGTGAAGGACGGGCTACCGGAACTGCCACAGCAAATGCGAACCCGCCTTGAGCGCGACTATGGGCTTTCTGCTTATGACGCGGCGGCGTTGACGGCCGATCGGGAGATTGCAGAGTACTTCGATGCGGTTGCAGATAAACTTCCATCTGATCCAAAACTCTGCGCAAACTGGATAATGGGAGAAATATCCGCTTATCTCAATAATGAAGGAAAGCTCTTTGATAGCTGCCTACTGTCTCCGGCACAACTCGCGCAACTTCTAGGGCGTATCAAAGATGGCACCATCTCGGGAAAAATCGGGAAGGAAGTATTGAGACAAATGTGGACCCAATCCGGTGAGCAAGCTGGAGGGTGGAAGCGCCATGATTCGGAACCGAACGAGAACCTTGTTGACGAAATCATCAAATCGCAGGGATTGAAGCAGATCTCGGATTCAGGCGAACTGGACAAACTCATCGCCGAAGTTATTGCCGCCAACTCGAAATCTGTTGAAGAATTCAGATCCGGCAAGGAAAAAGCCTTTAATGCACTCGTCGGCCAAGTGATGAAGGCCGCCAAAGGCAAGGCGAACCCCGCGCAAGTGAACGAGATACTGAGAAAAAAACTGGCTTGATGATCAGATATCGGTTGTGCTGCGCTTGCTCCCAAGTACCATCGAAAGTTCTGATTTTGATTGAAGGCGCGGTAAGATGCTACTCCAATTGTCATTGTAGTAAGTAGGTTGGGGTGAGGTACGAACCCCAACGTTATTTCCCTTGAGATGAAGCGTTGGGGTTCGTACCTCACCCCAACCTACTTAAGGATGCAATGCATGCGCTATCGACGCGCGGATGTGAAAGGCGGAACATATTTCTTCACTGTTAACTTGTTGGAACGAAATCGCACGTTATTAGTGGATCATGTGGATGTATTGCGCAAGGTGATGCGGGAAGTCAAAGGCAGACACCCATTCCAAATAGACGCGATGGTAATTCTGCCTGACCACCTGCACGCGATGTGGACAATGCCGGAAGGCGATGCGGATTTCCCGAAGCGCTGGATGTTGATCAAAGCGGGATTCTCACGCCGAATTTCGGAAGGAGAACCTCGCAGTGCCAGCAGACGGGCAAAAGGAGAGCGTGGAATATGGCAACGACGTTATTGGGAACACCTCATCCGGGACGAAAGGGATTTCGCGGAGCACGCTGATTACATCCATTACAACCCCGTCAAACATGGCCATGCGTGTACGATAGCGAATTGGCCGTACTCGACGTTTCATGAATACGTGCGGCGAGGAATTTATCCGGCGGGATGGGGCAAAGCTGTTACACAGCATCCCACAGGAAATGCATTTGGCGAATGATATTGTTGGGGTGCGCTAGCTTATCTCGGCCCAGTTCGACAGAAAAACCGCTCAGCACTGTGTCGCTCTGCCAACTCGATATCGGTGGAAGCACAAGCAACCGTAGGTTGGGGTGAAGCATGAACCCCAACATTCGTGGCATCGAAAATAAACGGTGGGGTTCCTTTGTACTCCAGGTTACATGAAGGATAAATAATGTGCACTATTAATATCCTTATGGAAAGGGTAAAAGTGTTCTTAGTCAACCCAAGAGGACACTCCAGATCCTCGACTTAGCCATTAAGCGCTTTATACCCTCCTCTCAGCCTTTGTCTCTACCTACAGATTAACGCTACGTCCTCCATCCACGGCAATGATCTGGCCGGTAATATAAGGCGCGTCCGCAATCAGGAAAGCCACCGTTCTGGCGATGTCTTCCGGCTCGCCGGTTCGCTTGAGCAGTGTCCTGCCGATGATGTGCTGGCGAGATGCTTCATCTGCCCACTCACCCTCTTCAGGCCATAAAATAGGACCGGGAGAAACGCCATTTACCCGGACTTCGGGCGCAAGCTCCTGCGCAAGCGATCGGGTAAGCGAGGCCAGGCCGCCCTTTGCAGCGTTGTACACCACGTATCCTTTCAGCGGCCATTTCTCGTGAATATCGACAATATTGACGATGCAGCCATGATGTTCCCTGAGTTGCGGCGCCGCCGCCTGCGACAGAAACAGAGGGACCTTCAGATTGGTGCCGATCAGATCATTCCACATGTCCTCCGTGATTTCTCCCGGAGGAGTAGGGAAAAAGCTGGAAGCGTTGTTGACAAGCGCGTCGAGTTTTCCGAAATGCTTTATGGTCTCGTCGATCAAGTCGGGCAGCCGCCTGATATCCAGCAGGTCGGCCTGAGCCAGCGCCACCGAGCCGGACCGGGCCTGATTAAGTTCGGTCTGCAAGGCCCGAGCGGCTGTCTCCGATGCGCGATAATGTACCAGCAGATTTGCGCCCTGCGCATGCAATCTGCGACAGGTGGCTGCACCCACGCGTCTGGCGCCCCCCGTGACGAGTATCACTTTCCCTTGCATCGCTATCTCCTCTACACTTACGAATCGATTCTATTTTTTATCATTCATAGCGGTTCTCAAATAGAGCTTACAGAAGATCGCTGGATTCCCGCTAGCGAGAAAGACGATGCCCCCATTTGATAGACGATCTTATATTACAGAGTAGCATAGAGCCAATGCAGCCACTACCGGCACTCCCTATACCGAGCGAAGCGGCTCTCCGGCACAGCCGTGCCTTGAAAGAACTCATCCATGCCGAACTTGCTGCCGCTGGCGGCTGGATTTCATTCGAACATTACATGAGATTAGTCTTATACGCACCAAGCATGGGTTATTACAGCGGCGGTGCGGCAAAATTCGGCGAAGCGGGAGATTTTGTCACCGCCCCGGAAATTTCTGCGTTATTCGGTAGAACCCTGGCGCGGCAGGCTGCGCAGGTTCTTGAACTCGTGGATGATCATGCGGATATTCTCGAATTCGGGGCGGGTACGGGCAAACTCGCGCTCGATTTACTGCTTGAACTGGAAAAACTCGGCAGCTTGCCCCGCCGGTATTTTATTCTTGAAGTCAGTGCAGAACTACAACAGCGACAGCGGGAATTATTTGAGAGAGCCGCGCCGCATCTCGCGCCGCGAGTTGTCTGGCTGGAACATTTGCCTCCCGCGTTCGATGGGCTGATACTTGCCAATGAGGTACTAGACGCCATGCCGGTACATCTGGTTGCCTGGCATGGAGCTGATCTGTTCGAGCGTGGTGTGATGATAAAAGGGGGCGATTTCGCATGGAGCGATCGTCCTCTTGTAGAGGGAGTCCTTTTTGAGATTGCTCGTGAATTGAATCCTCAGGCGGATGCTGCGAGTGGCGACGTCAGCCGTGGTGTTGGCAACGATATCAGCGAGTATGTGAGCGAGATCAATCTTTCCGCTCGCCATTTCATGCATAGCCTCGCCGCTGTTTTGCAGCGGGGCGCAATCATATTGATTGACTATGGTTTCGGACGTAATGAGTATTACCATCCCCAGCGAGCTTGCGGCACATTGATGTGTCATTATCGCCATCTAGCCCACGACGATCCTTTTTATCTGCCGGGTTTGCAGGACATCACCAGCCATGTTGATTTCAGTTCTGTCGCCAGCGCCGCTATCGGTTCGGGGCTGGAGTTGCAGGGTTATACAACCCAGGCATATTTTCTCATCAACTGCGGGATAACCGGGATTCTGGCGCAAACCCGAGCGGAGAACACCAGGGACTATCTACCGCTGGCGAACCAGTTGCAAAAGCTGGTGAGCCCGGCAGAAATGGGTGAGCTGTTTAAAGTCATCGCATTCGGCAAGCATATCCACCAGTCACTGACTGGATTCGGCAGCGGGGATAAAAGCCGTATGTTGTAGCGCATGCGCGCTGAGGCTGGAACACTGCGGTTACGAACAACAGCAGCTACCTTGTCCGCAAGCCAGGTGCACTATTCGAAGTAGGGAAGCAGCCCAGGTTTTTCTCCTCGCATGCTATGATTAACTCAACTGATAAAGAAATCTTCGAACATTCGAAACTCAAATAGGGGAATGCCGTGGCGACCGTGAGGCAATTACTGCAGGGCAAGGGATTCGAATATGCGAGCATCGAGCCGGACAAATCCGTATACGACGCCATGCAATTGATGGCTGCACAAAACATCGGTGCATTGCTGGTGCTGCAGGATGGAAAACTGACCGGTATCTTCACTGAAAGAGATTATGCGCGTAAGGCATACCTGCTGGATAGATCCGCGAAAGATATCCCGGTTAAGGAAATCATGACTTCGCAAGTGGCATATGTAACCCCCGACTATTCGGCTGAAGACTGCATGGCATTGGTTACCGCGATACGGGTACGGCACTTGCCCGTGCTTGAAAACAATACAGTGGTCGGCATTATTTCCATCGGCGATCTGGTCAAGGAGGCCATTTCCGGGCGCGAGTTCGTTATTCATCAGCTCGAACGTTACATATACGGAATTACCGGACCGGATTAATATGTCAATGGTACGTCAATGAGGCGGTGTTCCGCCCGCCAGTGACCATATTCCCAGCAGCAAAAATGACGCAGCCGCGAACCATCGCATCAGTGTCATATTGATACGGTCTGCAAGTACCTTGCCCATCCAGACGGCGGGTGCGTTAGCAAGCATCATGCCAGCGTGGTTCCCAACACAACCGCTGTCAGCGCATCATAGCGGGCGGCCAATGCCACCGTTGCAAGTTGCGTCTTGTCTCCCATCTCCGCCAGAAAGAAAGCAATTAGCGTGGTGACAAATGCCCCGGCGCTAAAAAAACGCAGGTTCCCTTCCAGTGCATCTGGTTTGAGCGCCCAAAGCCCGCATCCGATGAACGATAGCCCGACGACCCAACCGAGAAATTGAGGAGAGATCAGGCTCGCCAGCCATGCGCCGACCGACGCCGCGAGCGCATGGTTGAATAGCGTGGCCACGAAGATACCGGCCATTATCGGGTAGGGCCGCCGTAGCTTGGCTGCAAGTACAAATGAAAGAAGCTGAGTCTTGTCGCCGATCTCAGCCAGCGCTACCAGCACGGTGGAGGTAAAAAATGCTTCCAAGATAGGGGGCAGTGTATCAAAAATGGAGGTTCGGAAATTGTAGCGTGGTTTTGTTGTCCTAAACCACGTGCTCTCTCCAGTAATTGATGCCTGATAAGAACTAGTCAGACGCTTTTGCAGCCGATTTCCTTTAAGTCCGACAGGCTGCTAGACTCTCCGAATGTCAGCAGCGCCAGCAAAAACATGAAAAATGTGTCTACGGCCTTTTTTGGGTCGATGCGATCATGAAACCCACTGATCTTCCGTCCGATTTTTCTCTGGATTCGCTGATCGCCGAAGCCAACCGTTGTGTTGCATGCGGTCTGTGCCTGCCGCATTGCCCCACCTATCGCGTAACGCAATCGGAAGCCGACTCGCCTCGAGGGCGCATCGCTCTGATGAGTGGGGTTGCCGGCGGGCGTATTCCAATGAACGAGCGCTTTGCGCTGCACATTGACCGGTGCCTCACCTGCCGCGCCTGCGAGTCCGTATGCCCCAACCATGTGCGTTTTGGACAACTGATAGACGGGACCCGTGCGATGATGGCATCCCCATCCAAACCGCTGGGAGGAAGTACACAGACCCCAAAATCCTGGTTTCGCCGGTGGGTAGAGCATGAAGTAATCGGCAAACCCACGCGTATCGATATGTTGCGCCCCCTCTTACGTTTTTATCAGCGAAGCGGTATGCAGAAGCTGTTGCGTAAGTCCGGTTTATTGGGAAAAACGAAGCTGATTTTGCTGGAAGCGCAGTTGCCGCGCATCGATAAGCCTTATTCTTTGCCCGGTGGATCAAATTTCTCGGGATCATGGCAAGCAGTTTATCCCGCTACTGGACAGCCACGCGGAGAAGTCGGCCTGTTCCTCGGTTGCGTGGCACGACTGACGGATATTGCAACGCTCAACGCGACAATAGTCGTCCTCAATCGTTTGGGTTACACGGTGCATGTGCCGCCCGCGCAGACCTGCTGTGGTGCTTTGCACCAGCATAGCGGTGACAGGCAAACGGCGGCGCAACTTGCACATCGGAACATCAGTGCTTTCGATGGGCTGAATCTGGAGGCGATTATCAGCACGGCGTCGGGTTGCGGCGTGCAGTTGGCGGAGTATTCCATTTTGTCCCCATCGCCAGGCTCAAAAGAGTCTGCGGCAGAATGGGAAGCCGGGAACGGGTGCGCCGGGGACATGCTGCCGAGCAAGCGGTTTTCGGCCAAAGTCATGGACATCAGTGCGTTTCTGGCAATAGCTGAGGGATGGGATGGCATAACGCTTGCGCCATTGGCGCATAAAATCTCAGTGCACGAACCCTGTAGTTTACGCAATGTGTTGCGCGGTTCCGCCTCTTCCTATGCGCTGCTCGCGCGCATTCCTGGCGCGCAGATCGCTCCGCTGGCTGGAAACGATCAATGCTGCGGTGCCGCTGGGACCTATTTTCTCGACCAGCCGGAGGTGGCAAAAGTGCTGCTGCATGATAAAATCGCCGCAGTAAATGCAAGCGGGGCTCGTTATCTCGCCACATCAAATGTAGGTTGTGCCATGCATGTTGCAAGCGCGCTGCGCGAAGCCGGATCAGTAATTGAAGTGTTGCATCCGGTTACGCTCATAGCGCGGCAGATGAATGTAACCTCTCGAATTTAATTTAGTATCGTTTGCTTAGGACTGCCATGCCGAATCTGGATAAATTCATTATCGGTTTCGATCACGCACTGCGCACGCTGTTGACGCCGGCACAAACACTGCGGCCCGTTCCAGGAGCTGGGCTGCCCGAAGTCGAATTGAGCGATTCGGAGAAAAGTGAATCCAACGCACTGATGCGCATCAATCATACCGGCGAAATTTGCGCGCAAGCGCTATATCAGGGACAGGCGCTGACTGCGCGTAACGTAGAGGTGCAACATACCCTGGCGCAGGCGGCGCGCGAGGAAACCGAACATCTTGCCTGGACCGAGCGGCGTATTGCGGAATTGAGCGGGCGCAAGAGCCTGCTGAATCCGTTATGGTATGGCGGATCACTCGCCATGGGCGCATTGGCGGGCACACTCGGCGATAAGTGGAACCTTGGTTTTCTTGCGGAAACCGAACGCCAGGTGACATCCCACCTGGCTGGGCATTTAAAACGCTTGCCGCATAACGACGGGAAAAGCCGCGCCATCGTCGCACAAATGCAAATCGACGAAGCGGGTCACGCTACCGCCGCCATGTCGCAGGGTGGCGTGGATTTGCCCATGCCCGTGAAGCTGATGATGAAGCTGGGTTCTAAAGTGATGACGAAAACGGCATATTGGGTTTGAACCAAAGGCTTGAACTGCGTCCCGCAGTTGACCGCTCATTTTTCAGCGCATTTATCAATTCAACGCCATCACCCGGAAGAGTTTTTGTGCTCATGAACCTCACCTTTTTGGTGAGGCCCACTCTACCCCTTCCGATTGCTCTTCCAACCTGCGGCATTCAGGTTTAACGAAGACTCTTCAGCTCTCCACGATTTCAAAGTCGTGTGTTAGTTTCGCCGTTTTTCCCAGCATTATCGAAGCTGAACAGTATTTTTCTGCGGAAAGAGTGATCGCCCGCTCTACTTGCTGGGGATTCAGCTTTTTTCCAGTCAGGATAAAATGGAAATGAATATGGGTGAATACCTTGGGTTCTTGCGGAGCCCGTTCCGCCTCGATTTCCACCACGCAATCGCTGATATCCTGACGGCTCTTTTTCAGAATCAGTACCACGTCGAAAGCTGCGCAACCGCCGGTCCCCATCAGCAACATTTCCATCGGACGCGGCCCGAGATTTCTGCCACCGGCTTCCGGTGGCCCATCCATCAGCACGACATGGCCGCTGCCGGATTCAGCCAGAAAGCTCATGCCATCGTTCCATTTAATACGTGTTTTCATGCTGGTTTTTCCAAAAAGTATCCGGGTGTTATTTTAATCCTGGTTCCAGGCAACAGCGAATAACATAAGTTGCTGATCAGCGACGCAATCGCTTGGCTTATTGCACTGCGGCGCGCTGCGAACATGCACGAGTAAATCGCAGCTTCGTTCGAAGAACGACGTTTACCCGGAAGCCGACGTCAGCCGATACCACGCTATGCCGATGACTTCATGGAAGAACAGGCTGCTTTTTTGCAGCGCGGCCGCCGTGGGAATGAATGCGAATATATCCGTTTTATAGCGGGTAGTGTATGCAGTCGCAGCAGGGACAATCTTGAAGCCGGCCTGTTCGAATTCCCTGGCCGCTCTCGGCATGTGCCAGGCATGAGTAACGAGTGCGATCCGCCTGATCTCGTCCCTGTTGAGTATCACGAAGCTCTTGTAGGCATTTTCACGGGTGTTTCGCGAAGCGCCTTCTGTCCACTTGACCGGAACCTGAAACTCCTTTTCCAGTACCGCTTTCATTTGCGCCGCTTCAGATGATTCGCTTCCCAGCGGAGTGCCGCCCGTCGCCAGGATGGGTTTGCCTGTGCGGCGGTGCAGTTCCGCCGCGTAGCGTATACGCTGCAGGC
Source organism: Nitrosospira sp. Nsp1 (assembly GCF_900100985.1). Lineage (NCBI taxonomy): Bacteria > Pseudomonadati > Pseudomonadota > Betaproteobacteria > Nitrosomonadales > Nitrosomonadaceae > Nitrosospira > Nitrosospira sp. Nsp1. The sequence continues at coordinate 140,235 of NZ_FMUF01000002.1, forward strand.
TATAGCGGCCGACAGTGTCGCTGCCATATTCCGGCGCATGGTAGTAAGTGCCGCCGCCCAGTACCACGATTGCCTGCACATCGTTATCAAAGGGATTGTGTCCGGGCGGCGTCTCCAGTCTTTGCAGAAGGGCCTCGGCGACGAACGGAATGGATAGCAAATAAAGCAAGGTCAGCGCTGAAAATACCATAAGCTTACCTAACTCCGGCCTACGTTTCAGAAGCAAAATCCCTGCAGCGCCTAAAAGAATGACGCTGAACGGCGGCATCAGGAATGCACTCAGCAGGTTGGATGCGAACCAGCTCATGTGTTACCCATGAACAAGCACACAAAAGCATTTTTTATAATTCGGAATAAATTGCAGGAAAGCATCTTTACTCCACGCCGCCGCCTTGCGCAATGGCAAACAAAAAAGCCGGCACATCAAGCGCCGGCTTTTTTAACTTAACCCGGGTTTATTTGAGCGACAAAATAAACTGTGCCAGGGTTTTGGCATCGGCATCATTGACCTTTGAATTCGGCGGCATCGGAATCGGACCCCAGACTCCCTGACTTCCCTTCTGTATTTTCACTGCCAGCTTGTCTGCGGCAGCCGGGTCAGCTTTATACTTGGCGGCGATATCCTTTAACGCGGGTCCGACCAGTTTTTTGTCCACCGTGTGGCAATTCAGGCAGCCACTACTTTTTGCCAGGTCCGCGTTTGCTTGCGCGGTACCTACCATTAACAGGGCTGATGCCGCAACCATTCCTATCCAGACAGCTTTCATACTCTCGCTCCTTTATCCGTTGATTAATTTTAGAAAGGCGGACCTATCTTACCTCATTTCGCAGATGCTCAGCAATTGCTGCAAGTCAGATATCTCCGGTAAACACTTAACGCCGTGGCAGACCCAGGCGTTGACAGCACTACTCGTTGCTACAGGTTTATTCAGACTTGGCGGTAGCCCGACAAGTTCCAAAGGCAGCGCAAACACAAGGGTGTATGGAGAAATGCACCGCAACGCATTTTTCCATTCTGCCAGCGCATGCCGCTGACCTCGCAGGATGACGATTTGTGGTGGCGTCAGCGATAGCTCCAATGCCGTCAGCAGGCTGCAACAGGAACTCGCGTAGTGGGAAATGGCGGGATAGAACAAGCCCAGCGTGCGCTCTGCTGCCTGCAAATAGCGGAATTCTCCGAGCAGATGCCCTAGTCGCTGCAGAGCATGCGCTGCCACGCCGTTGCCTGAAGGCGTGGCGTTGTCGTGAGCAGGCTTGGGACGATATATCAGTTTTTCGTGATCATGGCTGGTAAAGAAAAAACCACCCGCCTGCTTGTCCTCGAATTGCTCCAGCAACACCTCTGCCAGTGCAACGGCGAATTCCAGGTCAGCTTGACGAAACTCAGCCTGCATCAGTTCCAGTAATCCATCCAGCAGGAAAGCATAATCGTCGAGATATGCGTTGAGATGTGCCTTGCCATCCTTGTAGGTGGCAAGCAGGCGGTTGTCTCTCCATAGCGTGGAGCGAATGAAATCAACTGAGCGGGTAGCCGATTGCACCCAATCGTCCCGCTCGAATACACGGCCGCAGCGCGCCATTCCCTTGATCATCAGCCCGTTCCAACTGGTGAGAATTTTTTCGTCACGGCCAGGATGCACGCGCAATTCCCGTTTGCGGAAAAGTTTGCTCCGCGCCGACTCGAGCCTTTGTTGCGCTTCCTCCTGGCTGATACCGGCATTTACAGCCAAGGCCGCAAGCGGCTGTGCAATTTCCAGATTCCAGTACTTGTGCTCGAAGTTAGGGTTATCCAAAAGGCCGTAATAGGGCGCAACCACGGCATATTCTTCCGGTGACACGGTTTGCGCCACCTCATCGCGGTCCCACACGTAGAACTTGCCTTCCTCGTTTTCGGAATCGGCATCCAACGTCGAGTAATAACCGCCACCGATGGTTCCTCCACCCGTTCCGTTTTCCCCTTGCGACTGTATCTCCCGCATTACCCATGCGGCTGTTTCCTCCACCACTTGTTCAAACAGGGGATTACGGGTGGCGAGCCACGCATCGGCATAGAGCCGCAGTAATGGTCCATTGTCATAAAGCATCTTCTCGAAATGCGGAATATGCCAGTACTCATCGGTGCTGTAGCGGCAGAAGCCGCCGCCCAACTGATCATGGATGCCGCCCTCCGCCATCTTTTGCAGGGTATGGGATGCCATGTGCAAGGTTTGGGCATTCCCTGCGGCAAAGTAGCGGCGCAAACAAAACTCCAGTTCCGTGGGGTGGAGGAATTTTGGGGGGTCTCCAAAGCCGCCATTGACTGAATCGAAGCGGTTTTCCAGCTCCGCCAGCGCCTGGTCGAGCGGTTGTTCCGAAAATGCCGGTGCTTCCGGGTTTCCTGACGGAAGCATGTTGGCAAGCGACTTCAGCAGCGATTCGCCTTGCCGCTCGATCTGCTCACCTCGGACCTGATATGCCTCTGCCACGCGTGGCAATAAATCGAGAAAACCCGGCAGGCCGTGCCGAGGTGCTTTAGGAAAATACGTGCCGCCGAAGAATGGTTTTTGATCCGGCGTCAGAAATAGCGTCAGCGGCCATCCGCCGTTACGCCGGGTTAGTATGTAAAGGGCTATCTGATAAATCTGGTCGATATCGGGACGTTCTTCGCGATCTACCTTGATATTCACGAAATGCTGGTTCATCACCATGGCAACTTGCGCATCTTCGAAACATTCATGCGCCATGACGTGGCACCAGTGACAGGCCGAGTAGCCGATCGAGAGCAGTATCGGCCTATTCTGCGCACGAGCGAGTGCCAGTGCTTCCTCTCCCCAGGGATACCAGTCCACCGGGTTGTTCACATGTTGAAGCAGATAAGGACTGGTTTCACCGGAGAGATGGTTGAGCATGATAATCCTAAATCCGGTAGTTGACCGCTCATTTAATAGATCAGTGTTATGATTAATAACAACATTTCTTATTATTTGACGCTCACCTTCCGGGTGAGGGCGCTACGGGGTGAATTGCACGGTTTTGCGGCACATGGCTGCGTTGCAACTTCTTGGAATGGAACGGCGCCCCGAAGCGTCGCCCGAGGGGGCCTCGCGCAGCGGGGATCGGGCAGCGCAGGGGATGCCGCGATCGCGCTCCACACGCAAGGGGGCGCCCGCATCCCGCTTCGGGGTCGCACCTTCCTGCGGAAGGCACTGCTTCGCCCTGCGCGGTCGCATTCCGCGTCGTTGCGCCTTGCCCTGCACCCCAAAAACCATACACTTCCCCCGTCCAACTACCGGATTTAGGATAATTGGACCACGCGGAGAAGCTTGCGATTAATCTGTTATTGCTCCTCGGCTGGCGCTCGAAACCAATTTCGCATATTTGGCAAGGACTCCGCGCGTATAACGCGGATGCGGCGGCTTCCATTCGGCGCGGCGCCGTGACAGTTCTTCGCCGGAGACGTTGAGTTGCAGCAGCCGCTGTTCGGCGTCGATGGTAATGGAATCGCCTTCATGCACCAGCGCGATAGTGCCGCCCACGAAAGCTTCAGGTGCCACGTGGCCGACCACCATCCCGTAAGTACCTCCGGAAAAGCGGCCATCGGTGATGAGCCCGACCGAATCTCCCAGACCTTCTCCAATAAGGGCGGAGGTGGGGGAAAGCATTTCGCGCATTCCAGGGCCTCCCTTGGGGCCTTCGTAGCGTATCACGACGACGTCGCCGGGCTGGATCTGCCGTGCAAGAATGGCCGCCATACAGGTTTCTTCGGATTCGAATACCCGTGCCGGGCCGGTAATCTTTGGTGTTTTCACCCCGGTTATTTTGGCTACACAGCCCTCGGTGGCAAGATTACCCTTGAGTATGGCGAGGTGACCCTGCGCATACATGGGATTTTCCCATTGCCGGATGACATTCTGATCCTTGCGCGGCGTCGACGGGATATCCTTTAATACTTCCGCCACGGTCTGGCCACTTATGGTTACGCAATCGCCATGCAACAGGCCGTGTTCAAGCAACATTTTCATTACTTGGGGAACGCCCCCCGCTTTATGCAGATCGGTGGCAACATACCGTCCCGAGGGCTTCAAATCGCACAGCACCGGCACCTTGCCGCGCATGCGTTCAAAATCGTCGATGGTCAACGTTACTTCCGCCGCATGGGCAATGGCCAGAAAATGCAGGACGGCATTGGTCGAGCCACCCACCGCCATAATCACGGCGATGGCATTTTCGATCGATTTTCTCGTGATGATGTCGCGTGGGCGGATCTGCTTCCTGATGGCATCCACCAGGACTTCCGCAGAGCGGGCGGCACTCACGTACTTTTCGTCATCCTCTGCCGCCATGGTGGAAGAGTAAGGCAGGCTCATTCCCATCGCTTCGAAGGCTGACGACATGGTATTGGCGGTAAACATGCCGCCGCAAGAACCAGCGCCGGGGCAGGCGCGGCGCTCTACTTCGAGCAGTTCCTTCTCGTCTATCTTGTGCGCCGTATACTGTCCGACAGCTTCGAAGGCGCTTACGATGGTGAGATCCCTGCCGTTGTAGTGGCCGGGCTTGATGGTCCCGCCGTACACAAAAATGGCGGGAACGTTCATTCGCGCCATTGCAATCATTGCGCCCGGCATGTTCTTGTCGCAACCTCCGATCGCAATGACTCCATCCATGCTTTCTGCCTGCACCGCTGTCTCGATCGAGTCCGCAATCACTTCGCGCGACACCAGCGAGTACTTCATTCCTTCCGTGCCCATGGAGATGCCATCGGATACGGTGATCGTGCCGAACATTTGCGGCATCGCCCCCGCTTCTTTCAATGCACGCTCGGCATTAAGAGCTAACTCGTTCAGTCCCTTGTTGCAGGGGGTAATGGTGGAAAAACCGTTAGCTACGCCCACGATAGGTTTGTCGAAATCTTTATCGCCGAAGCCGACCGCCCGCAGCATGGCGCGGTTGGGGGAACGCTGCGCCCCCTGGGTTATCGCGCGGCTGCGTTGATTGTCTGACATGAATACTCCTTGAGAATATTGATAAACTTTGAAAAGCCCCGAGTCGCGGGGGAGCATTAAGGAAGTGATTTAACCTTGATCGGTGATATAACCCGGATGTTTCATAAATTGACGCGCGCCCTTGCTGGTCTTTTGTTTCGTATGAAAATTTCGTTCAGTCGGGCGTATGAATAACTACGCCACTCTTTCACAAAATCTCCCTACAAAACAAAATCCTGCGCAATCATCACGCGAATTTATGAAACATCCGGGATAAAAAGAAGCGCGTTCTTTTTATGTGTCTTCTGCGGTTAATAGCGATTGGCCGTATGTATAATTATTGCCCGGAGAGAAACCCGTTTCGTGATTATGGCTAGCTGGATCCATACAGCCGGCAAATAAATTTTATATGGTACGCTTTGGATACCGGCCTTCGCCGCTATCGCGCTGAAGCGGCTATATTGTCCGCTCGCCAAATCAACAGTTATTTTACCTCAAAAAAGCGGAAGCCCATGCTCGTTCACCCGCAGTTCGACCCCATCGCCATCCATCTCGGGCCGCTTGCCATTCGATGGTATGGACTTATGTATCTCATCGGATTCGCGTCGTTCATCCTGCTGGGGCGCCATCGCATCAAGCAAAACCCTCAAGGCGTATTCACAAGCGCCATGCTCGACGACATGCTGTTTTACGGCGTGTTGGGTGTGATATTGGGTGGCCGCCTGGGTCATGTATTATTTTACCAGTTCGGCTATTATCTACAGCATCCGCTGGAGATCCTTGCGGTTTGGCAGGGTGGAATGTCCTTTCACGGCGGTTTTCTCGGCGTAATATCCGCAATGGCGCTGCTGGCCCGAAAATATAAATTGCCGTGGCTGGCCGTAACGGATTTCATTGCACCGCTGGTACCGCTGGGCCTGGGTGCCGGCCGGATCGGTAATTTCATAAACGCCGAGTTGTGGGGGCGCCCGACCGATGTCGCCTGGGGCATGATCTTCCCTAACGTGGACAGCCTCCCGCGTCATCCTTCGCAACTCTACGAGTTTGCATTGGAGGGGCTGGCTTTTTTTGTGCTGGTATGGATTTATTCGGCGAAACCGAGACCGGTCGCAGCAGTGTCCGGCATGTTTCTTATCGGTTACGGCGTATTTCGTTCGGCCGCCGAATTTTTCCGCGAACCGGAGGATGGCTTCATGGGGGTAATGACGCTCGGTATCAGCATGGGTCAATGGCTATCGTTGCCGATGATTGTCGCAGGAATAATCATGATTATTTGGGCCTATCGTACCCAGCCTATCCTGCCGCAGAGCCCAGTGCGATCCAATAAGCCGGCCAAGCCTGCCAAGCCCGCTGCGGCCGGGAAGCGGAATCGAAGCTAGGAAAAAATCCCTCATGTCCTTGCGCCATTCCTACACGATTATCGCGCCGCTTTACGATGCTTTTCTAGCGGCTGCAGGCACCGGTCTGCGTGCAGCAAGCCTGGCACAACTACCGCAACAGTCCCGGCAAGGTGGCCTCAACATCCTGATCAGCGGTATTGGGACGGGCCTCGACTTGCCCTATCTCCCCCCAGGCCATACTTATACCGGTCTGGATCTTACCGCCGCCATGCTGGAACGCGCGAAACCCCGGATCGGAAATCTGCATTTGAATCTCGTTCGTGGCGACAGCATGGCGCTTCCATTTGCCGGCGCTTCCTTCGACTATGTGGTGTTGCATCTCATTCTGGCGATCGTTCCCGATGCGCGTTCATGTTTGAGAGAGACGGCGCGCGTGCTGAAGCCGGGCGGCCACGTGCTGATACTCGACAAGTTCCTCAAGCCGGGTGAGACCGCGTGGCTGAGAAGAGCGCTGAATCTGCTGTCGCAGCATATTGTTACACGGCTCGATGTTATATTTGAAGAGGTGCTGGAAGGCGTTCCTGAATTGAAAATGGAAACGGATGTGCCGGTACTGGCGGGCGGCTGGTTCCGTAGTATTCGCCTGACCAAAGACCGGCCGGATGCCGAATAGAAGCACTCTTTACACATGACGAAGCTGTCAACCCAATATTTATCGGGAGTTCCATGCGCTGCATTGCTGTTTTTGCCGCAGCTGCTGTATTCGCTGCCATACCTGCGCAGGCGCTCGACGTGAAGAGCCCTGGGCCGGACTGGACGGAGGCTTATCGTACCAGCGAACTGGTCATTTTTATAAAAGACGTGGATGAGGGTCGTAGAATCGTGGCAACTGGCGAGGTGGAGGTCCGGCCAGAGGTTGTTTTTGATGTTCTCAGCGACTTCGAGCATTACCCGGATTTCATGCCTTATGTAGAGGAGTCACGCATACTCAGCCGCAAGGGAAATAGCCAGGTTGTCACTTACGCGCGTATAGCGCCGCCGCTCGTCAGTGAGCGCGACTATCTACTCAGGGTCAGGATGACACGCGGCACGGCCTCAAACAGTGGCGTATTCAAGATTGAGTGGGAGGCAGTCCCCGAGGTGCAACCCGAGATCGAGGGGGTCGTGCGTGTCAAGCTTAACGAAGGCTCCTGGCTTGTGGCACCGCTTGATGGCGGCATGCGCACACGGTTAACCTACACGCTGCTGACGAATCCCGGCGGTCTGATTCCGGACTTTGTCGCAAACATGTCGAATACGATCGCCATACCTGAACTCTTCAAGGCGGTAGGGAAGCGTTCCGTTCAAGAAGCGAATGCAAAAGGGGAGTAAAAGAAAAATAGCAGATTGCGCCAGTCAGTGTTGTGCATTATTCATCACTTTGAATGTACGCATTGCACCGCGATCAGCTTATACGTTCTGTTTGCAAGAGGTGTCGTTCGGATGTGATTGTTGAGGTGCCCGATATGTTTGAACTAAAGATCCTTTTTCTTTTCCTGGCTACGGCTGTTGCCGAGATTATAGGCTGCTATCTGCCTTATCTCTGGCTCAATCAGGGCCAGAGTGCCTGGTTGCTGATACCCGCTGCCGTAAGCCTCGCGTTATTCGCATGGCTGCTCACTCTCCATCCCACAGCGGCAGGCCGTACCTACGCCGCGTATGGAGGTGTCTATATTTTTGTTGCGATTCTCTGGCTCTGGGCTGTCGACGGCATCAGGCCAACGGCATGGGACGTGGCAGGGTCTCTGGTGGCGCTTGCGGGCATGGGCATTATCATGTTTGGGCCAAAACATGCATAATCACATGCATAGTCCAAAAGTGTGAATCACATCTCTTACCATCGGGAGCTTTGGTGGCCATTACCCGGTTGAATTTGTACTTAGAACCTGCAATCTTCTTTTCAAAATTGTTTATGAGCCGGTTCCAAACAGGGCGCAAGCGGGAATCCTGAAATCTTCTCCACAACTGCCTGATGACCGACTCTATGTTTCAGCGAACGATGATCAAAAGACCAAAAATATCGTATAGGGGAGAAAAAATGATCATGAAAACAGGTGTCGTGGTATCGGTTCTTATTCTTGTCGGCTGTTCAGCGATTTCGCCGACGCCGGCAGGAAGGTCCGTTGAGCTTCTGACTGAAAAACCAACCGGCAATTGCAAAGCGCTTGGCGACGTCGTCGGCTCTCAGGGCAATTGGTTTACCGGCGACTATACATCAAACGAAAATCTACTTATCGGTGCCCGAAACGACCTGCGCAACAAGGCATCTAAAATGGGCGGAAACTACGTTTGGGTGCAAGACTCCAGTAATACCAATGCATGGGGCAGCAAAGGCACATCAAACACCACGGTCCTGGGTGTTGTCTATCGCTGTGAGTGAGCCGGGACGCGTGCGTTCAAGGTGGCTCTGTTCCTGTTTCGTTTGAACCTAAATCCGGTAGTTGGACGGGGAGAAGTGTACGGTTTTTGGGGTGCAGGGCAAGGCGCAACGACGCGGAATGGTCGTTCCATTCCAAGGAGTTGCAACGCAGCCATGTGCCGCAAAAACTGTGCAATTCATCCCGTAGCGCCCTCACCCGGAAGGTGAGCGTCAAATAATATGAAATATTGTTATTAATCATGACACTGATCTATTAAATGAGCGGTCAACTACCGGATTTAGGTTGAAATAGATGGGGTCGAGGAAAATGTCCAGCAAGGTCTATTACAACAGCGCATGCCCCGTTTGTAATGCGGGAATCAAGGATCAGCGCAAGCGTATGGAAGCGTGCGGTATCAAGGACATCCAGTGGATCGATGTACATGCTCATCCGGAAGCGGCGGAGGAGACAGGCGCGCCGTTGGAGCAGGTGCGGGAGCGGCTCCACGTCAGGAGTGCGGATGGCAAGCTCAGCGTAGGCGCCGATGCGTTCGCTCGTCTGTGGTCACAGACGCCGGGTCAGCGCTGGTTGGCCGCATTACTGCGTTTACCGGTGTTCAGGCAACTTACGCAATTGGCGTACAATTTGTTTGCCCGCCTGCTGTATCGCTGGAACCGTGCAAAGAGACACTGGTGATCCACGCCTGATCAGGCGGTTCAGGCGGGAACGTCCCGAAAAGGCGAGTTTTATCTTTTTCAAATAAAGATCCATTCTTCGAGGTTCAAGCTTGGCGCAATGGCGCAGCCATTCGTTGTCAGGGCATACGGGAGCGATAGAGGCCGACGACTTCGAGAGAACCTGTATGAAGGAGGAAGAGACTTCCGTTTTACATAACGGCCCGGTCTGGAAAAAACTGGGCCCCGGGCTTATCACCGGCGCAGCGGATGACGATCCGAGCGGAATTGCCACCTACTCGCAGGTAGGAGCCGGATTCGGCTATTCGATGCTGTGGACGACATTCTTGACTTTTCCCCTTATGGTGGGCATCCAGATTGTCAGCGCCCGCATTGGACGGGTTACCGGTAATGGGCTTGCGGCCAATATTCGCGAGCATTATTCTCCATGGGTTCTGCACGGCCTCGTCTGCTTGCTTGTGATCGCAAACACAATCAACATTGCTGCCGATATCGGCGCAATGGCTGCAGCGCTCAAGCTCCTGATCGGTGGGCCGGCGCATCTGTATGGGGTGGCATTCGCCGTGGTGTCCCTTGTGCTTCAGGTTTTCATACCGTTTCCACGATATGCGCCGATATTGAAATTATTGACGCTGTCGCTTTTTGCTTATGTCGCCACGGTTTTCGCCGTCGAGGTTCCATGGGGTGACGTCTTTCGCAGCATAATCACCCCTTCCGTCTCTTTCGAAACTGATTATGTGGTGGCGGTTGTTGCTGTGTTCGGCACCACCATCAGTCCCTATCTGTTTTTCTGGCAAGCTTCGCAGGAAGTTGAGGAACAACGGGCGTCAAAAGGTGAGAAGCCCCTTAAAGACGCACCGGAGCAGGCGCGCGATCATCTTCAGCGTATCAAGATGGATACTTACGTCGGGATGGGATTTTCCAACCTGATCGCGTTTTTCATTATGCTGACGGCAGCGGTCACCTTGCATCAACATGGTGTCAAGGATATCCAGACGTCTGCACAGGCGGCGGAAGCGCTGCGTCCCATAGCAGGTGAATATGCGTTTTTGTTATTTTCGGCAGGCATAGTAGGTACCGGATTGCTTGCCGTGCCGGTTCTCGCAGGCTCGGCCGCCTATGCTGTGGCGGAATCCTTCAGATGGCGTATCGGCTTGGGCCGCAAGCTCCTGGAGGCCACGGGTTTTTATATGACCCTGATCGCCGCAACGCTTTCAGGCGTGATGCTCAATTTTACTTCCATCGACCCAATCAAAGCACTGTTCTGGAGTGCTGTCATCAATGGCGTTATTGCGGTGCCCATCATGGCAATAATGATGTCGATGGCCGCGAAACCGGAAATAATGGGGAAGTTTATCGTCACGTCCCGGCTTCGGATACTCGGTTGGCTTGCGACAGCTGTGATGGCGCTTGCGGTGATTATGATGGCCGTAGCCTCATTTGCATAAAATCCTTATCCTGGGCCTACTTGTTGGTGGTAGAGCGTTGGCCTGTATCGGTTCTCAAGTTTATCAGTCCAATGGCAGCTAACGCTTCTATCCCCAAGTCATGCGTGGCATATCATGAGGTGCGGCGCGAAGCGTATGTTCTCAAATAAAGGTAATGCCTCTACCTACGCTCAAATCTCGACTTGCGTCCCCAGCTCAATTACACGGTTAGGTGGGATTTGATAGTAATCCGCTGCGCCGCGAGCAATACGCGACATACCGATAAAGAGATGCTCCCGCCATCGGGCCATTCCCGTCCCTGGACTCGAGAGAATGGTTTGGCGTGCGATGAAGAACGACGTGGCCAGCATCTCGAACTCCAGGCCATATTGCTTGCATAGTTCCAATGCTTGTGGAACGTGCGGCTCATCTTTAAAGCCGTATTGAATGATGATCTGGTAACACTGATTGCCAAGTTCTTCTATTTGTACCCGTTCGGATACAGGCATCCAGGGAACTTCAACCATACGTACCGTCAGAAACACGACGCGCTCATGCAATACCTTGTTATGCGCCAAATTATGCAGCAGCGCGTGGGGGACGCCATCGATATCACCATGCAGGAAGATCGCGGTGCCAGGCACGCGCATTGGCGGCGTTTTGAAGAGTGACCGCAAAAAATCCTTGAGGGGGATGGCATGTTTGTTCAGGTTCTCAAAAACCAGTCGGCGTCCCTGCTTCCAGGTCAGCATGATGGTGAACAGGAAAAGTCCCAACAGTAGCGGGAACCATCCGCCATGCAATATTTTGAGCGTGTTGGCGGAGAAGAATGCAAGATCGATCACCAGAAAGAAACCCGTGCCAAGCATGGTTAAAGCAAGGTTATATTTCCAGCGGTAGCGCAGGACAAAGAAGGTCAATATCGTCGTTACGAGCATGGTTGCGGTGACGGCGATTCCATATGCTGCGGCCAAATTGGAAGATGAACCGAATCCTGTCACGGCAATTAATACGGCAGTCAGTTGCAGCCAGTTAACAATCGGGATGTAGATTTGGCCGATCTGCATGGCCGAGGTGTGCACGATCTTCATCCGGGGCAGGAAGCCAAGTGCTATGGCTTGCCTGGTCATCGAGAAGGTGCCTGAAATCGTTGCTTGTGAAGCAATGACGGTTGCGACCGTCGATAAGATAACCAGGGGATAGGTACTCCAAGCACCCAGTTGGTGAAAAAAAGGGTTGCTCACGGCACCTGGATTGGACAGCAATAATCCACCCTGCCCCAGATAATTGAGTGCCAGTGCCGGAAACACGATGGAAAACCATGCCAGGCGTATAGGCTTGGCGCCGAAGTGGCCCATATCAGCATACAAGGCCTCAGCGCCGGTAAAAGCCAGAACCACCGCACCAAGGGCAATAAAGGCGATCAAGCGATTGTCATTCAAAAAAATGATTGCGTGCCACGGATTGAGCGCAACCAGAACTTCCGGCGCTTGAACGATATTGACGATACCCATGGCAGCCAGCGTAAAAAACCAGACGAGCATGATCGGACCGAACCAACTGCCTATACCGGCAGTACCTCTGGATTGCAGCGCATACAGCCCTACCAGGATGGCGACAGTGAGCGGTACGACATAGGGTTTCAACACGGGCGTGGCGACTTCCAGACCCTCGATGGCGGAGAGTACCGAGATCGCCGGGGTAATGACGCTGTCACCATAGAACAGCGCTGCGCCAAACAAGCCTATCACCGTTACCGGGAAATACCAGCGCGACGCCTTGCCCACTGAAGATAGCGCCAGTGCCATCAGCGCCATGATGCCGCCCTCTTCCCGATTATCCGCGCGCAGGATGAGGGTGACGTACTTGAGGGATACGATGAGGATGAGGCCCCAGACAATCAGCGAGACGACACCCAATAAATTGGGGGTATTGAGAACAAGACCATGTTTTTCCGAGAATACCTCTTTCATGGTGTAGAGGGGGCTAGTGCCTATATCGCCATAAACGATCCCTACTGCCGCCACGGTCAATGCAGTGAGACCACTTTTCTTATGTTGCGATGTCAAAGAAGCCCTCACTGATTCTGTCGAGTCAATATTCAACCCAGATAATCCATCAGGCGGCTCTGCGAGCCTACGCGGGTGCTGGCGGTCGGTTTGCAGCCATTTTCGCCGCCATTTTTGCTACCTGCGCGGCGTCCATAGACCAAGCTATGGACTTCTCTCAACCGGCAAAACTGTCTCGCAACCTGCCTCGCCATCATCTCGCGTCCTAATGGATTATCCGGGTTCAATAGAAATGTGTGGGGTTATGCTCGGTCAACGCCTCATGCCCTGCGGTGTCCAATAACATTGAAAGCATAGGAGCGGCGTCCTTGTTGTCATCAACTATCATGATGCGCAATGTTTTGGAAAATGCTTCTGTTCTGGTCGATTGTTCATGAAGAGTGCTCGCTATGTGGCTAAACGCACGGTGCCATCCGGAATTAAATGCAAATATACAAACGGGTTTAATAGCCCATGGTGTGCATATACTTGGCACGTGTCGGCAGGAATGGAATCGTCTGCATCGCTTCACAAAAAAGGTTATGAATGGATAGCAAAGGTCCTACACTTTTCGGAGTGAAAATACTGATCGTGGATGACGAGCCGGATGCGCTGGAGTTGACCAGGCTCATGCTGACTCTCAACCACGCCTGTGTGATTGCGGCTGGCAACGCTGCCGACGGATTGGAACAGGTACAAATACACAGGCCGGATGTCATCGTCAGTGACATCGGCATGCCCCGGGTGGATGGCTACCAATTCATTCGTGAAGTAAGGAATCTGCCTGCGCATACCGGCGGGCAAACCCCTGCCGTTGCGCTTACCGCATTCAATCGCGCGGAAGATAAAATAAGAGCGATCAACGCCGGTTTTCAGAAGCATCTCTCCAAGCCCTTCGAATTGCGCGCCTTAATTGACGTGATTGCAAGTATGACAGGGAAAAATAAGCCATTAAACGGATGATCTTGCATTCCTGCTTCACAACCCTATCAAGATCCCAGCGCTACTCTTTGAACGTCCAGGCCCCGACCGGCGTGATGGCGCCGTTTTCGATCAGGTAGGCGCGCGCCAGCACAGCGCGGCCGATTATCATTGTGATACGGGAAAAATCTTTACCCGAATGGTTGAGTACGTAGCGCAACTCGATACCTGGTTTGGCCGCGAGTGATTCTTTGGGCATGTTGTCGTCAGCCGGTTTTGGCGAAAATGCCGCGCCAAAGGTATCCGGCGGCATGATCCGGGATCTTTCTTCGGTTTTTTCAGACAGCACATACCCTTTGGCGCGCAACCGGTCCGCCAGCAGCGCCCCAAAACTCTCGGGGTCGGAGACGACCAGGCTGAATTGCGTCTTTGCCGGCGGATAGAGTCGCGCAAGCTGGTTGACGGTGTCAGTAGCAATTTTTTCATCGAGGGCGGCGAAGGGGTTGCCCCTGGTCAAGGGCTGGAATGCGCAGGCGCCAAGGCATGCGCACAACAACGCGATAAGCAGGATGCGCATTTTTATTTCCCTTTTTGAATGGTGACGCGATTCTGGCTGAAGCCGACGCGCGACAAGGATGGCCTTGTCAAAATACTGTCAACGATATAGTGCCAGCCTCAGCCAGCGCGATCAGGGTTGCACAAACTTGCCTTGCTTTTTTGTCGCACAGGTAGTGCCGGTGCGATGCTTTTATCGTTTTTTTCAGCTTCGAAGAATCATAAGCAGATCATCGCCATAACTCTCCAGTTTTTTTGCGCCGATACCGGGTACTTCGCGCAGTTCATTTTCCGTCTTTGGGTGCAGGCGTACCAATTCCGCCAGTGTTGCATCGTGAAACACCACATAAGCGGGAACGCCGTGTGTCTTTGCAGCTTCGGTGCGCCATGCACGCAGGCGCGTCCATAGTGCACGCGCCGCGAGGCCAAGCGTGGCGATTTTATCTTCGCGCGCCGCCTTGGTCTTGGCCGTAGCCTTCTTTCGCTCTGGTTGCAGGCGCAGACGCACCGTTTGATTTCCAGTCAGCACTGCGCGGCTGGCTGCGGCAAGACGCAGCGAACCATGACCTTCACTGTCTGCGGCGAGCAAGCCGAGCGCTGCCAGTTGGCGGAATACGGCTCGCCATGCTTTTTCATCCAATTCCTTGCCGATACCGAAGGTGCTGACCTTATCGTGAGCCCATTGTCTCACGCGCGCGGTATCGTTGCCGCGCAGCACGTCAATCAGATGCCCGGCACCAAAGCGCTGGCCGGTGCGAAATGCACATGACAGCGCCTTCTGTGCGGCCACCGTCCCGTCCCACACCTGTGGCGGATCGAGGCAGACATCGCAATTGCCGCAAGCGGCACTGGCTGGCGCTTCGCCAAAATACTCGAGCAGGCGCGCACGACGGCAAGTGGTGGCTTCGCACAGTGCCAGCAGCGCATCGAGCTTGGCCGACGCGCTGCGTTTGAATTGTGCTTCCGCTGGGGAATCCTCTATCATCCGCCGCTGCTGTACCACATCGCCCAAGCCGTAAGCCATCCATGCGCTGGCGGCTTGACCGTCGCGCCCGGCACGGCCGGTTTCCTGATAATAGGCTTCCACGCTCTTGGGCAGATCGAGGTGAGCCACGAAGCGCACATCCGGCTTGTCTATGCCCATCCCGAATGCGATGGTGGCGACCATGACAATGCCCTCTTCGCGCAGAAATTCTTCCTGGTTGCGGCTGCGATCCGGCGCACTCATGCCGGCATGGTACGGAAGGGCACGTATACCCTTTTCGACCAGCCAGGCCGCTGTTTCCTCGACTTTCCTGCGCGACAGGCAATAGACGATACCGGCGTCGCCATCATGCTCAGCGCGGATAAAAGCGATTAACTGGGCCTTGCCGTTTATTTTGTCGACGATCTGATAGCGAATGTTGGGGCGGTCAAAACTTGAAATAAAAATTTCGGCGCCATCGAGGCCAAGACGCCGGATGATTTCCTCACGCGTCACGCTATCCGCGGTGGCTGTCAGGGCAATGCGTGGTATGTTGGGAAATCGCTCATGCAGGATTGAAAGCTGGATGTATTCGGGGCGGAAATCATGGCCCCATTGAGACACGCAGTGCGCCTCATCGATGGCGAACAGGGAAAGCGGCGTGCGCGCCAGAAGATCGAGAAAGCGCGGCGTCAACAGCCTCTCCGGCGCCACATAGACCAGATCGTATGTGCCGGCGAGCATGCCTCGCTCGACCATGGCCGCTTCCGTCTGTGGCAGGGAGGAATTGAGAAACGCCGCGCGCACTCCGGCTTCATGCAGCGCTGCTACCTGATTCTGCATAAGCGCAATCAGCGGCGAAACCACTACCGCGACACCGTCGCGCAATAACGCCGGAATCTGATAGCACAACGATTTTCCGCCCCCGGTCGGCATCAATACGAGGCAATCCCCGCCTCCGGCAACATGCGCGATCACCTCGGCCTGCCGACCACGAAAAGCGGGATAGCCGAAGATATCCTTCAGAAGGGTGAGAGCGCCGGGCGCCATGCTCAAGGAAGTTTCAAAAACAAGGGAGTTTCAAAGTTAAGGAGGTTTCAAGAATTGCCACGCTTCCGAAGACGATATGTGGAAAACGCGGATGATACAACTCGGGCGTAATCCGCACCTTGCACTTTAACCGATTAATTTCCATGCCAGGCTTTCCCCCGCACGCAGGGGGATCAATGCTTCGTTTCCAAAACCCAGTTGCGACGGCACGCTCCAGCTTTCTTTCTTCAGCATAATACTGTCCTTGTTGCGCGGCAGTTTATAGAAATCCGCACCATGGAAGCTGGCGAAGGCTTCCAGCTTGTCCAACGCCCCCGCTTGTTCGAAGGCTTCCGCATAGAGTTCAATCGCCGCATGAGCGGTGTAGACGCCTGCGCAGCCGCAGGTGCTTTCCTTGGCAGACCGGGGATGAGGCGCGCTATCGGTGCCCAGAAAAAACTTCGGGTTTCCGCTGGTGGCGGCTTCGACCAGTTTCTGGCGATGGGTTTCACGTTTCAGCACCGGGAGACAGTAGTGGTGAGGCCGGATGCCGCCCTGGAACATGGCGTTGCGGTTAAGCAGCATATGATGGGCGGTAATCGTGGCTGCAATATGCGCCGGTGCGCCGGTAACGAACGCGACCGCATCCTCGGTAGTGATGTGCTCGAACACGATCCGCAGTTGCGGGAACCGTTGCGTAAGAGGCATTAATACCCTGTCGAGAAAGGACTTTTCCCTGTCGAATATATCTACCGCCGGATCAGTCACCTCTCCATGCACGAGCAGCGGCATACCCGTCTCTTCCATTGCCGCCAGCGTCCCGTAACACCTGGCGATGTCAGTAACGCCAGCAGCGGAGTTTGTCGTGGCGCCGGCCGGATAATATTTCACGCCATGTATTGTACCGTTTCTCCTGCCTTCGAAAATTTCGGAAGGCGCAGTGTTGTCGGTAAGGTAGAGTGTCATCAGAGGTTCGAAGCGCATACCCGGCGGCAGCGCGGCAAGGATATGTCCGCGGTATGCCAGCGCCATTTCTACTGTGATTACCGGCGGTTTGAGGTTGGGCATGATAATGGCGCGGGCGAAGCGCCGTGCCGTATCCGGCAGAACTGCGCGCATTTGCTCGCCGTCACGCAAATGAAGGTGACAGTCGTCCGGCCGGATGAAGGTAAGGGTAAGGGTAAGGGTAGGGGTAGGGGTTTTCAAGATGACGCGTGCCAGTTATTTCTCTGATTTACCCGGTGAGAATATAGATGAATTTCGCCATTCTCGGGGATCGATCTGGATTCCAACCCAAATCAACAATAAACGGCATGCTGTAGCCGCCTTGGATACCGTCCGTATATGCACTGCTCGCGTGGATCAATAGCAAGATTTCCTGGCACGACCGAACCAAGGTCTTGCATTCCAGCTCGTCTTTTATATCCGCAAGAAGGGATAGCAAGAAAATCGTGACTGACTGTCTGCCTAGCCGGTGATGCGGCCCATCAGGGTTTCGCTGGAGTGTACCGTTTTTTTGGCAATTAGCTGCGTAGCGGCATCGACCTGTCCCCATGTGTTCCAAAGCAGCACGCCGCGCACGAGTCCATCGCGTAAATAATAAATGACGCCTTTACGGAAAGGCTCTTCCCAGTCTTCGACGATATCCATGCGGGAATCCAGTTCTCCCACTGCTTCATAACCCAGGTCAAACAGGTCGGAATAAAAGAAAGGCTGATGACGGTAGGTATCCGATTGCCCGGCCATATTCCGACCTGCCATTTCACCCATCACATTGGCATTATCCTCATGCTCCACGCGCATACGCTTATCCAATAGCGCGCTATGGAAGTTCGCCACGTCCCCCGCCGCGTAAATGTCCGGATTGCTCGTGCGCAACTGATCGTCCACGACAATGCCGTTATCCACCGCCAGTCCGGCCTGCGTGGCCAAGTTGGTGTTGGGTGATATCCCCAGTCCCGCAACGACGCCATCGGCGGAGATATCCGTGCCGTTTGCCGTGGTTACAATTGTTTTGGCGCCTTCAGTCCTCACCGATTTAACCGTTTCTGATGCAAGCACGGTGACGCCTTTTTCGCGGTAGTATGAATTCAGGAATTCAGCGAGAGGCGGTGCATAAACACGCGCGCCAATACCGCTTTCCGGGAAAATCATCGTCACCCGCTTGTTGTTCATCGCAAGCGCAGCGGCAATTTCGGAACCGATGAAGCCGCCTCCGATAACAACGAAATCCGAACCATGCTGACTCAACTCCCGCAGCTTAAGATAGTCATCCGCGGTTCTGTAGTAGATCATGCTCTCGCCAAAAGCCGGGAAACGCCGCGCCGTGCCGCCAGTGGCGAGCAAAAGCTTTTCATACGTATAGACGTTCCCGACATCATCCGTTGCGGTTTTTTTTGATGGATCGACGGCCACCACTTTTTTTGCCAGATGCATGGCAACGTTCAGGCCGTGTGCATTCCGCCAGATGGATTCGTAAGCCGAGCCTTTCCAGAGAGACTTTGTCAGGGGTGGACGATCATAAGGCAGATGCCGCTCCCCGCAAATCATGGCAATGGCCCCGTCTTGATCGATCTTGCGAATACCGTGAACAGCGGAATCAGCGGCCATTCCACCGCCGACGATAAGGTATTTATGATGTTTCATAATCTTCCCCATTAATATACGCGCGCAAGCGCACATTCAGAATTGACCGGATTACGATATTTCAAAAAACTCTTCTTACTGTTCAGGAAAAAGGTCGCTACCGCATATTGGGGAACTCGGTATGGATCGCCTTATCTAATTGTAGATCAGTCTGAATTCTTTGGTGAATTCCTTTTCCTGGAAGCATGGCAGCACGCCGGATTTATCCGGAACCGGATCGGACAGCTGTCCAGGCGCGGAATGATTCATCCTTCTTCAACGAGCTTTTGCCAGTATATAATGCGTTCCTCTACAAATTCAAAGTTAAGGTTGGGCATGTCCCGTTATTACGACAATGAATGACACGAAAACTGACTCTGAAACGACTGTAACTGAAGTCTGCGTGCTGTGCGCGCGCGAGGTGCTGGAGTCTCAGCTTCCGAAAATTAAAGACAAAGGATATGATTTCGCGCCACAGTTCAGGCAACTGACGATTCAGCTCTATCTGGTAGGTGTCATGTGGCGCCAGGGTGAGAATCTCGGTTTACCAGCCAATGCTCGCGACCATGCCTTTGCGGCACTCGAGTCGATGCTCATCAGCGACGGCATGAAAAAAAAGGATGCTCAAAAACGAGTGGCATTTCTGAGCAAAATGTCAAGAGTGGAAGGCGGCGGCGACTCGCTTGCCGTAAGCATGGGCTACCAGGCTATGCCCAACGATGACAGCATCGTGGCGGTTTTTGATGAATACCGAAATGAAACGCGCGTTTCCGGCTCATTGTGGCGACTGTATGAGCGTGGTAAAAAGATCATGGTTATCGGCGGCGCGGTGGCTGCTTTCCTGACGGTTTGGGTTGTCACTATTTTTCTTCCAAAAACCGAGGGAATTGACGTGCTGGCGGCTGGACTCGTGGCTGCTGCGCTGGTTGTCCTTCCAACTTTTCTGGTGGGGCTGCTGATTTATCGAATGAAGATCAGAAAAGCAGACTCGCCGGGCGTGCGTCAATCTTGATCGTGGAGAACATTGGCACCATTGATGGTGCCGGTTTACACGTAGTCGCCTAATAGGATGCCTGAATATAGCTTCGCCGTCATTCGCCTATCGGGTGATCCACTTTCATTTTCACTACGGATCGGCCTGGCGCTCGCACGAGCTTGTTCCCCGGCTCCTTGGCGTATAATCCTAAATCCGGTAGTTGACCGCTCATTTAATAGATCAGTGTCATGATCAATAACAATATTTCATATTATTTGACGCTCACCTTCCGGGTTAGGTCGCTACGAGGTGAATTGCACAGTTTTTGCGGGCACATGGCTGCGTTGCAACTTTTTGGAATGGAACGGCGCCCCGAAGGGCCCCGCGAAGCGGGGATCGGGCAGCGCAGGGGATGCCGCGATCGCGTTCCACCCGCAAGGAGGCGCCCGCATCCCGCTTCGGGGTCGCACCTTCCTGCGGAAGGCACTGCTCCGCCCTTCGCGGTCGCATTCCGCGTCGTTGCGCCTTGCCCTGCACCCCAAAAACCGTATACTTCTCCCCGTCCAACTACCGGATTTAGGATAATTAACTACCCATTATCCGCTTAAGGCGATCCAAAAAACGATGAATGCCAAAATTATGGATGGGAGTGCGCTTGCCCGCGAACTTCGAGCGGACTGGAAGATTCGCGCCGCGCGCTTGACGGAAAAAGGTATGCAACCCGGGCTGGCGGTGGTTATTGCCGGTGATGATCCAGCTTCACGCATCTACGTGCGGAACAAGGCTAAAGCGTGTAGCGACACGGGGATTTATTCAGAAATACATGAGTTTTCCGAGAATGCGAGCCAGGACGAGGTAATGGAGCGTATTCAGGAACTGAACCGGAATCCCGGAATTCACGGTATCCTCGTGCAGCTGCCGTTACCGCGACGCTTCGAAAGCGATAAAGTAATTGCATCCGTTGCGGTGGAAAAAGACGTGGATGGATTCCATCTTTACAATGTAGGATCGCTGGTTACCGGTAATGCGATTTATCCACCCTGCACACCTCATGGGGTGATCAAGATACTGGAAAAATACAGCGTTCCAATTGAAGGGCAGCACGCGGTGGTGGTGGGCCGCAGCAACATCGTCGGCAAGCCCATGGCGCTGATGCTCTTGCAAAGAGGCGCGACGGTTACCATCTGTACCTCAAAGACGCGCGATCTGGCCGAACATACGCGTCGGGCCGATATCCTGGTAGTGGCGACCGGAAAACCGCATATGATTACCGCCGGCATGGTGAAGGACGGCGCAGCGGTGATAGATGTTGGCATCAACCGCATGCCGGACGGTAAACTGGCGGGTGACGTGGAGTTCGAGTCGGTCAAGGAAAAGGCAGGTTACATCACGCCTGTGCCGGGCGGCGTGGGCCCGGTGACTATCGCGATGTTGCTGTATAACACTATCGAGGCTGCCGAGCGCGCATACGCACGGGCTTAATTGCGACGCAGACCGATCACATCGGTAACCCCAACAATTTCGAGACGAAAATGGAACCCATTCCCGACATAGATCCATCTGAAACACAGGAGTGGCTGGACGCCCTGGAATCCGTGCTGGAGCACGAGGGAACCGAGCGCGCGCATTACCTGCTGGAAAGGCTGGTAGAAAAAGCCCGGCGTTCAGGCGCATACCTTCCCTATAGCGCCACCACGGCCTATATCAATACTATTCCACCGGGCAAGGAAGACCGCTCTCCCGGTAATCATGCACTGGAACATCGCATTCGCTCTTATATCCGTTGGAACTCCATGGCAATGGTGTTGCACGCCAACAAGAACTCCAATGTCGGTGGCCATATTGCCAGCTTTGCGTCCGCGGCGACGCTCTATGATGTCGGCTACAATCACTTCTGGCATGCGAGATCGGAAAATCACGGGGGAGACCTGATATTCGCGCAGGGCCACTCGTCACCCGGTCTTTATGCCTATGCTTTCATGCTGGGGGAGTTGACGGAGGACCAGCTCAATAATTTCAGGCGCGAGGTGGACGGCAAGGGACTGTCCTCTTATCCGCATCCTTGGCTAATGCCGGACTTTTGGCAGTTCCCCACGGTATCGATGGGGCTCGGGCCATTGATGTCGATTTACCAGGCCCGTTTCATGAAATATCTGGATAGCCGCGGGCTGGTCAAGACCAACGGCCGCAAAGTCTGGGCTTTCATGGGTGACGGCGAAATGGATGAGCCGGAATCGCTGGGTGGCATTTCTCTGGCCACACGCGAGAATCTGGATAATCTGATTTTTGTGATTAACTGTAACCTTCAGCGCCTGGACGGGCCGGTGCGTGGAAATGGCAAGATCATCCAGGAACTCGAAGCCGCCTTTCGCGGTGTCGGCTGGAATGTCATCAAGGTGATATGGGGCTCATACTGGGATCCATTGTTTGCCAAGGATACCAAAGGCCTGCTGCAGAAACGCATGATGGAATGTGTAGACGGCGAATATCAGACTTTCAAGTCGAGAGACGGTGCCTATGTTCGTGAACATTTTTTCGGCAAATATCCGGAGTTGCTGGAAATGGTCGCCAATATGTCGGACGATGACATCTGGCGCTTGAACCGCGGAGGTCATGATCCGCATAAAGTCTATGCGGCTTATGCAGCCGCGATACGGCATACGGGACAGCCCACCGTGATCCTTGCCAAAACCATCAAGGGATACGGGATGGGTGAAGCGGGCGAGGCGCAGAACATCACCCATCAGCAAAAAAAGATGGGTACCACTTCGCTGAAAGCGTTTCGCGACCGCTTCGGTATTCCAATTGCAGACGACAAGATAGACGATATACCGTATCTGACATTCGATAAGGCTTCGCCCGAGTATATGTACATGCATCAGCGGCGTGAGGCGCTGGGCGGTTTCATCCACCGGCGCCAGCGAAAGGCGGAAGCGCTGCAGATTCCACCGCTATCCGCATTCGATGCCCTGCTCAAGGCGGGCGGCGAGGGACGGGAATCTTCCACCACCATGGCTTTCGTACGCATACTCAACATTCTGGTAAAGGACAAGAGCATCGGTAAGCGAGTGGTGCCCATCGTTGCGGATGAGTCGCGAACTTTCGGTATGGAGGGGATGTTTCGACAATTGGCCATCTGGTCGTCGACGGGGCAGCTCTACAAACCCGAGGATGCCGATCAACTGATGTATTACAAGGAAGACAAGAACGGCCAGATTCTGCAGGAAGGCATCAACGAGGCCGGGGCGATGTGCTCATGGATGGCGGCGGCAACGGCTTACAGCAATCACGGCGTGCAGATGATCCCGTTCTATATTTTTTATTCCATGTTCGGTTTTCAGCGTGTGGGAGATCTTGCCTGGGCGGCTGGAGATATGCGTTGCCGTGGATTTTTACTGGGAGGCACCGCCGGACGCACAACGCTTAACGGAGAGGGATTGCAGCATGAGGATGGCCACAGTCATCTGGCCGCATCCACTATTCCAAATTGCATATCCTATGATCCGACGTTTGCGTATGAGATCGCCGTCATTATCCAGGATGGCATGCGGCGCATGTATGAAGAGCAGGAGGATGTCTATTACTATATAACGGTAATGAACGAAAACTATTCGCATCCGGGGATGCCTGCCAACGCGGAACAAGGGATACTGAAAGGAATGTACTTGTTTCGGGAAGGTAATACGACAGGGAAAAATTCCGGGCTCCGGGTACAATTGCTTGGTTCGGGGACGATACTGCGCGAAGTGATAGCAGCAGCAGAAATACTGGAAAAGGAATATGGCGTCGCGGCCGATATCTGGAGCGCCACGAGCTTTACCGAATTGAGACGTGAAGCACTGGATGTTACCCGATGGAACATGCTGCATCCCGCCGAAGCGCCAAGATTGTCCTATGTCGGCACGTGCCTCAAGGATCGGAAGGGGCCGGTGATAGCCGCCACAGACTACATGAAGATTTTTGCCGACCAGATCCGGGAATTCGTGCCGGGGCGGTATAAGGTTTTGGGCACAGATGGGTTTGGCCGCTCTGATACACGTGAACAACTACGGCGGTTTTTTGAAGTGGACCGTAATTACATTACGGTAGCGGCGCTCAAGTCGCTGGCCGAGGAAGGTCAGATCACGGCGGATAAGGTGGCACAAGCGATAAGCAAGCTTGGCATTGACCCGGACAAGCCCAATCCGGTAACAGTGTGAAAGGCCGGAAAATGACAAGCGCAAAATGCGCGAGTTGATTTGCATTCGAAGCGCAGGCATGAACCGATTCGCGCTTCGGTAATGTTTTTCCACTACATCGGTAAGAAACAGGGTGGCGAGGGTGACGGGATAGGCGGTGTGGATATGCCGGACACCAGAGTCGCAGATGAAGCCGGTACAGTTGCCATTTTCATTGCAGATACCGCACGTAAAACACGAATGAAGGAAGAGGCGTGGCAGAGACCAAACAGGTATTGATCCCCGACATTGGCGATTTTAAAGATGTCCCCGTGATAGAGGTTCTGGTGAAACCCGGTGATTCTGTCGAGGCGGAAGACCCCTTGATTGCGTTGGAGTCGGATAAGGCAACGATAGAAGTGCCTTCACCATTTGCAGGCATCATCAAGGATGTATCCGTAAAGGTGGGTGATAACGTTTCTGAAGGTACGCTCGTTTTGGTAATGGAAGTCTCCGAAACGGATAGCGCGTCACCCGATGCTTCGTCTGCCTCAGGCACAGAATCGGCAGCGACGCCGGCTCCGGCTCCGCAGTTGTCCGTCCAGCCCCCGCCCTCCGGTGCGCCTGCCGAGGCTCATAATGCCGCGCCCGAGTCTGGAACCCAGCCACCAGAGCCAGTTTTGGCACGCCAGCCGGCTCGTCCATCGGTAAACCTTGCCTCCGAGACAGACGAAGCCCCCTTTGCAAATGCGCATGCCAGCCCATCGGTCAGGCGATTTGCGCGGGAACTTGGCGTGAATCTCGGTCGGGTAAAGGGCAACGGCCGCAAACAGCGCATCCTCAAGGAGGATGTTCAAGCCTACGTCAAGGCTGAATTATCGAAGCCGCATGGCGGCACCGGCGCGACACTTGATCTGCTGCCGTGGCCGGAGGTCGATTTCGCAAGATTCGGGCCGGTGGAGTTGAAACCGTTGTCGCGTATTCAAAGAATATCAGGAGCCAACCTGCACCGTAACTGGGTAATGATCCCGCATGTTACGCAGTTCGAAGGGGCTGATATTACGGAACTGGAGGCCTTACGCAAGGAATCCAACGCGGAAATAAAAGAAGAGGGTGTGAAAATAACGGTACTGGCTTTTTTAATGCGGGCATCCGCAGCAGCGCTGAAAAAATTTCCCGAGTTCAATGCGTCGCTCGTCAGTGACGGTGGCGAGATGAGCCTGGTCATGAAGAAGTATTGCCACATCGGGTTTGCAGCAGATACACCCAATGGATTGGTGGTGCCGGTGATCCGGGATGTGGACCGAAAAGGCGTGGTTGCCATTGCTAAAGAGATGGCTGATCTGGCGGCGCTTGCACGCAGCGGAAAGCTGAAACCCGCCGACATGCAGGGCGCAAGTTTTACCATCAGCAGTCTGGGAGGCATCGGCGGCACCGCATTCACGCCTATTATCAACGCACCCGAGGTTGCCATCCTGGGCGTATCCCGCGCCAATATGCAACCGGTTTATCGGGATGGACAGTTTGTTCCCCGTTTTATACTGCCGTTGTCGCTATCCTATGACCACCGCGTGATCGATGGAGCAACTGCCGCGCGCTTCACTTCTTTCCTGGCCGAGGCCCTGGCCGACCTGCGGCGATTATTGCTCTAACTACCATGATAAGGGCAAGAATATCCTAAACAACTTTTCTCCGCTTCCATGTGTCTGATTTTATCGGCCCATGCATAGTTCCGAGCATTCGCTCATCGGTATTTTCGGCGGAACCTTTGATCCTATTCATTATGGTCATTTGCGGATAGCTGAAGAGATTGCCGAAATGATCGACGTGCGAAAAATGCATTTTATTCCCGCTGGATGTCCTCGCTTGCGCCACTCTCCCGAGGCATCGCTGCAGCATCGGGCTGCCATGGTCGGTTTGGCAATCCAGAGCAATGCCAGGTTTATTCTGGATGAACGTGAAATCCGGCGTCCCGGGGTAAGTTATACCGTGGAGTCGTTGCGCGAGCTCAAACAGGAATTGGGGAAGGATGTTGCGCTATGTTTTGTTACCGGAGCAGACGCTTTCATGAATCTTGCCGCCTGGCACAATTGGCGTGAACTGTTCGGGCTATGCCACTTTATTATTGCCGCCCGCCCGGGTCATATGCTTACGGTGAATCCCGATATCCTGCCGAAGGAATTAAACGCAGAGTGCGCGCGGCGCTGGGTATCGAGCGTGGATAGCCTCAAGCACGCAACCAGCGGCATGATTTTTATCGCTCAGACGACGTTGCTGGATATTTCAGCAACGGTCATTCGCGCACGGGTCGCCGCAGGGAAAAGCATTCGTTATTTGATGCCCGACGCTGCGCTCGACTATATTGCAGCAAATCACTTATATTCGGAAAAAGGATGACGCTCACTAAACTGGTGAAAACGATTGTTGCTGCCCTGGAAGAAATCAAGGCACGAGATGTTGAAGTGCTGGATGTGACAAAAATAACAGCATTATTTGATCGTATGATTATTGCCAGCGGGGACTCTACTCGACAAACGAAAGCGATTGCGAATAATGTGGCGGAGAGCGTCAAGGCAGCCGGAGGTACGGTTTATGGCATGGAAGGCGAACAGAACGGCGAATGGATATTGGTCGACTTAGGCGATGTGTTGGTGCATGTCATGCAAGTGGCTGTGCGCGCGCACTACAACCTGGAAGAATTGTGGGCAGAAGGAATAAAAATAAACAAGGCTTCCGCAAGGTTGGCCAAGAGCAAGGCTACTGCCGAGCCGCCTGCCGTCAAACGCCGCGCCGCGCCAGCTAAAGCTAAGGCGGTTTCCCCAGTTGAAAAAAATAAAACCGCCAAGACAAAGCTGGATTCCGCTGACGAGGCTTGAACCCCCTATCGTATGAAGTTCATTATTTGTGCGGTGGGTCATAAAATGCCGGAGTGGGTCGCGACCGGGTTTGAAGAATACGCCAAACGGATGCCGCATGAGGCTGCTGTTGAATTGCTTGAAGTCAAGCCGGAAAAACGCGTCGGCGGCAAAAAGGTCGAGCAGCTGCTGGCAGCGGAGGCAATCCGCATCCGGGCGGTGCTGCCGAGCAAGCATTATATCGTCGCATTGGATGAGTGCGGCAGGCAGCAGACCACCATCAAGCTGGCCGATTCTATTACCCGGTGGATGGCGGCTGGGGGAGATATCATTTTTCTCATTGGTGGCGCGGATGGGTTGGACGCCAACATCAAAAATTCGGCTGACGAAGTTCTGGCATTGTCCGCGCTGACGCTGCCGCATGGCCTGGCGCGGGTACTGCTGGCGGAACAGTTGTATCGTGCCATGTCGTTTATCAAGGGACATCCCTACCATCGAGCATAGAAAGGCCATGCTCGGGTAAGATCAGGCATTTCCTGGAGAAAGGGTAATCCGGCTTATTCCGAATGTCTCTCGGCACTTCCTACATGACTCTATCAGAAAATCGCATTTATCTTGCTTCCCGAAGTCCACGCCGGCGGGAATTATTGAAGCAGATCGGCGTGAATTTCGGAACCCTATTGCTGCGTGAGGCCCCGCCGCGGGGAGCGGATATGGCCGAGATCGTGCTGTCAGGCGAGGCGCCGGCTGATTACACCAGGCGCATCGCCGTAGTAAAAGCTGAAATGGGACGAGCCCGGCTTTTGGAACGGAGGCTGACGGAACTGCCCGTGCTGGCGGCGGACACGGCAGTGGTGCTGGGGGAGCGTATTTTCGGTAAACCAGAAAATGTCGCCCATGCAAAAGAGATGCTGAGCGCACTCTCCGGCCAGACTCATCAGGTATTGACCGCGGTAGCGGTAGCTGCACAAAATGGCATACAAGTCAGTATGTCCCGCTCTGTCGTGCGATTCCGCGATATCAGCGAGCACGAAATCCAATGCTATCTCTCAGTGGGCGAGGCGCTCGATAAAGCGGGGAGTTATGCAATTCAAGGGATGGCCGCAGTTTTTATCGCGGAAATTTCCGGCAGCTACAGTGGTGTAATGGGATTGCCGCTATTCGAGACAGCGCAACTGTTACAAGAATCCGGTGTTGAAATATTTCCATAAACTTGAAAAAAAAACGACAGAAAAATCTTTCATGAACAGCGAAATTCTTGTCAACGTTACCCCGCAGGAAACTCGTGTGGCCGTAGTCGAGCATGGGGCGGTGCAAGAACTGCACATAGAGCGCACCAGCAGCCGCGGAATCGTTGGCAACATCTACAATGGCCGCGTGACGAGAGTCCTGCCGGGAATGCAGTCGGCCTTTGTGGACATCGGCCTGGATCGTGCTGCCTTTCTCCACCTCGCAGACATTTGGAGATTGCGCCAGAGCGAGGACGCCGGCAAGCCCATCGAGAAATTGCTGCACGAAGGCAAGAATATTCTTGTCCAGGTAATCAAGGATTCCATTGGTGCCAAGGGGGCGCGGCTGTCTACGCAGGTCAGTATCGCGGGGCGAATGCTGGTTTATCTGCCCCAGGTATCCCATATCGGCATTTCCCAACGGATTGAGGATGAAACCGAGCGAAAGTCGTTGCGCGAAAAATTGAAACACCTGCTGTCCCCAGATGAAAAAGGGGGCTTCATTATCCGCACCATGGCGGAAGCCGCCAGCGACCAGGATTTGCAAACGGATATCGAATATCTGAATAAATTGTGGCACGACATTAGGGAAAAATCCGCCACTGCTCAGCCCGGGTTGCTGTACCACGACCTGAACCTCAGCTACCGCGTATTACGCGATTTCGTCAACGACCATACGGCGCGTATTTTGGTGGATTCGCGCGAAACCTCACAAAAAATGACGGCGTTTGCCCAGGTCTACATGACCAATGTTGTGGGACGAATAGATCACTATGCCGGGGTGCGGCCGCTATTCGATCTTTACGGGGTGGAAGATGAAATCGAGAAATCCCTGGCGCGACGCGTAAACCTGAAATCCGGTGGATATCTGATTATCGATCAGACCGAGGCGCTCACAACCATAGATGTCAATACGGGGGGCTTCATCGGTATACGCAGCTTCGACGATACCATTTTTAAAACCAACCTCGAAGCAGCCCAGGTCATAGCGCGCCAGTTGCGCCTGCGCAACCTGGGCGGAATTATCATTATTGACTTTATAGACATGGAGAATGTGGAACACAAAAATGCGGTCCTGGCGGAATTCAAGAGATCGTTGATGAAAGACCGGACCCATATGACTGTGAATGGTTTCACGGCGCTTGGGCTTGTGGAAATGACGCGCAAGCGCACGAGGGAAAGTCTTGCTCACATATTATGCGAGACATGTCCCACCTGCCAGGGCCGCAGCAAGGTGAGAACCGCTCAGACGATATGCTACGAAATTCTGCGTGAATTATTGCGCGAAGCCCGTCAATTCGACGCGCACGAATTCCGCATTCTTGCTTCGCAAGAAGTCATTGATCTATTTCTCGATGAAGAATCGCAAAGCCTTGCACAACTGGCAGATTTCATTGCTAAAACAGTCAGCCTGCAGGTGGAGGCGGCCTATACGCAGGAACAGTATGACCTCATCCTGATGTAGCAGCTTGCTGATAGCTACACCAGAAAATTCGGCAATCGTCCGGCTTGCTCCTCAGGTTCGTGTCTCGACTTCGAGTTCTATATTTTCGATATCCGGCGTTTCACAGTGAGCGAATTCCTCGCTATCCTCATAGGCCAGTCGCGTCGTGCCTGTGGCTTTGATCGCCGCACCGGCGATGAGTCCGGTCACGAAGGCGAACACGACACTGAAGATAATGCCGATGAACTGAGCAGTTGCGATACCGGGCACCACCACGATGGCAGTCAACGCACCCAACAATCCGGGCATTCCGTGAAGATTATGGACGCCGCAGGTGTCGATGATTTTGAAGCGTGCTTCCAGCCTGGGCTGGATAAACACATAACCGATGACGCTGACAGCGCCGGCCAGCAGGCCGATTGCGAAAGCGCCTGTCGGTGAGACAATATTGCATGTCGATCCTATGGCTACTCCCCCAGCCAGGGCCGCATTTGCCATGTCGACCATTGACGTTTTTCCCTTGTGAAAATACGTGCTCAGGAAATAGGTGCTGAGGGTGGCGCCGCATAACGCAAGTACCGTGTTGACGACGGTTTGCGGCATTTCTTCAAAAGGAACGATGGCTGTGGCGAAGCTTGGCCAGAAAATCCACAATACCATGGAGCCGAGCATGGCAAAGCGATCGGAGGTGGCATCTGATTCAATCGGTTGACTGCGTTGCCGCGCGGTGGTCAATGCGAGAGATAATCCCAAGCCAAAATAAGCGCCAAAGGCATGGATGATGACTGATCCGGCAGTATCCTGATAACCTTCGGTCAAACCCATCCCATTGTCCAGTACCAGCCATTCGTTCATCAGATACGCCGGAATGAGGAAAAGTGCCAGTAATGCATATTGAAAAACCCGTAGACGTCCAAGTACGGCTCCCATGGCAATGAGCGCGGCAGCCACGGCGAATTCGGCAAACAGGAGCGCCTTGATTGTGTTCGGAGCAATTTCATGCGCAAAAATACCATTTGCACGCAGGAGCATGTAAAGGGGAAGGCCGACGGCTACCACAAGATAAGTGCCGGTCGTGGCGCCAAACCCGTATCTCCTGACGAACACCATCAGAAAACCGAAACCCACCAGCAACATCGCCAGGATGTGAATAACATAATTATACTGAGCCACTTGCCGAGCCTCATTGAGCTCAGAACCAGCGCCGCTTTCGCTCGCCCAGGCGCCGAAACACAGCAGAAACAGATTAGCTACACCACACAGCGTCAAGCAGAGTTTTTTTTTCATTTTGACTCTCCCCATATTTCGCAATAATCGGTCTACCCACGCAAAGTGTGAACCTCAATAGCCTTGAATACAATGGGGATATATCGAACGAGTTTGCGACGTTTGGAGATGAGGGTTGCCTGGAACAAGATATATGGCGCAGAGCCTTCGTGAAAGCGGCCGGAGATGTAGTGGACACAGAGGTGGTGGTGGATTACGTATCCAGGCGGAAACTGCGCCCGAGCCTTATCATATGCATAATCATCAGAACGAATAGCGTAACTCCGTATAGACGCGGTCACTCTGATCGAAACGGCCAAATAGTCCCGTAGGCTGCCCGCCGAAAACGTCGGCCCCGAGTGCTGCGCGCCAATTTCTCTCAAAATTCCAGGACAGCCTCGGACGGAACATCCAGTCGCTGCGATTCAGACTATGAATCAGCAATGCCTGCGCTTCAACGTTGTGCCAGACTTTGCCGTTGAGGAGTATGCTGGCTCCCTGCTCCAGCTTGTCGGTAACAAGGGCTGGGTCGTGCGTGAAAAAGACGCGTTGAAAGAACTGGAGATTCAAGCGGGTCTCGG
The DNA here is from genome assembly GCF_900100985.1 of Nitrosospira sp. Nsp1. Lineage (NCBI taxonomy): Bacteria > Pseudomonadati > Pseudomonadota > Betaproteobacteria > Nitrosomonadales > Nitrosomonadaceae > Nitrosospira > Nitrosospira sp. Nsp1. The sequence goes on from NZ_FMUF01000002.1 coordinate 171,707, forward strand.
CCGGTAAGCTGAAATCAAGGCCAAGTACGTAGTCGAGCGTATTCTGCCTGACCAGTCCATCGATCGCGTTGGGACGCGCGACGTTAAATTTGCGCCCATCCGTGTAAATTAGCTCACCTTTTAGCACGACTGAGCCGAAATCTTTCGCGAGCGTTGCGCCGACCTGGTCGATCTCATCGTGCCGTGCCTGGAAAACGAGTGGGTCGGTCGGCGCGCTGACGCGATAGAAGGTCGGGGCGGCATCCAGGCTGTGATAATAGAAACCTGAAATATCCCAGCCATTTTTAAGTTGCGATAAACGAACTCCGTAATTAGAGTGAGCAACGTTGCGCCCGGAACGGTCTTCAGGCAGAAAGCCGGCTGTTCCCCGCAGGGGACCCGGGTAAAAATCCGCGCCCGGTTTGCCGCTCTCGTCAAGAGTCGGTACCGGAATCCACACGACCTCAGCATGTATGTCATTTTTCGAATATTCCGCACGCATCGCCCATTGCGGTATTCGTATGATATCGAATGAGGGAAGGACGAACTCGCGCATATCCTTGGCCGACACCACATCTGCGAAAAACAACCCGACCATTTCGCCCCAGATGACATGCTGACGGCCAAGGCGGAAGTCGAAGTCGCCGGCAGAAACGTCCAGGTAATTCTCGCGCAGGAAAAACTCATAGCGTTGATCCCGGCGAACACCCGGGGGATAGAAATTGGATAGATCGTAGGCGGCGTCGTAATCAAAACGGCCACTGATCTTCCACTTTATGTGCTCACTGAATTGTCCGGTTCGGGACAATTCAGTTCGCAGCTTTGCTTTGGATAAATGCTCCGGATCAGCATAGGTATCCGCGATTTCGAGCTGGGAAAACCCTCTCCATCCCGTTGCCAACTGCTTCCACATCGGTACTGGGGACGGTTTCTCCTTCAGGGGCACGTTGCCCCCAAATAGCGATTCGCGCGATGTAAATCCGGTTTCGCCATCCTCCTTTCCCTCTGGAACCAGGTCAGCCATATTTTCCCTGATCGAGGGTTCGACAGAGAACAGGGAGAGGGAGGGGGATAAAGACATGTGCAGGTGCTCGCCGCTGGTCCCCCCTGGCAAGCCAGTTCCCTGACCGACAGCGACATCTGCTTTGCTGGCCGGTTTCACCACCCCGCGAGCTGAAGGTGAAGATAGGGATAAAGACAAGGTCAAGAACAAAGGTTCCTCATCAGTATCGCCCATTAGCGACGTGTCTGATGGTGGTTTCGCGCGGGCTGGGGAATCGGGTACCTCAGCGCCGGCAAAACCTCGTAGCGGCAAGCCCATCAATGCCGCGACCAATACGACACACGTTAATTTAGATGCGTGTTCCATCCGCCTCACTTTGACGAGCCTCCGGAGCCAACGGCGGATTTGCCGCAGGAGGCTGCTCGATAACTACACCTGGCTCGTTCGCCATCGCATCCTGCATAATGATCTGTCCATCTTCTATATGCACCAATCTGTCCGCCAATTCCATCACGCGCCGGTCGTGGGTGGAAAAAATAAAAGTGGTCTTGAATTCGACGTTAATATTCTTCATTAATTGGAGAATGCCTTCACCGGTCTTATGGTCAAGATTGGCGGTCGGCTCGTCAGCCAACACAATCTTTGGTTGTGTCGCCAGCGCACGCGCAATCGCTACTCGCTGTCGCTGTCCGCCACTCAGTTGGTTCGGACGATGACGAGTAAATGAAGACAGCCCTACGATGGCGAGGTATTTCGCCACCCGGGCGCGACGCTCTGTTGCGCTCAGCTCCTTGAATTGCAATAGGGGATATTCGACGTTTTCTTCAGCCGAAAGAACCGGCAGGAGGTTGAATGTCTGAAAAATAAAACCAAGCGTTCGAGCCCGGAGATCGGAAAGCTCGTCAGGTTTCTTGCCACTGATATCCTGGCCATTGATGAATATTTTTCCGGATGAGGGGGTATCGATGCAACCGATAAGGTTGAGCAGCGTGGATTTGCCGCTGCCGGAGGGACCGGCGATGGCAAGAAAGGCACCATCCTCAATATTCAGGGTAATGTCCCTGAGCGCCTGGACTTGTTGTTCCCCGAGGGTGTAGTCTTTGAAAACATTTTCGAGGTGTACAATGCTCATGAGAAACTCCATAAATATTTAACCCCACCGCGGTAACGGCATCTCGCGACAGGAACTGAAATGCAAGTAAAAACTTTGCAATACCTGCTTATGGTGATTTTCATGTTTTTCACTATGGCATCGATCGCGTCCGAGGATGCGGAATTAGCTCAAGGCATCCTGGAAAAGGCTGACCAGATACGCTTCCCGCGTGAGAGCTTCCAGGTAGACGTCAATATCAATACGACGGCTCCTGATAAACCAGCCGATAGGCGCAAATACCAGGTTCTATCCAAGGGAAACGAGAACAGCGTGGTGATGACCACCGAGCCCGCTTCCGAGCGCGGGCAAATTTTACTGATGAAAGGGCGCGATCTGTGGATATTCATGCCGGAGATTTCGCAACCTATACGCCTTTCCATGTCGCAACGGCTAACTGGCCAGGTGGCCAATGGCGATTTGGCGCGCGCAAACTTTGCTGGCGATTATAACGCCACAATTCTGCGCACAGACGCCATTGACGGGGATAAGTATTACGTACTGGAGCTTATTGGTGTCGATCGAAGCGTTACGTATCATAAAGTCTTATACTGGGTACGGCAACCGGATTTCTGGCCCTACCGCGCCGAGTTCTACTCATTGTCGGATCGCTTGCTTAAAACCGCTCGCTACGACAACTTTCAGATGATACTGGGCAAGAAGCGGCCCACCCGCCTCGTGATGACCGATGCGTTGCGCACGGGTGAGGAATCCGTGCTTGAATATACAGAAATGAAACTCCGCGATCTACCCGACAAGATTTTTACCAAGGATTATCTGAAGAAGCTCGAATAAATGAAGTGACGAGCTGTGAACGTATTTGCAGAAAACATGGTTTGCTCCGCTGGCAAGGTCAGGAAACTGAAACCGTGCTGAACAACGCTGAGCTTAGTGCCCCCGCACAGTTTACATTCATATTCCAATTCCACATCCGGGTTCAAATCCCGGCTTGTACCCGTAGTCCTGCAATAGTGACATTTGTGTTTAATGTCGTTTTTGCATGACCAAATCCGCCTGCCTGTATTCCAATTGAGGCTCATCAATCTGAAAAGCATGAGAAGAAATAAAAGGAGTAGTTCTAAAGTTGGCATCCCGGTCTTCCGTAAATATATAGGCGGGTATGGACCCTGGGGGACTTGGCCTCGACGCTGTGCTGTTACGTAAATCCACAAAACCGGCCTCGAATCAGCTAGTAAATTCCGTCCTGTGATTCAAGGACGCGCGCGTCAATTACTTTATACTCCTACAGGAAACAATCTTATTTCCAGATATTTCTTCACCTTCCAACATCGCTCCAGCAGAGGGTCTCGGGAGATCAAACATGTTCTCATCAAAAATATTCAATCTGGGTAATGCCTTCAAGCAGCACTTCGAAATCGTACCTGCATTCTCTGACGCGCTGAAGGATGAGGTCTACCGGGTGCGCCATCAGGTTTATTGCGAAGACCTGAAATTCGAGCCCGCCAGGCCAGATAGACGCGAAACCGATGAGCACGACTCCAATTCTCTACATCTCCTGATGCGTAGCATAAAGACCGGCGAATTTATCGGTTGCACCCGTATTGTCCTGTCGCGGCCGGAGGATCCCTGCTACCAATTACCTTTCGAAAAGACTTGCGCTACCGCACTGGACCGATCGATCATCGATCCATCCAAATTACCCCGGAAAGACATCGCCGAGGTATCACGCCTCGCCGTTATCGCTGCGTTTCGCAGACGCAAAGGTGAGGCAAACAGCGCGGTTAGCATCTCGGGCAGGGATTTTGGCACGCCGGATCAGCCACGCTTTCCATTCATCCCGATTGGCCTGTACCTCGCCACGACTGAACTCGCGCGCTTGAACGGAATTGATACAGTATTCGTTCTGACGGAAAAACGGCTGGCGAGTCACTTCAGCAAGTTAGGCTTCGACCTGCAATATATTGGCAGCCCGATTGAGCACAACGGCGAGCGTATTCCCTCGATGATGAGCGTCAGCGCCACCATCAATAATATGCGGATTAATTTACATTCCCTTTACCACGCCATTGCAGTGGATATAAAACGAAATCTTCCAAAGGAAGTATTGTGCTTCGGGAAGACGAATGATCAAGAATTAGCGTAAACGTATCGTTTCTGTATTTTGAAGGAATTATCGGAATCGGATGGATGATGTGTAGTTGGCACCAAAATGCCTGCAGCCCCCAATGATGCTAAGTTCTCCAGCCATCTTCGCGTAGTCAATGTATCAATAGTAGGAAAAAGGCATCCTGGTGCTGGTGCCTGGAACTCATGCGAAACCCTTTTCTCACTTTCAAGAACTGCCTGGAGAGCCGATTGCGCGCCGTTGCGGAAAGGGTATCGTTCAGCCGGCGTGAATAAATCCATTGCCTAGTATGTTACCGGAATGATTCTCAATTAATTTTGCATCGGCTATTCGTTGCGGTTGAGGTTATAATGGAAGGGGATGTGATCCGTCTATCGAAGTAATCCGGTCTTTCAATCCTCGTTTTCTCGCTGGATGATTATGGTAATTTACAGCTTGCTCAGGTAGAAACTGGCCCTTGCCGGGATTTTTGCATCGCATGTTATCCTTTATCTATGATGAAGCCTTTTCGAGGAACATCGGCTGGCTAACCCAGCGGGAGCAGGATCAGTTGCGCCATAAACGGGTGGCGATTGCCGGTTTGGGGGGTGTCGGCGGACTGCATCTATTAACGCTTTGCCGTCTGGGCATCGGCAAGTTTCATCTGGCCGATTTCGATACATTCGATCTGGCGAACTTCAATCGTCAGGCGGGCGCGACTGTAAGCGCCTTGAGTCATTCGAAGCTTGAGGTAATGACTCAGCAAGCGCGGGACATCAATCCCGAGCTTGAAATCACGGGATTTGCCGAAGGGGTGACCGCCGGCAACCTGGATGATTTTTTGAATGGGGTCGATATTTATATCGACGGTCTGGATTTCTTTGCTTTCGAAGCTCGTCAGCAGGTTTTTGCAGCCTGTGCGGCAAGGCGCATTCCTGCTGTGACTGCCGCGCCCCTGGGTATGGGCGCCGCGGTATTGAATTTTTTGCCGGGTAGCATGAGCTTTGATGATTACTTTCGCCTGGACGACGGTCCTGAGCGAGAAAAGCCCCTGCGCTTCCTCATGGGCCTGGCGCCTGGCCGCCTGCAAATGGGCTATCTGGTCGATCCTTCGACGGTTGATCTGGCCAATCGCAAGGGACCATCCACCATTATGGCCTGCCAGTTGTGCGCGGGTGTGGCGGCGACCGAGGCTTTGAAAATCCTTCTCGAACGGGGTCCGGTCCGGGCCGCGCCCAAGGGCTATCATTTCGATGCCTATCGCAACAAATTGGCGTTGACCTCGCGGCCTGGCGGAAATCGCAATCCTCTGCAACGTCTTGCTATTGCTTTCGCAAAACGCAAATTGGGTCTTTAGATGCGCCAGATCTCCCAGTTCATCTCGAATATTCTCGAACTCGCCCGCTGGGCGCCCAGCGGGGATAATACCCAGCCTTGGCGGTTCGAAATCATTGACGAACGCCACCTCGTCATTCACGCCTTCGATACGCGCGACCATTGCATATATGATCTGGACGGGCACCCCAGTCAGATTTCGCTGGGAGCGCTACTGGAAACTCTTGCTATCGCCGCCAGTGCGCATGCTATGCGAGCTGAATTTCGGCACAACCCTGAATCGCTCGATACGCGCCCCGAGTATTTTCTGGAACTGATCCCTGACAGCCACCTGCAGCCGGATTCGTTATTGCCTCACGTCAAGCATCGTTCTGTGCAGCGGCGGCCCATGCGTACCATTGCCCTCACCAAGCCACAGAAGCAAGCGCTGCAACACGCGGTCGGGAGATCCTATACCATCCGCTGGTTCGAAGGGGGAATACAACGCTGGTGCCTGGCGAAACTGATGTTTGATAATGCCAAGCTCAGGCTTACCCTGCCGGAGGCTTATGACGTTCACCGCAAAATCATTGAATGGAATACGCGTTTCAGTGAAAACAAAGTGCCCGATCAAGCGCTGGGGCTGGATCCCATGACACTCAAATTGATGCGCTGGGTCATGGCCAATTGGCAGCGTGTCGATTTTTTTAACACTTATCTGGCGGGACACCTGGTTCCGCGAGTTGAAATGGATTTGCTGCCCGGCCTGTTCTGTGCGGCCCACTTTGCCATTCTGGCTGACAAGCCACCCGAGACTGTGGACGATTATGTTGCGGCAGGCCGCGCGGTTCAGCGCTTTTGGCTTACAGCGACGGGTCTTGGGCTGCAATTACAACCAGAGCTGACCCCTTTGATTTTTACACGCTATGTACGCGAAGGCAGACCATTCAGCCGTCTGCCCGGTGCCATGGATACCGCGATCAGGCTGGGTAATCGCCTTTCGAGGTTACTGCAGAACGATCCGGTAGAACAGGCGGTTTTTCTCGGACGCATCGGCAGCGGCAACGACGCGACCAGCCGATCCCTGCGGTTGCCCGTTGAGAGATTAATAAGTTTGGAATAAATAAAAACCACACTTCAATTCGCTGGAAATCCGGTATTTGAATCAAACGCGCCGACAGTTGTTCCCCTACTGCTTTCTTCCTCGAAAAAAAGATGGTCCAAGGTATAAGGTGTAGGGTAGTTTCATAATGAAATATATTTCAGATATTGTGCCGCAGCGCGTCCACGACCTGCAGGCGCGACGCGCGGCGCGCCGGAAGCACGGCGGCGACCACGGCCGCCAGTATGCCGGTAGCCGCCGCTATCACAAGCGTCCAGGGCACCAGGCGAATCGTTGCGGTGTAGCCAATGCTCGACCCAGGCGGGGGTGGCATGGCTATCCCGATAGCGGAGATCACGCTCGCAAGCACAACCCCCACGATCACGCCGAGCAGACTGCCAAGCAAACCCATCAGCGCGTTTTCGAGCAGTACGAGCTTGAAAATCTGGCGTTGACGCAGGCCCAGGGCGAGCAAGGTTCCGAACTCGCCGGTGCGTTCATAGATCACCATGTTGATGGTGCTGGCTACGCTCAAGACCAGCATGATCAGTATGATGGCCTGTAACGCTCCGAACTGGCGCCGGTACAATGCCTCGGTCTTTTGATAAAAATCCGCCAATTCGTGCCAAGGTTTCACTTCATAGCCGAGCGGCTCCAGCCGCGCTCTGATAATCCCGGTCACGATATCGGTTGCGCGGGTGTCATCCAGCAACACAACAACACTATGAGCCGATGGGGTAAACAGCAATTCCTGGGCGGCTGACAGCGGAATGCGTACGGCCCGGTCATCATATTCCTTGGAAAAAGTGCGGAATACGCCGACGATTTCATATTCAAGCGTGTTCAGCGCGCCTTCCGGCGTATTGACCATCAGGGTCATGAAATTGCCGGGGCGCAGATGCAGAGCGGACGCGACGCCCTCGCCGATTACCGCGCCGAATGCATCCGAGTCTCGCAATCGACGGCCATCAACGATGGCTGTTGCCGTTCCCAGTTGTGCTTCCATATCCGGTTCGATGCCTTCGCCGATTATGGATAAATCAGCGCGGCTGTTGTTGGCAAGACCGGAAAAATTCACGCGGGTCATGACGGCCTGCACATGCGGGATAGATTGTACCGAGTCAACCACGACCTTTGGCTGCGTGATCATATAATGCGCCGGCTCGTGCCGCCCGTACTCGATATAGCCGCGCCGGAAAATCTGCAGATGCCCTATACGGGAGTGAATTGTCGTCTCGCGCAGTTGCACAAACACATCCTCGACAAAGCCGCCACTGATGATGATGGCAACCACGCCAGTGACGATCGCCGCCAATGTCAGTGTCGTGCGTAAACCATTGCGGAAAATATTGCGAAAGGCGAGCCTGAACATGTGGCTTCCGAAGTTCTAAATGTTATGACGCAACGCGTCTATGATCGGCAGACGCGATGCCTTCCATGCGGGATATAAACCCGCCAGCACAGGGGTCACAAATGCGATTAGAAACGCATTCATCAACACGCTCGATGTAACCCGGATTTGCCCAGTGTAACCTTCTTCCATGCCGGGGGGCGGCGGCATGGGGATGCCGATCGCAGAAATCAGTTCGGCCAGTCCGTAACCAATCGCCAGGCCCAGGGATGCCCCGGCCAGTCCGAGTACGAGCCCTTCGATGGCGAACAGATAAAGGATTTTTGTCCGCTTGAAACCGATGGCCAGCAACGTGCCGATCTCGCCGGTGCGCTCGAGTACGTTCATCACCAGCATGTTGGAAATGCTGAGCACAATGATGCAGCCAATGATCAGCCGCAACACGTTCATCTGCTGAGAGAACAGCGCTACCGTTTTATTGTAGAAATCCGCTTGCTGGTACCATGGCACAAATTCCAGTTTGTTCTCTGGCGCGGGGAAACGGGTACGGAACTGCGCGAGATAGTCGTCAGTGCGTTCGGTATCATCGAGCAGCACGAGCCAGACATGCGCGCCGTTGACACGCAGCAGTGATTGGGCCAAATTAATGGGCAAATGCAACGCGGAATCGTCGTAAGCCTGATTGGTACTGACAAATATTCCGGCGACTTCTACTTCCACGGCATTGACGCCACCCCCGGGAGTGGTTGCCAGCAATGCGACGGTGGCGCCCGGGTGCACGTCAAGATTACGTGCCAGACCACGGCCCAGGACTACCTCTTTCGCTGATGCAGCCGCGAGATTCCGGCCTTCCGCGATACGCAAGGCCTTGCTCAGCTCCGCCTCCTTTTGTTTTTGTGGATCGACACCATCCGCCACAAATGCGACTGTTGTCTCGCCATGGCTGATAAGGCCGGTTACCGAAAGCCGCGGCGCGACCAGCTTGACGCCCGGCGTGGACTCGATCTCTCCGCGCTGCGGCAGATTCTCAGGCAACAGATAGGCGTAAGGATCGGCTGCGCCTGCGCTGAGGTAGCCGGGCCGCATTACCTGAATGTGACCTAACTGAGACTGAATGGTGGCCTCACGCATACCCCAGAAAACCCACTGGATAAAGCCATCGGCAAGTATCAGGGAGGTTGCGGCGACAGCTACCGTAAGCAGGGCTACCAGCGCCCGCCTTCGATTACGCGCCAGATTGCGCGCGGCAATCAGCAGGTCAACCATGGCACTCCAAAATCATAGAAGATTTAACCTAAATCCGGTAGTTGGACGGGGAGAAGTGTACGGCTTTTGGGGCGCAGGGCAAGGGGAGCCACGGTCACCCCGGGCCTTCCGGCTGTTGGGAACGGATGCCACAGCTCACGCATCTGTCACTCACGGCTTTCGCTCTTATTTTAACGGTTGGCCGTGGTGCATCTGTAAAACCCGCGCTAATTTTATTGCGTAGCCATGATACAAAATAATCCACGTGTTATGTTATTGCTTTCCTTGGAGTGGATGTAATGCAAATGCGAAAGCCAGTCGTTCTTCTTGTTGCCGAGGCGGTCACGCTTGCGCATTTCGCGCGAATTTCAACGCTGGCAAAGGCGCTCGATTCGCCTGCATATGAAATAGCTGTCGCGTCAGACCCTCGCTACGCCGATCTGGAACCATCCCTGGGATGCGCATTTCATCCTATTCGATCGATCCCGTCTGCCGAGTTCTCGCATGCCCTTGCCCAGGGTAAGCCGCTGTACGGTGTCGAGACGCTCACTCAGTATGTTGAAAACGACCTGGCATTGCTCGACAGCCTGAAACCCGATCTGGTCATCGGCGACTTCAGGCTATCGCTGGCTGTGAGTGCGCCCTTGCGAAAAATACCTTATGCCGCAGTGGTCAACGCCTACTGGAGTCCGTTCGCGGACACCGATTATCCAGTACCTGACCTGCCCATGACGCGAATTCTGGGTGTGCACCTGGCGCAAAAATTGTTTAATGCCGTCCGGCCTATGGCTTTTGCCCAGCATGCGCGACCCCTGAACCGGGTGCGCCGCAGCTATGGGCTACCACCGCTGGGGCCGGATCTCAGAAATGCCTACACTTGGGGCGATTACACATTGTATGCCGACATCCCGGAAATGGTGCCGACCTGCAATCTGCCGGCCCACCATCGCTATCTCGGTCCTGTGCTGTGGTCAACCCATACTCAATTGCCCGAGTGGTGGAATCACCTGCCCGACGACAAACCGGTGATTTTTCTCACCTTGGGCAGTTCGGGGCAGGCCAACCTCCTGCCCATGGCGCTCAATGCCCTGTCACGGTTACCCGCTACGATTATCGTTGCCACTGCCGGCAAAATTGCGATTGCCGATGCGCCTGCCAATGCCTACATTACCGATTACTTGCCCATGGATATCGCAACCCGGCGCTCGAGATTGGTGATCAGCAACGGTGGCAGCCTGACCACTTATCAGGCGCTAGCCCATGGTTTACCGGTTATCGGCGTGTGTTCCAACATGGATCAATTGCTGAACATGGGGGCGGTGGAACGCGCAGGCGCCGGTCTCGCGCTGCGCGGTGCAGAGATATCTTCTGATGATCTGTTTTCGGCGGCAAGTGTCATGTTGGGAAATTCTCCTCATGCTCAGGCGGCCAACCGGCTCAGTCGGTTGTTGCAGCAGTATGATGCGGGGCAGCGCTTAAGGGAAATTGTAGCGGAGATACTCGCTAAAGAGAGACAACAATCTTCATTGGATCAACTTCCGGCGTAGCAGCAGAGACGATCCGCTTTTTTATAGGTAGGCTCAAGCAATGTCGGAAAATATTACACTCGCCGCCCAGGCACTTCCGCTGAGTGCGGATGGGCCGTAGATAGCCGATGCTGAATTAAAAAAAGGCAAGGGTTTTACCCCTTGCCTTTCAAGACAGCCAATGGGAAACGCTCATGCCTGCTTGCGGCGGCGGGCGAAGAAGCTCATGCCGAGCATTCCCAATCCCACCAGCGCCAACGTCGCCGGTTCGGGCACTTTTTTATCCACGACCTGGGATTCTTGCGTGAACAGGCTGATGGTATAAGCGCCCGCACCCAACGGGTTGGTTATTGCGTCGAACCGGGTGAAAGCAGCACCAGGCGAGTAAATCGCGGCGCTACCATCGGCAATGAGATCATTGATGCTGTTGTTCAGACTCTGGCTATCTATGTTTTCCGTCCCGCCAGTTATACCCCCCGGAGAGCCGTCCGGAGCCCAGCTGAACACGACGGCGCCTGTGGCATCATTACGGATGGTGATGTTGTTATCCAGATTCGCTGCGGCCAACGAACCGGCCTCATGAATGAATGCTTCCAGGTAAGGATTTGCCTCAAACGTAAATTGTAGCGTGCCGCCGGTGGGCAGGTCTGCCGTCATTGTCAGGATCGAGTTAGAGCTGTTTTCGGCGCCCGACGTGGCGGAGCCGGGCGCGTCGTGGATATTCCCCTCGGCGGCGTTGACGACTTCGATCCGGCCGCCAGCATCGTCCTGCTCGCTGCGGGTATTGCCATCGGCCCAGGAGTATGAAGTCCCGATGCGGCCGAATGGCGTGTAGCCGTTATCAGTGATGAGAGGGGTGCCGCCGACTGTCTCGTCGAGTCTCACGGGACCCCCCTGGGTCGCAGGAAGCGCATTCGGCGCTGAGCCAATAACGAGATCTCCTGCACGGGTTACCGGCAACGGCGTCCCTGTTGTGCTGGTTGAGGAACTGGAATTAGTTAAAACGGCCGTGCCCCCCGTCACGTTGATAAAGCCGTCCCGAATATGATTATAGGAGAAGGCATAGGCGCCGGCCTGGGCTTGATCGGAAAGGACCAATCCCCCAGCCAGCAGGCTCGCCGACAGTGTAAGCAGCTTGAATTTCGTTTTCATAATTAGGACTCCTGAGTTGGGATCTGAGTTGGATAATCTTGTGAAACCGAAGCCAATCAAAAGCAAGACAGTCGCTCTAGCTCGACAATTTGTAGTCTCGCTCCCACTATTTTTGAAGCAATGTGTATGCCAGTGTAATATTATTATTTGTTTTCAGTGGCTTAGCATACCGTTTCGCAAAGCCTGGGATGAGAACGCGCCTAAACTGTAAGATAATTCGACACTATTAGTTCGCGGTACACGCCTGCAGAAGTTGGTCGGATATTGTAAGACCGCTCAGGCTGCCAATCTTGTTATCCTGCTGCCGCGCCAACTTCGTAAACTTGTAGCGCCATGGCTGCCAGGGAACATTGGTATTGGAGAAGCGTGGGAAAGCGAGCAGAAAGAAGCGCCGCGCTGTTCGCTTCACCTCAGGGAATTCCCTCAGGTAAACCCAAAATCAACAGGCGGAAACTATGCGCCCGCGTAGGATTTACGCAGAGATTTCTCCAGGATCAGCTTCAAAGGGAGCGATAGGATAAGATTGAGTTTCTGTATGAGCCAATTCCAGACCGTTGGCCTGGAATTTTTGCCTGCTTGTGAGCGCGTGCTTGTTGACCGCGCATGGGTCGCAAGGAAAGGCATGCACAATGAAAAAAGGGCAAGGATAAAACCCTTGCCCTCTAGATGCGAGTAGGAGCGCTTATACTTGCTTGCGGCGACGGGAAACGAATCCCATGCCAGCCAATCCCACGCCGAGCAGTGCAAGGGTTGCAGGCTCAGGAATTAAGGCAACCCGGCTGACAAGACTTACCCGTTCCGATTGCTCTGCTGTAACGTTATAGGTGCCCACTGGTAAAATGCCGGTGGTCATCCGGAACACTCCAAGGGGGTCATCGATTTGGTTGGATCCTGCGAGAAACTGCGAGAGCGTCTTGTTAAGGCTGTAAGGATCAGACTCAACAGTTCCGCCGATGGTACCCCCTATCGAACCATTACCGTTTGGCGCCCACGAGACGACGGTTTCTCCAGTCAGGTTATTTGTAATCGTCAACGAAGCTGTCAGAATAGCCTGAGCAAGAGAACCAGGCAGGATATCAGCGCTGAGCGCTACGCTAAGTATCGGATCAAAGGTAAACTCGAATGTTGCGGTGCCGGCCGCCGAAACTATAAAGTCGACATTGAAGAATGTTCCCGAAGAGTTATTCCCCCGCGCTTCTGCCGTACCGTTGAGGTCGATGTTGGCCTCAGCGACGTTTGCCGACTGGATGCCTTCTCCGGCCCCTATGCCGAATTGCTCCTGAGTAATCGCCGCGTCGCCTCTTGAGTAGGTGCCGATGCCCTGACCTAACGGTGTCCAGACGTTCGTTCCGGTGGCGGTACCCAGATTGGCGGTATCCGCATCCTGGAGTCCGGTTCCTACAGCGGAAAACCCGGCCGAAGGCGAGCCCGAAAGGGTCGCTGAATCGGCGGACGTGTTGACGGGGGCTCCAAATACATTCGCGGTATTGTTAGAGATAAAAAAACCATCAAGCAGGCTATTCTGCGAATAGGCGTAGGCCGCTGCCTGCGCGTTGCCGGCTAAACCCAGCCCCATTGCAAGGGCGGCTGCCGCCAACGTCGCTAATTTAAATTGTTTCATTAAAATCTCCTGGTGCGCTGCGTTAAAAATCTTGATTTACGGTCTCCGTCATCTACGGGTTCCCACTAGAGGAAAAGCACGAACCGTGCCAGGTCGTATCTATCATTATTTTCCTAGTATATACAATGACTTATCAGTATAGGCGGTCATATTATGCTCAGCCGTGTAAAGTAACCCGACAATCATCATGCTTGTGATAACAGATAACAGATAACAGTCTCATTCGATCTATACTTTTACTGCCTCTGGCGCTTGAGCAGTTTGGCCGGGACGCCTCCCCAGACTTCACCCTCTCCGATGCTGCTACCCTTGGTTACCACAGCGCCTGCCGAGACTATGGCGCCATCATGGATGGTAACCCCGGACATCACCACAGCAGTTGCGCCAATAGTCACATTGTCTCCGATATGAATTGCGGAAAGTGAAAGTCGCCTGCCTTCTATGGCATGGGAAAACAGCACTGCATCATGGCCAATAATGCAGTTGCTGCCGATATAAGTCAGCGGAGGGTCGAGGATGACTCCTGCGCTATAGGTGTTGTGGCCCAGGCGTGCACCAAGCGCAAGGTAAACCAGCCGAAGCAGCGGCACCGGCAGGAAGTGCGTTCTGATGAGAGAATTGAACAGGATAAGGTAGAACAGTATATTGACTTGCGCCGCAAACTCTTCTTGAGAACCCTCCGCAATATCGCCCTCCCGCAAGGGTAAAATGCGCAGAAACAGCCGATATACCGCAAAGGCATAAATATACACCCAGAACAGGGCCGCGCCTGTCAGCACTACACCGCGGAAATCTCCCAGCGATAGCGAACCAAAAAGCAGCCAGGTAGTACCAAAGCCAAGAGTGAGGATTAATACGAGCAACAGCAGGAAAGTGAGAATTTGACTTGGCGTGATTTGTCGCATATCGACTAAACGCGAGATGATTGGTAAGACGGCCGGTGGGAACGCGGGCTTGCACGAATGGTCGGAGGGAAATAGCTGGGCTCGGTATCTGGTGCCACGATAAACGGAAACGGCAGGTCAGCAGCCGTTGCATCGAACCGCGTTGAGCGTATCCATTGCTGCAAGCACTTTCGCTCCAACGGCGATTTCTATCGGCTTTATACTCGCTAAAGCCGGTGTAACGTTTGAATGTTCGGGATCAGCGAGACAAGCGTACGTCAAATTATAAAATTGGATTCCCCGTCTGTCTAATCCTGTGAAGAGATAACCGATACGTCCCGCTTATCCCGTTCTGACCTCATGCAAGGACCGATTCGGTAAGAGGCACAGTAAAAGCCTGAAAAAATTCGGAGTGAAGTGTGAAAAAAAGAATGCGTTTTGGCTTAACCGCACAGGGCAGCAAAATCGAAAGCGGTTGTTTTGTTAATGTAATTGATCCTCTTGGCTACTTTTTTTTCCTCATGCTCAGGTAAAAAATAGGGGTAGAGCGACCTTTCCCGGGGCTCCCGCGAGCCCGCCAAGGAGGAAACCTGGGCGTCCACGTAATCCAGTTCCAAATGCAGCAGCACGGCCGGGGCATTAACACGCTGGCAGTTGCGGGTTTCGCCGAGCTGGTTAAACCCTAGCATGCGCTTATAGTATCCTGTATGGCGTGGATTAACCTCGATAAAGAAATCCGTCGCCCTGTGAATGATGCGACCGCATATGTATGCAAGGTTGAACAGGCATGCAAGCAATTCCTTTGAACTGAACTGAGGATCGATAGCGAGCTTTGACAGTTCGCATACTTTCCTGTCCTTTGCCCGAAATGTGCTGATTTTCTCTGCGTAAAGTTCGTCAGCGAGCAGCCCATGTTCCGAATCAAACCTTAACGAGAGCGTGCCAACGAGATCTTCTCCGCTGAACGCCTCCAAGGTGGTCTGATTGGGGGAAGATACAGCAGTTTGCTCGGTGGTATTATAGCCACGCCAGGAATACATGCGCTTGATGAGCGCGCTCACCTCACTGCTTCGCCCTGGTGAATCCGCCAGGCGGATACTGTAATCGCCACGCCTCAAAACACACTGATCAGGGGTTTCATTCCGCAAGCCTTCTTTTGGGTGCGCATGTGACGCCGGCATTAATCGCAGCGCGGTGCGATTTCCACTTGTTCCCGCGGATGAGAAAGGATGAGCTCTGTTAAAGCGAGGACTTTCGTCATTATGTAATAGCATGGTAGTGTCCAAAAATTTAATCGGATTGACTCAAGTTTGAAGTACGCAACTTTTGCAGTATGGATATCGACCGGCTCTGGTCAGTCTTTTGATGTGCTGCTTAATGCAACACGTGAGATCAAGTTGAGCAATTGATGGGTCGAACGTGATGGCTTGAGATTACGTTATACGTTATGAGAACTCGTGCACGCCTGGAATAGTTAACCGGGACGAGCTTGGTTGCATTAGCACAAAGCATAATTCGTGCCAGATTATTTTAGTTGTATATAATCAAGCAATAACAAAATTTAGAAATACTTACGCTGTCGCCAAGCGCAGCCGAATATTCTTCGTAATATGATAACTTGCTGAAAATTAGAGTTTTTTTTTGTCGCTAGAAAGCGACAATTCGATCGTGGAGATTTGTTCGTGAAGACAGGAAAGCGAATGGAGAAGCTTTTGAATGAAAGCTGGCGAAAAAAGAGCCTCGGCAGAAATCATTAAACTTTTCTCTGCCCGGGTGGACGGCGTGGGACCATAAGGAATTGATACATGGCAAGAGGACGTGCGGATGGCTTCCCCCTTGGGGTCATCTTATTTCTGTGTTACTGGCTCAAGTATCTGCTTGAGCCAGTAACATGCATACCCATAACAACATCACCCTATAAGCGCGGCGTATCGCGCACATGCGGGATGCCCATACCAAGGGTGAAACCCATCAATTTACAGACATGCATCAAGTCAAGGTGAGCCTGCACATACCGGTAGCCTGCCTACCGCATCTGTTTCAGCAATGCTCTAGCCTCATCAATGCCAGGAAAATCCTTCCCTGCGCTTAGCAGTTGTTCGAGTTCCTTACGAGCGCCTGCCTTGTCGCCTGATTTGTCAAGTCCGACCGCAAGATGGTAGCGGAATTCGGCTGATTCAGGCATGAGGGACGTTGCCTTCACCAGCAGCGGCAGACCTCGTGTAGTATTGCCTTGTTCCACCAATACCCATCCCAGCGTATCCAATACCGTCGGATCGCTGGCGGTCACCCGATAAGCCTTCTCCGCATATTCCAGGGCGCGCGGGTCTTTTTCCTGTTGATAGAGCCAAGCCAGGTTATTCAGTGCGGGCATAAAATCAGGGGCTTGCTTCAAGATAATCTGATACTGCTCGATGGCGGCTGTATTCTGCCGTTCCGCCATATAGCTTTCAGCAAGGTACATGCGGGTGGCTGCGTCGGCAGGGTGTTGCTTCAGCCACGCAGCCAGCCGGGGGGTTGCTTCTTTCCCTTTTCCAGCCTCGCTAAGTGATGCATGCAATTTCGTCAATAGCGGTCCGCTCTTGCTGAGAGCGAACGCCTGCTCGTACGCCTTCGCAGCAGCGGCGGGATCCTTTTGCTTCATCAGCAAATCGCCTTCCAGAATATAACCCACGGGCGACTTTCCCTGCTGTTTCTGGATCTGCCTGGCGATAGCGAGAGCTTGCTCATGATTACCTTTGCGTACCTCTAGCGCAGTTTGTGCCAATTGCGCATCCACATAATCCGGCTTGATGACCAGCGCTTTTTTAAGCGCCTCCGCCGCTGCCGACGGGTTCTCCATCGCCGCATAAATCGAGGCGATACGCAATTGAGCAACCGCGTATTCGGGCCTCATGGCGACGAGTTTCTTATAACTCTCCAGCGCAGCCACCTTGTCTTCATTGGCGAGTTGGGCTTGCGCCAGAAGTTCCAGGACACCCGGATCGTTGGGGTTGCTGCCTTGGAGTTTTTGCGCAAGGGTCAGAGATTTCTGTTTTTCTCCCAAACGAAGATAATGATCCGCCAGAAGCATGGCTGCCTGCTGCGATTCAGGATTCTCCTGGCTTGATCGTTCCAGCCATGTAGTGGCCTCCTTGTTCTGTTGCTGGCTGAGAGCGAGGCGCGCTAGTGCGGTCATGGCCTGAATGTTTTTCTTGTCTTTTTCCAGAATGGCTTCAAAGCGTTTTTTGGCGGCGTCCGGTTTTTTTTCCAGCAAATCAAGTTGAGCCAGGTTAGCTATAGCCGGAAAGTAAGTCGGCTGGAGAGAAAGTGCTTTCTCAAAGCTGGTGCGTGCGTTCGCGACATCGTTTTTGCCCATGTAGATGCCGCCTTTCAGATTTTGAACGAGTGGATTGTCCGGATCTTCCTTTTCAACTGTTTTCACAGCGGCGAGCGCCTTGTCGAATTCTTTAAGGCGAAGGTGTGTCATGACCAGCAGGATCCCCACCTGGGATGATTTGGGGTCCAGCTTAGCCGCGGTTTCCAGTTCGGCCACTGCGCGGTTGCTTTCGCCTTGACCCAGTTTGCTCATGCTGAGCGCGGTATGGAGCAGTGCGCTTTTCGGTGCAAGCTGGCTGGCTTTTTCAAAATTTTCCGTTGCTTTGACGAAATCTTTAGCCTGCATGTAGGCCTCGCCCGCCAGAGCGAGCAATTGGGGATCCTGTTGCCCGCTTTTGAGGGCCGGTGTCAATACGTCGATTGCCCGCTGAGGCTGGCGGCTTTTCAAAAAGCTGGAAGCCAACAACTTGCGTGCATAAAGGTTTTGCGGATCCTTCTCCAGATATTGTTTCAGATGTTGCTCTGCTTGTGGCGCCGATCCCAAAGCGTTTTGGACTGCTCCAGCAAGCAATAGGCTGGGCATGTGGTCAGGTACTCTGCTTAATACCTGCTGCAAAGATTCCAGCGCGGCGCCGTGTTTGCCCTCATTGAAGTCCAGTAGCGCCTGGGTATAAAGGACCATGATGCTGCCGGGAGCTACCTTGCGTGCCGCATCGATATCCGTCTTCGCAACTTCGAATTTCCTCGTGCCGATTTCCAGGAATGCTTTATTGAGGTACGCCATTGAGCTGTTTGGCTTCAGTTTTATAACCTGATCATAGGCAGCCAGCGCGGAATCCACTTTACCCTGGATGCGCAGCAGATCGCCTTTGTAAAGCCAGGCACCGGAATCATCCGGATTTTTCGTTACCGCTTGCTCCGTGAATTGCGTTGCCGCTTCAAGGTCTCTATTCGCCAGCGAATATTTGGCCAAACCGATCAGTGCGTCCGGAAAATCGGGTTTGTCCTTGAGCGCGCGCTCGAACAGACCCTCGGCCTCTTTAATTTTCCCCAATGCCAGCGAAGCGTCTCCGCGCAATGTCAAAATTTCGGCTGAAGGCTTATCTTCGGACAGCTGCTTCGTTTTATCCATTATCTGCTGGAATTCGCCCAGGCCAAGCAGGGTTTGCCCCAACTCAGGTATTACCGTTGCAGGACTCATTCCCAGGCTTAAAGCCTTCTGCAGCTCTTTCTCCGCCGACCGTAAGTCCCCGGTCTTGTTGTAGGCCGTACCCAGAAGGTAGCGCGCTTCGGGATCATCCGGATTTTTCTGCAGCGCGTTCTTGAGCTGGATAATGGCAGCCTTGTCGTCCCCTTGTTCCTGATACTGCCTGGCGTCGGAAATCAGGGTTTGGGCGTTCCCTGATTTATCGCAACCTGCTGTGCCGGCACCAATCAGTGCCGCAGAGACCATAAGCGCCAATAGATTTTTCGTCGCCTTAAACTTGCTTACATTACGCATATAAAATTTCCCTTCTCTGCATTAGCGTTTCTCTTGAGAGCGGATCTTGGTGCAAGCTGATCGCGGCAGGTCTTCAATAAATAAATCAAGAATCCAACGGATATTTCTGTGGGTGGCGTCGAGCCAACAGAGTTGGGAGCCAGCATGGAATACCTCATTTCAGTTAATTACGGCTGGTGTGCAAGAAAGATTAGTCCTTGAAATAAGGGCGTCACGATACTCGGATCACCGAATGGTTATAGGAACGCAGGACGCAAGTGGCAGAGATCGAGCTGCGAGTTGCCCACTATATCCATGATTTGCCATGGCTTCAATAAGTTGTGCCGGAAGAAAGCATTAATATATTTAATGAGCTTCCTTGTATCTGTTCGACCGACACAATCAAGCGTGGGCGAACCGCTCGAATAAGCGAGTCAACTTGCCCAAAAAAATGAGCTGAATCCATTGAGCAAGGAAAACAGATCTCGCAGCCTCGATTTCAACCGGAGTCCAGCTATCCCGGTCGACCGAACCAGGGGTTGGCATATTATGATCAACTAACGATGTGCTCGCACCCAGTCCCGCCACTGGATAAACAGGCCCAAGTCAAGCGCAGCGATGGCCGAGCGCTGCCAGAGCGGCTCGGCCCAGAAATCATCTTTATCAAGACCACACATGTGTCCCCCGGCCTCTTGCAGAATAAGGCTGCCTGCAGCGTAGTCCCACAGTTTTTGCCCGCCGTGCAGGTACAGGTCAAACCGGCCGGCAGCGGTGTAACACCATTCCAGCGAGCAGGCACCGTAATTCCGATAGGAAGAAAAAGGGCGCAAGGTGCAGACGCTTTCTGCAAGTTTGGGTGTAAGCCGCTTAAAATCAACGTTCGCCATCGCGCCGCGCAAAGCTGAGACATGCTCCTTGATCGGCAGCTTTTCACCGTTCAAGTAGGCGCCTTTGCCTCGCTCGGCATAGAACATTTCGTCTGAAACAGGATTATAAACCACGCCGAGCACACTTCTGCCGTGGCGCATCAGCGCCACCGAAACCGCGAAATAGGGTAGTCCGTTGACAAAATTCGAAGTGCCGTCTATCGGGTCCATGCACCACAGTCCGGCATCACCCGCATGCCAGCGATCGACTTGTTCGCGTTCCGCCATTTCTTCCCCAACCACGGGGCCCGAATAAATCTTTCGTAATTCCTTCGACAATGTTTCCTGCGTGGCGAGATCTGCTTCGGTAAACAGGCTACCGTCCGCCTTGCGTTGCCGTGCCACCTTCAAATAGCGCGGCAGTATTTCCTGCTGTGCAACCGCTTTGACCGCAGCGATGACCGCGTCGAGCACCGGTTATTCCGCCTGCCACTTGATCGAACACCCGATGCTGGGAATCTGTTCGTCAGGCCCCTGCCCGGTTCGGGCAACCTGGAGCATTCCTTCAAAAAGTTCGCGTCGCGCGCCAGGAGGGGCGGCCTCCTTGCGGGAGGCGTCCAGCCGGCCACGATACTGCAATTCGAGCCGGTCATTCAAGCCGAAGAAGTCGGGCGTGCAAACCGCTCCGTATGCTTTTGCCACTTGCTGGGTCTCGTCCCAGACATAGGGAAAAGAAAAATCGCATTCCCTGGCGATCCGCGCCATGTTGTCGAATGAGTCTTCCGGATACTCGACAGGGTTGTTTGACATGATCGCGATGGCACCTATACCGTGCTGGCGTAACTCCGCCACGTCCCGGACAATGCGATCCCGGATCGCTTTGACATAAGGACAATGGTTGCAGATGAACATCACAAGCAATCCTTTTTCGCCTTTTACGGATGCGAGGTTGTACCGTTTTCCGTCCACCCCCGGCAAGTCAAAGTCCGCTGCCTTCCAACCGAAATCGCAAACGGGTGTTTCCAGGCTCGCCATATTTTCTCTCCGGAATTAATAACAAAATGAATTGAGGTCTCACTGCACTTTAAAAATCAACGGTCGCAGCACCAATGAATATAATTTCGCATGCCAATATGGATTGATATAAAACGGTAAAAACCTCGAACAATATCGTTCTGCGAAATACAAGTCTGTTGATGCGCCATTATATTATCATGGGTCTGATTATTGGTTCTTCCTGCTCACTCCTCCTAAGCGATGGCACTCCCCCGTTTTTTTTCCCCCGAAAGAATCAGTGCAGGCCAGGTCATCGAACTGCCTGCGGTTGCGGCGCATCATGCCTCACGCGTGTTAAGACTCCAGCAAAGTGATGAATTGATTTTATTCAACGGCAACGGCGGCGAATATAGGGCGACTATTGAGCTTATCAATAAAAGCGGCGTTACGGTGGTGGTCGAAAAGTACCTTGATATCGAGCGTGAGTCGCGACTCGACATCACGTTAGCGCAAACAGTGTGCGCCAGCGAGAAAATGGACTGGATTGTCCAGAAGGGGGTGGAGTTGGGAGTAACACGCATTCAGCCTCTGGATACAAAACGGGGAGTGGTGAAACTATCAGACGAGCGTGCCGAAAAACGCATAAGGCACTGGCAACAAGTTATTATTGCCGCTTGTGAGCAGTGCGGTAGAAATCGCGTTCCGCCGATGATGCCGTTGGTATCGATATCCAGATGGCTGGGCAATCAGGTTAACGAGCGCAAGAATTCAAGCAGCGATTACCCTCCTGGCTCATGTTTCATGCTCTCACCCGCAGCAAAAAAAGGCTTGCGCGATTTTCCCGCATCTCTTGCTGCCGCTCCGCTAACGCTACTGGTCGGGCCCGAAGGTGGGTTTACCGCGGAGGAAGAGGCTGCGGCCCAAGTGGCTGGATTTGTCCCGTTACGGATGGGTGAGCGCATACTTCGTACCGAAACCGCTGCATTGGCGGCAGTGGCAGCAATGCAGGCGCTATGGGGTGATTATTGAAATCCGGGATTCAAATGGTAGCATGTGCATGTGCATGTGCATGTGCATGTACATTCGGTTTTGAGGCTTTGATTCAAGCATTGAACCGTAAGATTAGTGCAATACCCGCTTCATTTCTATTACATAATTGAGCAGTGCATCTCCAACATGAGGCTAGACACGGATTTTGTAAGCTGGTTCCGCTCGGTAGCGCCCTACGTTAACGCTTTCCGCCATAAAATCTTTGTTGTCGCCTTTGGTGGCGAGGTCGTGGCTGATGGCAAATTTGTCGAGCTTGTTCATGACCTCAATTTGCTGGCAAGCCTGGGCGTACGCCTGGTGCTGGTCCATGGTGCGCGCCCGCAGATCGAATCGCGGCTGGATGAAAACAACCTGCAGACGATATACGTCAGGGGGATGCGCGTCACCGACGGCGCGGCGCTGCAGTGCGTAAAGGAATCAATAGGGCGCGTTCGGGTTGAAATTGAGGCGCTATTGTCAATGGGTTTGCCCAATTCGCCTATGGCCAATGCCGCTATTCGCGTTGCCAGCGGAAATTTCGTCACTGCACGCCCGGTTGGAGTAATAGAAGGTATTGACCTGATGCATACCGGTGAAGTGCGGAAGGTGGATACCGCGGCTATCCGTTCGCGGTTGGAACAAGGGGAGTTGACGCTACTTTCACCACTGGGCTATTCACCGACGGGCGAGATTTTTAATCTGACGCTCGAAAATGTTGCGGCAGAAGCTGCGATTGCGCTCAAGGCAGAAAAACTGATTTTTCTGATGGATGCCGGAAGCATGGAAAAGGAATCTCCTGATACGTCGGAGACATTGCTGCCGCGTGAACTGACCGTGGCCGAAAGTAAGGCACTCCTGACGCGGTCTGCCGATGAATCCCCCAGGCTATCGGACGATGTCCGGTTGTATCTGCCGTTTGCGGTACGGGCTTGTGAAGGAGGTGTGTCACGCGTTCACCTCATCAGCCGGCACGTGGATGGCGCCATATTGCAGGAGCTATTCACGCACAGTGGTATAGGAAGCATGATATCGGATGGTCCGTTGCAAAATTTACGGGATGCGAGGATAGAAGATGTCGGCGCTATCCTGCAATTGATCGGGCCTCTTGAAGCTGATGGGACACTGGTACGGCGGAACCGCGAATTGCTGGAGATGGAAATCGACCGCTTCGTAGTGGTCGAGCACGATCGAATGATAGTTGGCTGCGCCGCACTCTATCCTTTTCCGGACGATAAGGCGGGCGAGCTTGCCTGTCTCACAGTGCATCCGGATTATCGTAGCGCAGGGTGTGGGGATGCATTGCTCAAGCGCATTGAAACCAAGGCCAGGTCCCAGGGAAGTAAAAAATTGTTTGTTCTCACTACCCGAACCGCCCACTGGTTTGTCGAGCGAGGTTTCCTCGAGACTGATGTCCATGAATTACCTAAAGCAAAACAGGGGCTATACAATTACCGGCGTCGCTCCAAGGTATTCGAGAAAAATATATAAGCGGTAGCTTGATCGACTGCTGTGCCGTTCATCGTCACGGAACCAGCGCTTTTGATTAATGGGCGAATACGGTTAAGGTTGATGTACCCGGCAAGTTTATCTACTGTCATACTTGGAGAAGAGCTCAAATGGCAAAATTCGTTAAATGCATCAAACTCGGGCGTGAAATGGAAGGATTGGATTTTCAACCTTATCCGGGGGAGTTGGGGAAACGCATATTCGATAACGTATCGAAAGAGGCCTGGGCCGGATGGATCAAGCATCAGACCATGCTGGTCAATGAGAACCGCTTGAATCTATCGGACATCAAGGCACGCAAGTATCTGGCGGAACAACTCGAGGCGTATTTCTTCGGGGCAGGGGCCGAGCAACCTGTGGGCTATGTGCCGCTGACGAAATAATAAATTCTAAAGTACGTCGTTCGCGAAAGATTCGATTTACCCACTACTGCCGAAGCCGTGCAGGCAAAAGCTGTTTTTCCATGACAAATACCCAAACTGTTAGTCCATTTCTCAACCGCGAGCTGGGCCAGATAGAGTTCAACCGGCGAGTTCTTGCTCAGGCTGGAAACAAGGATACGCCGCTTCTGGAACGCCTGAAATTTCTGTGCATAGTCAGCAGTAATCTGGACGAATTTTTTGAGGTGCGCATTGCCGGGCTAAAGGAGCAGATCAAGCTGGATACGCCTGGTTTCGGGCCGGATGGGATGTTGCCGCGCCAGGTATTCAAGCTCGTTTCCGAACAGGCACATGCACTCGTGGCGCGACAGTATCAATTATTGAATCAGGACGTTCTGCCAGGGCTTGCAAGTGAAGGCATCCGCTTTCTGCGCCGCGCCGCCTGGAACGAGGTTCAGCGCGAGTGGATCAAGGCGTATTTCTTTCGTGAGATGATGCCGGTTCTGACGCCTATAGGTCTTGATATTTCGCATCCTTTTCCACGCGTGCTCAACAAGAGTTTGAATTTTGCAGTTGAACTGGAAGGCAAAGATGCTTTTGGGCGCGGTTCTGGAACGGCCATCGTGCAAGCGCCGCGTGTGTTGCCGCGCGTGATTCCACTGCCGCCCGAGCTCAGCAGCAGCGAGTACAACTTCGTATTTCTGTCCTCAATCCTGCATGCGCATGTGGGTGAATTATTCTCCGGTATGAGCGTCCTCGGCTGTTACCAATTCCGCGCAACCCGCAATAGTAATCTGTTTGTGGACGAGGAAGAAGTCAAGAACCTGCGTATCGCGCTGCAAGGCGAGTTGCCGCAGCGACATTTCGGCAACGCGGTACGGCTCGAAGTGGCGGACAATTGCCCGAAACACATGTCGGATTTCTTATTGGAGCAACTTGGTCTCTCGCAAGATGATTTTTATCAGGTGGAAGGGCCAGTGAATCTGGTACGGTTGATGCAGGTTCCGGATCGGATCGAGCGCCCTGGCCTGAAATACCCACCTTTCATTCCCGGTCTGCCGCTAACGTTGCAGAAGAAAAAAGCTGTGGATATTTTTCAGATGATCCGGAAGAACGATATCCTCCTGCATCATCCGTATCAATCATTTCAGCCGGTGATTCATTTCATTCAGCAGGCTGCGGCTGATCCTGACGTCGTGGCCATAAAACAGACCGTATATCGTACCGGAACGGATTCGCTGGTCATGGCGGCACTTATCGCTGCCGCCAGCAGCGGCAAGGAAGTTACGGTAGCGGTGGAGTTGCTGGCGCGCTTCGATGAAGAGGCCAACATCAACTGGGCCAGCCGGCTCGAGGAAGTCGGTGCCCATGTCGTATATGGGGTGGTCGGCTACAAAACTCACACCAAGATGGCAATGGTGGTTCGGCGTGAGGAAGGCAAGCTGCGGCGTTACGTACACCTGGGTACGGGTAATTACCACGCCGGCACCGCCCGGCTCTATACCGATTTCGGATTATTCACATCCAATGAGGACGTCTGCGCGGACGTGAACGAAGTATTCACGCAGTTGACTGGTCTCGGCAAGGCCGGGAAATTAAGACATTTGTGGCAATCTCCGTTCAGCTTCCACAGCCAGATGCTGGCGGCCATCAATGGCGAAATTCAAAATGTGAAAGCAGGGAAGCCTGCACGTATCATCGCCAAAATGAATGCCTTGCTCGAGCCGGAAATCATCAAGGCGCTATATGCCGCTTCCGGCGCGGGTGTAAAAATCGATCTTATCGTGCGCGGCGTCTGCGCCCTGCGACCCGGCATCAAGGGGTTGTCGGATAACATCCGGGTGCGTTCGGTCATCGGACGGTTTCTCGAGCATACCCGGATTTTCTATTTTCGTAGCGGCGGTGCGCAAACCATCTATCTTTCAAGTGGCGACTGGATGGATCGGAATTTTTTTCGCCGGATCGAAATATGCTTTCCGGTTCTGGAGGCGAGATTGAAAAAGCGTGTGCTTGCTGAAGGCCTTAATATATACCTCAAGGACAACAGACAGGCATGGAACATGGATGGTGACGGTAACTATCGCCTCAAAACGACCCGCAGAGGCAAGCGACTTTGCGCTCAGGAGATGCTGCTCGCGGAATTGGCAACATCAAAACCAGGTTGAACCTAAATCCGGTAGTTGACCGCTCATTTAATAGATCAGTGTCATGATTAATAACAATATCTCATATTATTTAACGCCACTTTCCGGGTGAGGGCGCTACGGGGAGAATTGCACAGTTTTTGGGGCACATGGCTGCGTTGCAACTTCTTGGAATGGAACGGCGCCCCGAAGCGTCGCCCGAGGGACCCCGCGAAGCGGGGATCGGGCAGCGCAGGGGATGCTGCGATTGCGTTCCACACGCAAGGGGCACCGCATCCCGCTTCGGGGTCGCACCTTCCTGCGGAAGGCACTGCTCCGCCCTGCGTGGTCGCATTCCGCGTCGTTGCGCCTTGCCCTGCACCCCAAAAACCGTACACTTCACCCCGTCCAACTACCGGATTTAGGTTGAATCAGCCATGGAGCAAATCTGCAGGACCACAGTATGGCTACCGAAATCGAGCTGAAATTACGCTTGCCCTTGAACTGCGTTGCCCAAGTGCAGCGGAGTCCGTTATTGAAATCCCTGAGTATTTCGCCTTCCGTTACGCGAAATCTTTACACCGTTTATTACGATACTTCTAATTTGGATCTTAGAGGTAATGACGTGGCATTCCGATTGCGTCGTTCCGGTAGACGCTGGATACAGAGCATCAAGGGCGGAGGTAGTGCGGCAGCGGGATTGCATCAGCGATATGAATGGGAAGCGCCAGTACCGAAACCACAACCTGATTTCACCAAAATCTCCGATCCTTCTCTTATCAGGTTGTTCGATAACGCCGACCTGCGCGAGCAAATGCGCCCGTTGTTTATCACCGAGTGTAAACGCAGGATCCGCACATTGCGCTTATCGGGTGGCGGTGAGGCAGAGCTTTGCCTCGATCAGGGCAGGATCGTCGCTGGCGATGCCAGCATGTCTTTTTGCGAAATCGAACTGGAATTAAAATCAGGCAGTCCATTACCGTTGTTTCAGCTTGCGCTGGATCTGCTGCATACCATTCCCCTCAGACTGGAAAATGTGAGCAAGGCAGAGCGTGGCTATACGCTTGCTTCCGGCATCGAATCTCCGCCACTGAAAGCGACATCAGTTCAGCTTGTTGCCGAAATGAGCGTAAATGAAGCGTTCAAGGCAATCGCCTGGAATTGCCTTGGCCATTTGCACAGCAACGAAGCCGGCATGCTGTACGGTGGCGATATCGAATATCTGCACCAGATACGCGTTGCTTTGCGTAGATTACGTTCGGCTTTCAACATTTTTTCCAGGGCGTTTTCCAAGGCTGCGTTTGCGCCGATGGCACAAGAGTTAAGATGGCTTGCCGGGCAATTTGGTCCAGCCCGGGATTGGGATGTATTCGTGACGGAGACATTAGCCGATATTCTCCCGCATTTTTCCGACCACCCCGGCATCCTGCCGCTACAGGAGAAATGTGAGCAGATACGCTGCCGTCACAACGATGACGCGCGTAGCGCGGTGGAATCGGCGCATTATACGGAGCTGATGCTGAAGCTGGGCGCATGGTTGAGTGCGGACTCCTGGGTTACTTCGTCCGATCTGATGGGTTTGGATAATCGGGTGGGGGTTGATGGGCCTGGTGGTTCTGGCGGGCTCGGCGGGCCGGTGAAAGAATTCGCCGGAACATTACTGGCGCATCGGCACCGGCAACTGAAAAAGTACGGTAGAAAACTGGCGAAACTGAATCCGGCGGAATTGCATGCGGTGCGTATTCTCGCCAAGAAGCAACGGTACGCGGGGGAATTTTTCGCTGGATTCTATTCCCAAAAAAAAGTGAAAGCTTACATTAAATCCTTAGCGAAACTTCAAGATATCCTGGGCGTGGTGAACGACACGGCAATTATCGAGCAATTGCTGAGCGAAGTGCCTGGCACCCGTGATGAAAGAAGTGAGCATGAAGCAGTGGGTATTATCCGGGGTTGGGTCGCGAGCAAGGCGCTGGCGAAAAAGCTGGAACTGACAAATGCCTGGGCGAATTTCGATAAAAGTAGCCCATTCTGGTAAGGGTGTTCCCACGGTCCA
The DNA here is from genome assembly GCF_900100985.1 of Nitrosospira sp. Nsp1. Taxonomy (NCBI): domain Bacteria; kingdom Pseudomonadati; phylum Pseudomonadota; class Betaproteobacteria; order Nitrosomonadales; family Nitrosomonadaceae; genus Nitrosospira; species Nitrosospira sp. Nsp1. Next base: position 199,850 of record NZ_FMUF01000002.1, read on the forward strand.
GGTGGCGCCTGAGCCATACCGAAAGGATAGAACGGACGGCGAACTCGCCCCTTGCCAGCCCCACTTTTTTTGCCCAACAAAAAAGGCGGTCATTGACCGCCTTTTTAGCCTTGCTATCCCTCCACTCATCTTTTACGCCTAAAAGAGAGTGGCGTTTCCGGGTCAAGTATTGCTGCGCTACTTGATAACAGCTTTCAAGTCACCTTTAGCATATTTATTGGCCATATTATCCAGCATGACGGGTTTTATCTTGCCTGCCTGACCGGCACAACCAAACGCCTCAAACCGCGCTTTGCAAATATCCTTTGCCGCAGCGGTTGCATCCTTGAGGAATTTCCGCGGGTCGAATTCGCTTTTGTTCTGGGCAAGATGACGGCGGATTGCGCCGGTCATGGCGAGGCGAATATCGGTATCGATATTTATCTTCCGCACCCCGTGCTTGATGCCCTCCTGGATTTCCTCTACCGGCACGCCATAAGTTTCCTTCATTTCTCCGCCGTATTCCCGGATGATGTCAAGCCATTCCTGCGGCACGGAGCTGGATCCGTGCATGACAAGATGCGTATTGGGAATACGCTGGTGGATTTCCTTCACTCGCTCAATGGCGAGAATGTCGCCGGTCGGCTTGCGGGTGAATTTATACGCGCCATGGGAGGTTCCGATGGCAATCGCCAAGGCATCCACCCCTGTTTGCTTGACAAAGTCAGCAGCCTGCTCCGGATCGGTCAGCAATTGATCATGAGAGAGCTTACCCTCCGCTCCGTGGCCGTCTTCCGCCTCCCCCATGCCCGATTCAAGCGAGCCCAGGCATCCCAGCTCTCCCTCGACAGATACGCCTACCGCGTGCGCCATCTCCACCACCTTGGCGGTGACCGCGACGTTGTATTCGAAGGATGAAGGTGTCTTTGCATCTGCCTCCAGCGAGCCATCCATCATGACGCTGGAGAAACCGCTGCGGATCGCATTAATACATACCGCCGGGGATGCGCCATGATCCTGATGCATGACGACGGGAATATGCGGATAGGCCTCCACCGCTGCCGCGATGAGGTGGCGCAAAAAGGCTTCGCCCGCATATTTGCGCGCGCCGGCCGAACCCTGCATGATTACCGGGCTGTCGCATTCGTCGGCTGCCTGCATGATGGCCTGGATCTGCTCCAGGTTGTTTACGTTGAAAGCGGGCAGCCCATAGCCATTTTCCGCTGCATGATCCAAAAGTTGACGCAGTGATACGAGTGCCATTTGAGCCTCCTCCAAGTTAAAATCAGTTTGTCGTGTGTCGAGTGATGAGCTGTCAGTAATGAAAGGCAGAAAAATATCATGCCCGACCCGCGCTCAGAATCCCGGTTTTCGTTCATGTTTTCTGTGTTCTCCTACCTTGACGATCTTCATCGTGTTGGTCCCGCCGGCTTTGCCTACCGGCTCGCCAATAGTCATGATAATCAGATCGCCGTTGCGCACGACGCCGCGCTTGAGCAATTCATTTTCGGCATGATTCAGGATAATCTCGGGATCGTTCGATCCGCCGCCGAACTTAACGGGATAGACGCCGCGAAACAACGTCATTTTACGGCGGGTATCCTCTTGAGGGCTCAGCGCGAAGATAGGTACGTTGGAGCTTCTGCGCGACATCAACAATACCGTTCTGCCGCTCTGTGTGAGCGCGGCAATGGCCCGAATTTTCAACCCCCCCGCAGTGAACATGGTCGCACGTGCAATCGCTTCCTCTATCGTTTCTGGAAGGCCGCCCTGAAGCCGGCGGAGTTCGCTGCTCACCAGATACTCTTTTTCTGCCTCGAGGCAGACTCTTGCCATGGCTGCGACCGATTCGACGGGATACTGTCCCGCGGCGGATTCCGCCGACAGCATTACCGCATCGGTGCCATCCAGTACCGCATTAGCGACATCGGACACTTCCGCGCGGGTTGGAATAGGGCTGTTCACCATGGATTCCATCATCTGCGTAGCGGTCACCACGAGCTTGTTGTTGGCGCGTGCCGTGCGGATCATTCGCTTCTGCAAAGCCGGTACCACTGCGTCGCCCACTTCTACCGCAAGATCACCTCGCGCAACCATGATGGCATCGGAGGCTTCCAAAATATCATCCAACGCCAGAATTGCTTCGGAGCGCTCGATCTTTGCCATTAGCAGGCTTTTGCCGCCGGCATCGCGCATCACGTCTCGTGCCCAGCGCATATCATCACCGGAGCGCGGGAAGGATACGGCAAGGTAGTCCGCTTTAAGCGCTGCCGCGGTCTTGATGTCTTCCACGTCCTTGGCGGTCAAGGCAGGTGCACTGAGTCCGCCGCCCTTGCGGTTGATCCCCTTGTTATTGGATAGTACTCCGCCCTGCTCAACCACGCAGTACACCTTGCTCCCCTTGACCTCGGAAACGCCCAGTACAATGCGGCCATCGTCGAGGATAAGCGTCGAGCCCGTTCCCACGTCATTTGGCAGTTCTTTGTAATCCAGACCCACCCGTTCCTGGTTACCCAGTTCACATTCGGCGTCAAGTATGAATTTATCGCCAATTTTGAGCAGGATATTGCCCTTTTCAAATCTGCCGACGCGAATCTTCGGTCCTTGCAAGTCCGCCAGAACGCCCACGGCATGTCCTGCGGCACGTGCCAGCGAACGGGCCAATTCGGCGCTTTCTATATGCTCTTCCCTTGTGCCATGCGAAAAATTGATCCGCACCACATCCACCCCGGCATTTATCATTCGTTCGAGTACCTTGGGGTCTCTGGATGCCGGACCGAGCGTTGCCACAATTTTTGTTCTTCGAATCATTTTGAGGTAGGCGTAGCGTAGTGGTACGTTAAATCGTATGAATCACTGCGCTCGCTGTTCAAGTATTTCCACGGCAGGTAGTTTTTTACCTTCCAGAAACTCTAGAAAAGCACCGCCAGCGGTGGAAATGTAGGAAACCTTGTCATAGATGTCGTACTTCTGTATGGCGGCGATGGTATCGCCGCCGCCAGCCAGGGTGAAGGCCTTCGTGTGGGCAATGGCCATGGCGATGGTCCTGGTGCCGGCGCCAAATTGATCGAATTCAAACACGCCAACTGGCCCGTTCCATACGACAGTACCGGCTTTCATGATAATGTCCGCCAGTTCTTGCGCACTCTTCGGGCCAATATCGAAAATCATCTCGTCGTCGGCAACCGTATCGGCATCCTTCACCACCGCAGGCTCGCTGGCGTCGAATTTCTTTCCGACCACGACATCCACGGCAATAGGGATGGAAGCCTGACGTTCTGCCATTTTATCCATCAGCATTCTGGCGGTAGGGACGAGGTCATCTTCACATAAGGATTTACCGATATTTTTCCCGGCGGCTTTCAGAAAAGTATTGGCAATGCCGCCGCCAACGACCATTTGATCAACCTTCTCCGAAAGGGATTCCAATACGGTAAGCTTTGTCGAGACCTTCGAGCCGCCAACGATCGCAACCATAGGACGTGCCGGGTTCAGGAGTGCCTTGGTGAGTGCGTCCAGCTCTTCCGTCAGCAGAATCCCGGCACACGCAACCGGAGCATATTTGGCGATACCATAAGTCGAAGCTTGAGCGCGGTGTGCCGTACCGAAAGCATCCATCACAAACACGTCGCATAAACGCGCATATTTCTGGGCGGTTTCGTCCGAATTTTTCTTTTCGCCTTTATTGATGCGGCAGTTTTCCAGAACGACCAGTTCGCCTTCGGCAACCTCAAAATTCTCGTCTACCCAATCCCGGATCAAACGCACGGGTTTGCCCAGGCGTGCGGCAATATTGTCGGCGACCGGCTTGAGTGAATTCTCCTCGGACCAGACGCCTTCTTCCGGCCGGCCCAGATGGGATGTCACCATCACTCTTGCGCCCTGTTCCAGGCAGTGGTTAATGGTAGCCATCGAGGCGGTTATTCGCGCATCCGATGTAACTTTGCCGTCCTTTACCGGGACATTGAGGTCGGCGCGGATGAACACGCGCTTGCCTTTGAGATCAAGGTCGGTGACTTTAATGACAGACACTGGGAACTCCAATTTGTGCGGTGAAGGGATCGCTCATGAAAAATCCCTCCGATGGGCAATCGAAAGGCAGAGCGGAAGGTCGGAGAAGAGCCTGAAAATGATGCCATATCCAGGACTCTTCATTATGCCGCGACTATTTATTTGCCGGCAACGACACGAGCCATTTCCAGAATCTTGCTGGAGTACCCCCACTCGTTATCGTACCAGGAAACCACTTTAATGAAACTGCCATCCAGAGCCATGCCAGCCTCCGCATCAAAAATAGAGGTGCAACTCTCGCCGCGAAAATCGGTGGAAACGACCTTTTCGTCGGTATAGCCGAGTACACCCTTCATGGCGCCTTCCGATGCTTGCTTCATGGCTGCGCAAATCTCTTCGTAGGTCGCATCCTTATCCAGTTCAACGGTAAGATCGACCACCGAAACGTCGGAAGTCGGCACACGGAAAGCCATGCCGGTGAGCTTCGTGTTCAGCTCGGGAATCACCTTGCCGACGGCTTTGGCCGCGCCAGTCGAGGACGGAATAATGTTTTCCAGAATGCCGCGGCCGCCCCGCCAATCCTTGTTGGAAGGACCATCGACGGTCTTCTGAGTGGCAGTAGCGGCATGTACCGTAGTCATCAAACCCCGTTTGATACCCCAGGTATCGTTCAATACTTTTGCGATAGGGGCAAGACAGTTCGTGGTACATGAAGCATTGGAAATGATGGATTGGCCATCATACGTATTATCGTTCACCCCATATACAAACATGGGTGTGTCGTCTTTGGAAGGAGCCGACATAATAACTTTTTTGGCGCCGGCAGCGATGTGCTTCTGGCAAGTCTCCTTGGTGAGAAACAGGCCTGTGGACTCGATGACCACTTCGGCGCCGACTTCTCCCCATCTCAACTCGGCCGGGTCCTTGATGGCCGTCAGCCGAATCCGTTTCCCGTTGACGACCAGTGTATCGCCGTCGATAGAGACGTCTCCCTTGAAGCGGCCGTGCACCGAATCATGCTGCAGCATATAGGCCAGATAGTCCGGCTCAAGCAGATCATTGATGGCGACGACTTCAATATCCGGAAAATTCTGTACCGCCGCACGGAATACCATCCGCCCAATGCGGCCAAATCCATTGATACCGACCTTGATTGTCATGTTTTATATACTCCTTGGATAAAAAAAGGGGCTAGGCGAAGGAATTTTCTTCGCCTTGTTGTTCGTCACGACTGATTAGAATTAAATAACGCTGTTCACCGCTTTTACCACGTTCTCGACGGTGAAACCGAAGTGCTTGAACAGATCGCCCGCGGGAGCGGATTCGCCAAATGTATCCATGCCGACCACTGCGCCTTCGAGTCCGACATATTTACGCCAGTAATCGGTAACGCCCGCCTCTACCGCAACGCGGCCCACGCCCTTCGGCAATACGCTGCTTTTGTAGGACGGATCCTGGCGATCAAAAAGATTCGTGCATGGCATCGAGACCACGCGCACGTGGATACCCGCTTCGGCCAACGCCTTTTGTGCCATCATCGCCAATCCCACTTCGGAACCGGTAGCGATGATGATTGCCCGTGGCTTGCGGTCCGCAGCTTCGGACAGGATATAGCCACCCTTGTCGATCAATTTGATGGTGGCGGCATCACGTTTCTGGAATGGCAGATTCTGGCGGCTGAAAATAAGTATTGATGGACCGTCCCTGCGTTCAATCGCCCGCGCCCAGGATACGGTTGATTCAATCGTATCGCATGGCCGCCATACATCCATGTTGGGGATATAACGTAACGTCGCCGTCTGCTCTACCGGTTGGTGCGTGGGGCCATCTTCGCCTAACCCGATCGAATCGTGCGTGTATACGAACAGATTGCGAATTTTCATCAGGGCCGCCATGCGGAGCGCATTGCGAGCATATTCCGAAAACATGAGGAAAGTGGCACCGTAAGGAATGATGCCCCCATGCAGCGACAGCCCGTTCATTATCGCGCTCATGCCGAATTCGCGAACGCCGTAATAGATATAGTTGCCTCCGGCATCGCGGCCGATACCTTTCGAATTCGACCAGAGGGTAAGGTTGGATCCGGCCAGATCTGCGGAACCTCCAACCAGTTCGGGCAATTGCGGTGCCAGACCTTCAATGGCGTTCTGCGAAGCCTTACGGCTGGCGATAGTTTCTTCCTTGGCGTTCACGCGCGCGATCAGCGCGTCCACATGTTTACCCCAATCTTCAGGTAATTGACCCGATATCCGCCGGGTAAACTCGGCAGCCTCGGCAGGGTATTTCTCGGCATACTCGGCAAACTTGCGATTCCATGCCTCCTCCAGCTCTGCGCCTTTCGCGCGGGCATCCCACATTTCATAAACATCCTTGGGGATTTCGAATGGCGGATGGTTCCATCCGATATGAGGACGGGCTGCGGCTATTTCCGCGGTCCCCAGTGCGGCGCCGTGAACCTCGTGAGTATCGGCTTTATTGGGAGAACCCATGCCGATCACTGTCTTACAGCAGATCATCGAGGGTCGGTCGCCTGCCTGCTTGGCGGCCTCTATGGCGGCTTCTATGGCCACCGGATCGTGACCGTTGACGTTGGGCGCCACGTGCCAGCCGTAAGCCTCGAACCGCTTCGGTGTATCATCGGTGAACCAGCCTTCCACATGCCCGTCTATGGAAATGCCGTTATCGTCGTAAAAACAGATCAGCTTGCCCAGCCCCAGCGTACCGGCCAATGAGCAGGCTTCATGGGAAATGCCTTCCATCAGGCAACCGTCGCCCAGGAAAACGTAGGTGTGGTGGTTGACAATGTCAAAGCCGGGACGGTTGAAATCAGCGGCAAGTATTTTTTCCGCCAGCGCCATGCCCACTGCATTGGTTAGCCCCTGTCCCAGCGGACCGGTGGTTGTTTCCACCCCCGGTGTGTATCCATACTCGGGATGCCCCGGGGTTTTGGAGTGAAGCTGGCGGAAGTGCTTGATTTCCTCCATCGACAAGTCATAGCCGGTGAGGTGCAGCAAGGCGTAAATCAACATCGAGCCGTGCCCGTTGGATAACACGAACCGATCTCTGTCAGACCATTTGGGATTCGCAGGATTGTGGCGCAGGTGATGAATCCATAATACCTCAGCTATTTCCGCCATGCCCATGGGCATGCCAGGGTGGCCCGAATTGGCTTTTTGCACAGCATCCATGGCCAATGCACGGATGGCGCTGGTCAGGTCTTTGAACACCGGCGCGTCAAAATCTCTAAATGCTCCCATGAATACGGACTCCCTCGCTCAACAGATATATGTAGGATACAAAAACACCGCTCCCCTAACCCGGGTAGCGGTGCGGGTCGGCAAAACCAATATTATCGCTTAAGATACGATGTCAGACAACATGACAAATCTCGGGCCGTCCATATCGGATGTGTTCGCGCTCCAGTAATCGGGAAATGAGGCCGGATGATCCTGGCTTGGTCGCATTATCAAGTTGCTGATTACGGAAATATCGGCATCTCATCATTTTTCCGTATCAGTTATTCCGCAGTTTTATGCCCAGCAGTTTAAGTTTGCGGTAAAGATGCGTGCGCTCCAGCCCGGCTCGCTCGGCAACCCGGGTCATATTGCCATTTTCCTGATCGATGAGTTGTTCAAAATATACTTTCTCGAACATATCGCGTGCTTCCCGTAACGGCATATTCAACGGGACACCGGCGACCGATTGTGCCGGCGATGACGATGCCAGTATTTGCTTCACATCATCTGCCGATATTTCATCGCCGGCGCTGGTTAACGCAAGGGAATGCACTGCGCCGGTCAGTTGCGCAAGATTGCCGGGCCAGTCGTGGTTCCGTAAACAATTGAGCGCAGCGGTGCTGAATTGCCGCAAGGGCACTTCGCCTGATTCAATATAGCGCGAGAGTATCTGGGCCGCGAGCTCTGGGATGTCTTCCCGATGTTCCCTCAGCGCGGGAACATTGATGCAAAGACCGCTCAATTGCTCATACAACCTCGGCTCATAGACACCTTGCGCGGCGAGCCCCGCCAATGGTGTTGTGGTAACGCATACGAGCCGGACACTGTATTTTTCGAGTTTACCCAACAGTAGAAGCAGTCCTTTTTGCGACAACCTGTTGAGGTCTCCTATCTCCTTGAGAAACAGCAATCCGCCTTTTGCCTGTTCAAGCAAATCCAACGGCGCATTCGCCAGAGCGGAGAGCGTATCGGGCTCCACCCAGGGCGTGTTGGGACGATGCAAAAAGCGGGCGCATAGATCCACCCCGGTTCCGGGTTCACTGGTGAGCAGCAGCGGTGCGCGCAAGTTGACGACCTGTTCCAGCCGTTTTTTCAGATCTGCGATCAAAGGTCCCCTGCCTAAGCTGGCGAGGGGAAGCATTATGCTCGGTTTGACCTGCCCTCCGCGCAGCGCGCGCCCCACTGTGCTCAACAGTTTTTGCAACGGCACCGGTTTCTCGAGGTAGCCGGCTGCGCCCATGCGCGTGGCCTCTACCGCGGTGTCTATGGTCCCGTGCCCGGACATCATCACTACCGGCATGGTGAGCAGCCCGCCGCTGGCCCATTCTTTCAGCAGAGTGATCCCATCGGTATCCGGCATCCATATATCCAGCAGTACGAGGTCGGGCCGTGTTTGTTTGCGCCAGTTGCGCGCTTGACCCGCATTTTCCGCGAGGGCCACGCGATAACCTTCGTCCCGTAAAATTTCGGACAAGAGCTCGCGTATGCCGATTTCATCATCAACGACAAGTATGGTGTTATTGCTCATAATTCAGAAAATCAATAATACGTACGATTGTGGTGGAATTCAGAGCTGCCGATGTCCAGGTTACGATTATCAATGGATGCTCGCCGGCATGTTCGGTTCCTTTATCCTAAGTCCGGTAGTTGGACGGATTCACTCCGTAGCGCCCTCACCCGGAAGGTGAGTGTCAAATAATATGGAATATTGTTATTAATCATAACACTGATCTACTAAATGAGCGGTCGACTACCGAATTTAGGTTGTATGGCTGGTTAATCATGTGGCTGTTCGATAAGCCCTCAAATTGTCTTTCCCCGCAACCGGCAGAATCAGTGATATGCATGCCCCATGGGGTCGAATATTTTCAATTTGAATGATGCCGCTGTGTTCCTCGACTATTTTTTTGACAATGGGCAGCCCCAGCCCTGTGCCTTTGGACTTGGTGGTAACGTATGGCTCGAACGCTCGAGCCCTGACTTGTTCAGGAAAGCCTCCGCCGTTATCGCTTACGCTAAACCGTACACCGCCGGATGCGATTTCAGTGCGTACCATGATCGCGGGTTCTGCAACACCGATCAGCGTATCCAGCGCGTTCTGCAGCAGATTATGGATAACCTGGCGAAGCCGGGCGGAATCACCTCTCACCATCGGCAAGTCAGGAGCCAGGGCCAGATAAATATGTGGTTGGGGATTATCGGGTGCTGCGGCGCTTGCGGCTTCATATAGTGCGAGCACTTCCCGCACCAGTCCGTTGAAGTCCAGCAGATGAAATTCCAGTTCGGGCGCTCTCGCATACTCACTGAATTCATTGACCATTTTTTTTAATGCTTCCACCTGGTTGACGATAGTCTCAGTGGATCGCCGCAAGATTTGCGCATCATCGTTATCCAGCTTCCGGGCGAGTTTGTGCTGCATGCGTTCGGCGGAAAGTTGTATCGGCGTCAGCGGGTTTTTGATTTCATGGGCCAGGCGCCGTGCTACTTCTCCCCAAGCGGCCGTGCGCTGAGCCTGCAATAAATTGGTTACGTCGTCAAAGACGACGACACCTCCACCGCCCGAAACAGATGGCAGGCGTGTGCCGCGTAACAGCAGAACCTGGTTGGCCCCATCCCTCGATCGTTCCAGTTGGCACTGCCACTCGCCCTTTTTACCCGAACGAAATCCTTCAAGAATCTCGTTTTTGAAAGAACTTAATTGAGGTACACGCGTTGCGCATTCTTCAATGGTCAACCCCTCGAGACCCGATAGCGAAACATTCAGGATTTGTCCCGCGCTCAGATTTACCGTACGCATGCGCAAGTTTTCGTCAAACACCAGAACGCCGGACGAAAGATTGGACAGTACGTTTTCCAGGTAAGCCCTGGCGCTCTCGACTTCTTGCTGATGACGGTGAGCGGTCGTGCGGGCTTCTTCCAACTGCTGAGTCATGAGATTGAACGATTCGGTCAGTACGCCCAATTCATCCCGGCTCTGTACCGGGTGGCGCCTGCTGAAGTCACCCTGGGCCACGGCGCGGGTACCCTCAGCCAGCATGCCCAATGGTGCGCTCAGCCGTTCGCTGATAAGAAACGCGGCAGCCAAAGCAGAGAAAAGCGAGAGCAACAGCGCGATTGTAAGCGTTACACCGTATAGACTTTTCAATCCTTCACGAGATAGCAGCAGTTCCTGGTAATCGCGATACGCAGCCTGCACTATTTCCGCATCATCACCCAGTTGTTTCGGTACCTGCTGCAGCAGTTGCAAGATTTGGATATCTCCTTCCATGCCTGGTGCATCAATCGATACCAGTGCCTTCAAATACAAACCTTTGCCGGGAATAGACTCAACCGTGCCGTACCATTTCTCCGCTTTCACCTGGGACATCACGGCTGCACTAGGCGTTTCGGGAACCTGCCCCGTTCCATCAGCCCGTAAAAAAGCGATCACGCTGCCGTCGTGATTAAACAGCGTCGCTTCCTGCACCTGTGATTGCTTCACGAGGTGATCCAGCGTCGTCAATGGGGAACCGGGCTGCTCGGATAATGCAAGTGCAGCTGCGTTGGCCTTGCTGCGGAGATCCTCAAGAAGATTGTCGAGGATCGTGCGCCCCAGATTCAAGCCGCCTTCGAGCGCTCGATCCACTTTGACGTCGAACCAGGATTCGATGCTTTTCCCCAGAAATTGTACCGATATGCCATATACCAGCGCACCCGGAAGAATCGCCATCAGCGAGAAAATCAGTAACAGGCGCAGTGCTAGTCTAGAGCCGAACACGCCGGCCTTGAGCCTGCGCCGGAGTCTCCATAGCAGATACCCCACCACCGCCATGAGAAACAGGAGGAAACCGACATTGAGCCTGATCAGAAGCCGGTATTTGCGGTCAAAAAGCCCCGTATCGGCGCCTGCGGTCGCAAGCAGGAACAGCATGACTGCGCCTAGTGCCGCCGCGATGAAAATAACGTATTTCACGGCCTGTTGTTATCTTGAAGCTTTGGCATGGGCAGTTTCGTATTCCATCGCAGCAGGCCGGAGCTCAGATCCCACTCTTTCGACCCGAGCGTCTCTACCTGAAATGGTTTAGGCAAAGCCGATATGTCGAGCCGCATGCGCAATTCCACTGTATATTCCACATCCTGCCTTAATTCGGAACTGGCAATGATGGGTCGGTCGCGCACTCGGCTCAGGGCCTGCAAGGCTGCCCTCAGCGTGCCGAAATTCTGCGATAACGTACCGCGACTCAAACGGTATTGACGAGTGAGTGCATAATAACTCAGCCCTTCACGAACCCTGCTCTGGGCAATTCGCTCATCCAGCCAGTACCAGCGTGAATTCACCAGGTTAAGTTCCGTTACAAAATAAAGCACGATGCCTTTCTCGAGTGCATTTTCCAGCTTATGATTGAGCGTTATCTCGAAATCGGCGTCAAACTGATAACCTTCCTCAGTGGCTTCGAGCGTTACCGACGTTATCTGTATGCCACCGTCCGCATGCGCTGCAGCCGCCGGAAGCAGCGCCGCAGTCAGCAGTGCCATTGCGGTCACGCACACGTACAGCAGCCGCGCAAATGGATCAGGCTTTGTGAAGCAGGGCATAAAAAAAACCGTCGTGATGGGAATCCGGCAATAATTGCCCGTCAATTGCTTCAACCCCCGAAATAGGCACCAGGCGGGCATCTGCGTGGTGGCGCAAGAAATTTTCTACCTGCAGTTCATTTTCCTCGGTAAATACCGAGCAGGTGGCGTAGAGCAATTTACCACCCCTGGCCAGAATCTGCCAAAGGGCATCCAGGATTTCCCTCTGCTTCGCAACAAATTGAAAAAGATCGCTTTCACGCCTCAGCCACTTAATGTCCGGGTGACGTCGCGTCACGCCCGAAGCAGAGCAGGGAACGTCAGCCAGAATGCGGTCGAACGGCTTTTCATCCCACCACTCCGCCGGCTGGGATGCGTTGCCATGAATGATATGATTGGCCTTGAGACCCAGTCGCGTAAAATTTTGTGTTATGCGCGCGACGCGCACGATGTCATTGTCGACCGCGGTCAATTCTATGTCCGCCAGTTCCAGCAAATGTGCGCTTTTGCCGCCGGGTGCTGCACAGGCATCCAAAACACGCATGCGATCGTGTACATCCAGTAACCGCGCCGCCAGTTGTGCGCCCGCGTCCTGAACCGATATCAAACCCTCGGCAAATCCGGGCAATCGGTCCACCGCCACCGGTTGCCTCAGCTCGAGCGCATCATTTCCTGCCGGACATGCGTCCATGCCACTTTGGCTGAGGAGATCCTGATATTCCGCCATCATGATCCTGCGCCGATTGACTCTCAGAGTCATGGGGGGCCGTTTATTACTGTTCTCCAATACCGCCTCGTAGTTTTGAGGATATTGCGCGCGAAGTTTATCTATCCACCATTGCGGGTGGGAATACCGCCCTACCTCATTTTCAGCTACACGCTCGAGCAGAGCTGAGCGGTTACGTATGAAGTTGCGCAATACGGCATTGACAAGCCCTTGTACCCCCCGAGCACCCTTGCCGCTGAGGGTGCGGGAAACTGACACAGCATTATCCACAACCGCATGCGGGGCGGTCTTGCTGTATTCCAGTTGATATAATCCCACCAGTAATAAACAACGCAGATTCTGGTCCTTCAGCGGCTTTTTCAGCAATAAGCCAAGCAATACGTCGAGTTGGCCATAAAAGCGCAGTACGCCATAGCTTAAATCCTGAATTGCTCCACGCTGTTGAGCAGAGAGATCGGCATGGTTACGCCAGACACCCTGCAGCACGGCTGTCAGGCTCGAGCCTGACAGTACCTTTGCCACAATTGCGGCAGCCAAACGCTGAGTTTTGGTCATTCGCAGCTTTCAAAGCGATCGCCTGGCCGCAATGAATGACCCGAGAGAAATTCGGGGACGCTCAGCTTTTTTCCACCCGATTTCTGCACGATTTCCAGTACGAGCGAACCCTTGCCGCATCCCACCACAATGCCGTCGCGTCTTACTGCAACAATTTCACCTGGGTTGCCGGACACATCCGCGGCCACAGCGGCACGCCATATTTTCAAGGGCATTCCACACACCCGGGAATGTGCGCCAGGACGGGGATTGAATGCCCGCACTGTACGGCTGATATTTTCGGCGCTCAAGCACCAGTTAATTTCAGTTTCGTCTTTTTCCAGTTTGGGTGCGTAGGTGGCGTCAGCTTCATTCTGAGGAATGGCAAAAAGTTTTCCCTGGTCCAGACAGCCCAGCGCCTCTACGATGCAGCGTGCCCCCAGCAGGGAGAGCCTGTCGTGTAGAGTCTGGGTGGTGTCATCCTGTTCGATTGCGATACCTCTCTGCAATAAAATGGCGCCGGTATCCAGGCCCCGGTCCATTTGCATGATCGTGATTCCAGTTTCACGATCGCCTGCCAATATTGCCCGCTGGATAGGCGCGGCACCTCGCCATCTCGGCAGTAACGAGGCGTGGATGTTCAGGCAGCCAAACCTTGGAATGCTTAAAACAGAAAAGGGCAGGATCAGGCCATAAGCCGCAACAACCATGATATCGGCATCAATGGCTTCCAGTTGTGCTTGCAACTCGGGTTGCTTGAGCGAGTGCGGCTGCAATAAGGCAAGGTTTCGCTGCTGCGCCAGCGACTTGATTATGCCTGAAGTGGTTTTCATGCCGCGTCCCGCGGGACGATCAGGTTGGGTCAACACCAATGCAATTTCACGCCCGGCGTCTGCCAGGGCTTCAAGGGCAGGGGCGGCAAACGACGGCGTGCCCGCAAAAATGATTCTCATCGAAAATACACGAATTTACCCGGCGAAAAGCTGTTATCGCTTCGCTTCCTGATCCAGAGATTCCTTGGTTTTCCCACGTATTTGCCGATAATGGAAACTCGATGTCACATCACTTTTCGACGCTGCTTCTTGAATTTGGACTGAATACGCAATTGCTTCATTCGCGACCAGTATTCGACAAATACTTTACCTGACAAATGATCCATCTCATGCTGAATGCACACGGCCAGCAAGCCGTCTGCCTCAAGCGTAAATGGATTTCCATCTCGATTCAGCGCCTCGATGGTGACCTGCTCCGCACGTTGTACCTTTCCAAATACGCCCGGTACCGACAGGCAACCTTCTTCATAGTCAGACTCACCACTATGCGCGATGATTTCAGGATTGATCAGCACATGCAACTGATCATGTGTATCGGAAATATCGATCACGATGATACGCTGATGCACATCAACCTGGGTTGCTGCAAGGCCAATGCCGGGGGCTGCATACATGGTTTCCGCCATATCCCGCACAAAAGCACGAGTTTCCTCAGTAACTTCCGATACACGGCCGGCAACTGTATGCAATCGCTCATCCGGATACTGCAATATTTTTAGAAGTGCCATAAACGGGGCGAATCTTGAACGTTAACAGTCGAAATGCAAATTCAACCATATTGTTGCGATGTCGCATCACAACCTCTATAGGTAAGAGAAGGGTTTCCCGAATTCGATGCAGAGGTGCATTATATCCTGATTTGGGTATGAAATTCGGTTTCCAGCGCTTGACCGTTTTCCGATGGCAATATGAGGAACATCGGCGATAATCTGTCTCCCTTTCAAAAGATGATCTGACGGGAGCGTTGCCATCTCAGCTCGGAAACCATGGCTTTTCAGCATGCAGAAATACGGTCAACTCGCTAATTGCGGACGGGAAACGGTACACTGATGCGATGCGTCAAAAATGACGGGGTTGTCGCCGTATCGGGTTGCTCGAGTGTATACGAATAACTATGCACGCCTCGTGCCTCGTGCTTCGCCTGACCTCAATTAGTCATTGTTAACGCTCCGCCATGGTTTATTATTTAAATCTGCTATACAACGCAACGGTATCTCTGTCTTATTACGTTCAAAAATGATGAAATGAAACCCATGCAGGAAATAGAGTCATGGCTCGCCCTTGGATTGGTTGACGGCCTCGGCGGCGAATCGATGCGGCGCTTGTTGAGAGCGTTCAGTACTCCTGCTGAAATCTTTTCCGCAAATATCACCGCGCTGGAGCGCGTGGTAAAAAGAAAGGTGGCGTATAACATTGTTCAGGGGGTAGACCAAAAAAGAATAGCTGCCACCCTCAAATGGCTGGAGGAGCCAGCGAATTCGATTATTACACTGGCAGATCGCGATTATCCGTCGCTGCTGCTGAACATACCGGATCCTCCCCCGCTTCTCTATTTCAAGGGAAGGCGTGAATTGCTGAATTCGCATACCTTGGCCGTTGTGGGCAGCCGCAATGCGACGCCTCAAGGTCTTGCCAACGCCGAGGCTTTTGCCGAAGCGGCAAGTAACGCCGGTCTTTGCATTGCAAGCGGTATGGCATCCGGAGTGGACGCTGCGGCACACCGTGGCGGGCTACGTGGTAGCGCCGCTAGCATTGCGGTAGTGGGAACCGGCCTGGATATCGTGTATCCGGCCGGTAATCGCCAACTTGCTCATGAATTGGCGGAAAAGGGCGCACTTATTTCCGAGTTCCCGTTGGGCACGCCCGCCATAGGCAGCAACTTTCCGCGCCGCAATCGCATTATCAGCGGCATGAGCCGCGGCTGCCTCGTGGTGGAAGCTGCATTGCGAAGCGGTTCCCTCATTACCGCCAGACAGGCATTGGAGCAGGGTCGGGAGGTATTCGCCGTTCCCGGTTCGATTCATTCGCCCCTATCGAAAGGTTGTCACGCACTCATCAAGGAAGGGGCGAAACTGGTCGAAAGCGCCGACGATATTCTGTGCGAGCTCGGTTATCGGTTCATGCAGAGTGCCACGCTTGAAGCTGATCGACCGGAGGGCGAAGAATCGGTGCTATTGGCGCATCTCGGCCATGACATCACCAACATCGATACCTTGTGCGTTCGGAGTGGCTTGACGGTGGAAATGGTATCAGCGATGCTATTGGCGTTTGAATTGGATGGCGTTGTTGCAAGCCTGCCGGGCGGGCGCTACCAGCGGCTTCGGTAGATCGCCGCGACATGTGGCCATATAGTTATCTATAATAAAAAACAACTGAGCCGCAGACAATGCATACAATGTAAATAATTTGTAACGTCAGCAAAAATAGGCTGGTACCGGTGGCGGCAGGTGCGCTATCACGGTTCAGCTTCCTGCTATCCGGCAGGCTTTATTATCATGCGTGCTGATCGCAGCAGTGGCCCAGGGATTTATCCACCTGTTCGCACTGCTGAATTATTCGCGAATGTTCACTGGAGTTTCATGGGTAAAACATTAATTATCGCCGAAAAGCCTTCTGTCGCCGCCGACATTGCGCGTGTCCTGGGCGGGTTCAGCAAGCATACCGACTATTTCGAGAGCGATAAGTACGTGTTGTCTTCAGCTGTGGGGCACCTGCTTGAGCTGGCCGTTCCGGAGCAATACGAGGTAAAACGCGGAAAGTGGAGTTTTGCCAATTTGCCTATTATTCCGCCACATTTTGATCTCAATCCCATCGAGAAAACTGAATCGCGGCTGAAGCTCTTGACCAGGCTTATCAAGCGCAAAGATGTGGACTCCCTTATCAACGCATGCGACGCAGGACGCGAAGGGGAACTGATCTTCCATTACATTGCCCGTCACGCTGGAAACAAAAAACCGGTAAAGCGGCTTTGGTTGCAATCGATGACACCGGCCTCGATTCGGGAAGGGTTTACCAAATTACTCGACGATGAAGCCGTACAACCGCTGGCGGAGGCAGCAGTAAGCCGCTCCGAAGCCGACTGGCTGGTGGGCATCAATGGTACTCGCGCGATGACCGCATTCAATTCGCAGGAAGGCGGGTTTCATAAAACCACTGTAGGCCGGGTGCAGACGCCTACATTGGCAATTATCATCGAACGGGAAGATATCATAAAGAAATTCGTATCCCGCGATTATTGGGAGGTCCATGCCACGTTTGCCGCAAACGCGGGAGAATATAACGGGCGCTGGCTGGACGAGAAGTTTACCAAAGACAAAAAGGATAGTGAGCAAAAAGCCGAGCGGTTATGGGATCAGGAAAGTGCCGAGATTATCCGCGCCAAATGCCAGGGCAAACCCGGTGTCGTCAGCGAAGAAAGCAAGCCCACTACGGAAATCTGCCCGCTGCTGTATGATCTCACCAGCTTGCAGCGCGACGCCAACGGGCGCTTCGGTTTTTCTGCCAAAACAACACTTGGACTGGCTCAGGCGTTATACGAAAAGCATAAAGCGCTCACCTATCCGCGTACTGACTCGCGAGCGTTGCCGGAAGACTACGTCATGACCGTCAAGGATGTGCTCGGTTCGCTCGAGAAAACCCGCTATGGTATTTTTGCCAGGCAGATTCTCAAAGCGGACTGGGTGAAGCCCAACAAGCGAATATTCAACAACGCAAAGATTTCCGATCACTTCGCCATCATCCCGACTTCCCTCGAGCCCAGCGGGCTGAATGAAGCCGAAGCAAAGATTTACGACCTCGTCACCAAGCGTTTCCTCGCAATTTTTTTCCCCGCCGCCGAATTTCTCGTGACTACCCGCATTACGCGTGTCGAGAACGAGCCGTTCAAAACAGAGGGTAAGGTAATGGTCAATCCTGGTTGGCAGGCGGTTTACGGCAAAGACGTGCAAGCTGCCGGCGCCGAGGGTGACTCGACATTGGTTAAACTGAATCCGGGGGAAGCGGTTCTCGCCGAAGAAGTAAGGGTTGTTTCCAATCACACTCGGCCGCCGGCGAGATTCAATGAAGCGACGCTGCTGTCAGCCATGGAGGGTGCCGGTAAACTCGTGGAAGACGAGGAACTGCGAGAAGCCATGAGCGCAAAAGGCCTGGGTACGCCCGCAACCCGCGCATCGATCATAGAAGGTCTGGTATCGGAAAATTACATGCAGCGTGTGGGGCGGGAACTGCATCCCACGGCCAAGGCGTTTTCGTTGATCACCTTATTGCGTGGATTGAAGGTGCCGGAACTCACCTCACCGGAACTGACTGGCAATTGGGAATTCAAACTACGCCAGATCGAGCAGGGCAAACTCAAGCGTAACAATTTCATGGAAGAGATCGCGGGCATGACGAGCCATATCGTGGAACAGGCGAAGAGTCATCGCGGGGAAACCATCAGCGGCGACTTTTCCACGCTTGAATCGCCTTGTCCAAAATGCGGTGGTGTCGTACAGGAAACCTACAAAAAATTTCAGTGCCGGAAATGCGATTTTGCATTATGGAAAATTCTTGCGGGGCGGCAATTTGAAACAGCTGAAATGGAACAACTGATCACTCGGCGCGAGGTAGGTCCACTACAGGGGTTTCGAAGCAAGATGGGGCGGTTGTTCAATGCCAACGTCAAACTTACTGATGAGTTTGAAATGAAATTCGACTTTGGCGAGGATACGGAAGAGGATGCGGAGGAGCTTGATTTTACCGGACAGGAACCGCTGGGAAAATGCCCCCGCTGTGGCGGCAGGGTATTCGACCACGGGATGAGTTATGCATGCGAGAAGGCTTTGGGCTCGGCGCGCACTTGCAATTTCAAGACAGGTAAAATAATCCTCGCTCGCCCTATTGAACGCGAACAAGTCGTCAAGCTGTTGCACAGCGGTAAAACAGATTTGCTGTCAAAGTTCATTTCAAAGAAGGGAAGACCTTTTTCGGCTGACCTGGTCATTGGTGCGGGCGGAAAAGTGGGGTTCGAGTTTGAGCCGAGAAATACAAAGCAAAAAACCACGACACCCACTATGGAAGCAAAAATCGCAAAACCGAAAACCCGTGCCCGTTCGTCGAAAGATTCCCTCGCCGGGTAAAAGTGAGCTTTGGGATGTGGATAGGTGGATTTTGGCCCCGTCACGTACACCTACGCTTCGGTTTTCTCATTCGTCAGAGCGATTCTCCTAGCGGTCATACCCTGGGAGCGCCACCTTCAAGGCGCCGTAGCCTGGTGCTTTTCGATATAGGAAATAATATCTCCGACACTGCTGAATCCCTTTGCTTCCTCACTGTCGAAATTGATTCCGAAAGCATCTTCAGCATCGAATAAAAGCTGAATCGTATCCATGGAGTCAAGCCCGAGCTCTTCAAATTTCGAAGACCTGTTTATCGTGGATGCATCCAGATTCTCAGCTTTTGTAGCGATAAACTGTATGACCTTCGTTTCGATATCTGCTGTGTCCATCTAATCTCTTCCTTCGTTCACGGGTTTGTGAAAATGATGCTCGCATTGTTGCCCCCAAATCCGAAAGCATTGCATAGGCCGGTACGGGGGTTTCTTTGTTGTGCGCGGTTTGGCGTGTAATCGAGATCACACTCCGGATCGGCCTCGTCAAGATTGATGGTCGGATGTATCGTGCCGGTGTGAAGCGCCATGATGGTGGCAATGCTGCCGATAGCCGCCGAAGCGCCAATCGAATGCCCAACCATCGACTTGGTAGCGCTAATGGCAATATCCCCGGCCCGGTTTCCAAAAACATGTTTAATAGCCCGGGTTTCCACGATATCTCCAAGCGGGGTGGACGTCGCGTGCGCATTGATGTGGTCGATGGAATCGGGCTCCAGGCCGGCGTCCTGGATAGCCGCTTGCATGGTCGATATCTGACCCTCGATGTCGGGCATTACAATATGCTTGGCGTCGCACGCTTGCCCAAAACCAGCGAGTTGCGCGTATATTTTTGCCCCCCGGCGTATGGCCTGTTCTTCCCTCTCCAGAATGAGTATCCCGGCACCCTCGGACATGACGAAACCTGCCCGGCTTCTGGCGAAAGGCCGTGATGCGCCCTCCGGGTCGTTATTGGAACTGGTAGTTAACGCATGCAATATTTCAAAGCTCGTCATGGTCAACGGCAATACGCAGGCTTCCGCACCGCCGGCAACGACGGCGTCGGCTCTCCCGGCACGCAAGAGATCGAGTGCCATGCCGATCGCATTGGCTCCGGATGAGCACGCTGTGCTGCAAGTCAGATTGACTCCTTTCAGCCCATGTTTGATTGCGACCCACGCAGCCGCGGAGTTTGCCATCGTTCGAGGTACCGTGAAAGGAGGTACCGGCTGATTCTGGAACCTGCGCGTGGCAGAAGACTCAAACGTGCCGAACCCGCCCATTCCCGACCCTATGCTTACCGCCACCCGTTGTGGTGCATAGGTATCGAGTTTACCCGCATCTTCAAGAGCGAGATTGGCAGCGAGCAGCGCCAGTTGCGCAAATCTGTCCGTTTGATCTATGTATTTGGCCGAGAGAAAGGTCGCGGGATCAAAACCGGCCACTTCCCCGGCTATTTGCGAACGCTGCTTGGACGCATCGAAGGCGCTGATTCTTTTAATCCCGCTCACGCCATTGACCGCTGCCGACCAAAACTGGTCAGTGCCTATGCCAATCGGGGAAACAATCCCCATTCCCGTAACGACTATACGCATACGCAACCAGAATGACTCATAAAGAAATTCAGGAGCACCAGGTTTTTCCAAAAACCCGGGGCGGTAGGAAGACTTGTTTTGGCAGCGCTCAGCTTTTCCTGTCTGCTCGCCCCGGCATTCTTCAGCCCGAGCGTATATCCAGCCTTACTGTGCATTAAACATCATGGGAAACAGGTATCTCAATATGCCTCCCATGATCCAGATAAGAAGTATCAAACTTGAGATTACAGCCCCGCCTTCGATAAGTGCCGAAAGGAGCGTCCCTCCCAGGCTGTCGAATTCCTGCTGCCCATCTTCATTCCGCCGGCCCAGGCGGCGTTTTTTCACCCATATCTGCATTCCGATGACAACCGGAATAAGGGCGAGGGCAATTAGCAGATTATATTCAGGAGTACCCATTAATAATTAACCTTCCATAAATTATTGCTACAGAAATCTTCAGGTGGGTAGCGTTCCTTTCTGTCCATGCATCGGCAAAAACCGATGACGCATCAACAGCGCTTCTTTGACGCTGCTCGCCGGCTAATCAAGCTGTTGCCACAAATGATGGTAAATCCCATAATGGTAACGTTCGCTATTTATATCGCCTAACGACCCTATCCATAAACAGAGTCCATTATGTCTAATGCGTACTCCGCCACGCAGTAAATTATTGAAATCCGCGCTACGTTTCAAACCAGCAATTATAATATGATACGACATCAACGTGTCGAGTTAACGAATTTTTGCCTATCACCCAACTTTACACCACGCGCTGAGGTTCAGCGGATTTCATGCAAATACGGTTACAAACGAGAAGGGATATTGCCACACTCCGTGCAGATTGAATCAAATTTGTTTTCTCTTGGGCTGGACATTATTTTAGCGAACTACTCGCATCCGTCGACGCTATCTCATGGATGATTCCTCCCAGCCAGCCCGCCAGACGGTCACCGCCCATCCGGTTAAGAGTCGAAATGACATTGGCGTGTTTATTGATGTTCCCTGGCGCATTTACGCCGATGATCCCATGTGGGTGCCGCCATTGCGCCTGGAGCGACGGTTTCATTTCTCAAGATTCAACCCATTCTTCAAGCATGGTGAATGGCAGGCCTGGATCGCCTACCGGGATAACCAACCCGTGGGAAGGATCAGCGCGCAAATTGATCAGCTTCATCGGCAGCGCTATGGCCCGGAAACGGGTCATTTCGGATTGTTCGAGTGTATAGATGATGCGGAAGTGGCCACCGTATTGGTGCGTGCCGCTGAGGAATGGCTGGCTGCCCGGCATACCAGGCATGTAACCGGGCCGTTCAATTTATCCATTAATCAGGAATGCGGCGTCCTGGTGGATGGTTTCGATACGCCTCCAATGGTAATGATGCCGCATTCGCGCCGGTGGTATGGCCGGTTACTCGAAGAGCGGGGCTATCAACCGGTAAAGGATATGCTCGCCTACTGGGTGGAGGTGGACTTCAAGGTGCCCCGCTTGATGAGTGCCCTGATCGCAAAGTTTTCGGATCAGGTACGTTTGAGGCCGCTACGTCGCGACAGGTTTAACGAGGAAATGGAAATACTGCGTGATATATTCAACGATGCCTGGTCGGAAAACTGGGGATTCGTTCCTTTCACCAAGGCTGAGTTTGCCGAACTTGGTACCAGCCTTCGTCTGCTCGTACCCGATGATTGCATTCAGATTGCCGAGGTGGATGGCGTTCCATCCGCATTCATGGTGGCATTGCCGAATCTGAACGAAATTTTCGCCGAACTTGACGGAAGCCTGTTCCCGTTTGGCTGGGTCAAGCTGAGCCGGATAAAATCCAGGGGAGCGGTACGCACGGGCCGGATACCTTTGATGGGAGTACGCAAGCAGTTCCATAATACCCCGCTCGGCATGGCGCTGGCTTTTATGGTAATCGATGCGCCCAAGAAGCTGGCGCGCGCAGTGGGCGTTGAGGCGGTTGAATTGTCATGGGTACTCGAGGATAACAAACCCATGCGCGCGGTTCTGGATAGCTTGGGCTGCCGGCAGTATAAGCGTTATCGCATCTATGGAAAAACGCTGTGATCAACGCGCACGAACGCCAAATCGAACGCCAAATCAGGGATTCAAAATGAAAACGGATCAGTTTATCGCGCTGGTGCTGGCGGCGGACCGCGCTGCCAATGATCCCGTCGCGGGTAAAACCGGCGTGGCCTGCAAGGCAATAGCCCCCATTTGCGGCACGCCAATGATCATCCGCGTATTGGATGCGCTGGAAGCCAGCGATATGGTGAAAACAATCGTCATACTGGGTCCGCCGGCGTCGATTCTCCCCGACTGCCCGGAGTTGGAGGAACGCGTTAAAAGCGGGCGCGTTATCTGGCTACCGAATCTGGATTCTCCCAGTCGAAGCGCAAACAGCGGCCTCGAACAGATTGATCAGGATGCGCCTGTCTTGCTGACGACAGCGGATCACGCATTATTGACGCCCTCTATCGTGCAGTATTTTTTAAGCAAATCACTAACGTCACACAGTGATGCAACGGTAGGCGTGGTCAGGCATGAAGATGTCGCGGCCGCGTTTCCCGGCGTAAAACGAACCGTAATACGACTACAGGATGGCGGGGTCTGTGGTTGCAATCTTTATGCGTTTCTCAATCATCGGGGAAGGGGTCTGGTTTCGTTCTGGCAGCGTGCGGAAGATCTGCGCAAACGCCCGTGGTTACTGATCTCCCGCACTTTTGGGTTCATGACGGTCCTTTCCTATTTGCTGGGGATATTGACAGTTGATAAGGGATTGAAAGCGGTTTTAGCCAAAACCGGCATCAGAGTGCGACCGGTATTTTTGCCATACCCGCAGGCTGGCGTTGATGTCGATAAGGTTGAAGATATGCTGCTTGTGGAATCCGTTCTGGCGAGAGCGGCACCGCTTGCTCAAGAGCAGGCAGATTCGCATGACCTTATCTCCTAGCCTTAAAGGCTGTCTCATTACATAGCGGCAAAGAAATCCGTGAAGATAATCGATCGATACATCACGCGGGAATTGTTGATGCCGTTTACGGTAATAGCCGTAATCCTGTCGACATTGTTCTCGAGCTTCAGCAGTGCCAATTTTCTGGCCGGGGCAATGTCGGAGTCGCTCGGTGTTGGCGCCATGCTGAAGGTTGTGCTGCTTAAGACGGTGATCGCATTGGAAGTGTTGATGCCGATTTCCTTGTATGTCGCGGTAGTCATGGGGCTTGGGCGTTTATATAGAGATCAGGAAATCAGCGTCTTACGTTCCGCCGGTGTTAGCGAAAATCGCATAATCTTTGCCGTTCTTATCGTCGCCATTCCTGTGGGAATTGCCAGCGGGCTTCTTTCCATATTTGTGCGTCCATGGGCATATGAAGAAAGTTACATGATGAGCGCACAGGCAGAGGCGGAATTGAATATCGATCGATTCCAGGCTGGGCGTTTTTATGGGAGCGAGGGCAAAGGCAAGGGTAACGGCAGAGTGGTTTACATTCAAACCAAAGATGGCGCCGGTAAGCAAATGAAAGATGTATTCCACTACATGAATAAAGATGGAACCAGCGAAATTATAGTGGCCAAGGAGGCCTATCAGCAGGAGCCCATAGCGGGCCAACGGCCCCAGATACATTTGCTGGACGGTTCCATTTACCGGCTCATGCATTCAGGAACGAAGGACACCGTCGTCCACTTCGAGAAATTGGTCTATTTTACCGATAGTGGAAATATACTGAATTACAGACGAAAGGCGACGGCCACGGCCACATTGATGAAATCCGATCAGCCGCGTGACGTTGCCGAATTCCAATGGCGGATTTCACGTCCTATTGCTACGATTCTCCTGGCCCTTATCGCCGTGCCATTCAGCCGTAGTTCCCCTCGTCAGGGAAAAAGTGAAAGGTCTTTTTATGGCGCAGCCGCCGTTTTCGCGATCTACTATATCCTGAGTGGATTAGCCCAGACATGGGTCGAGCAGGGGACTATCAGCAGAGTACCCGGTGTCTGGTGGCTTTATATATTGATGGCCTTGTTTGCGTTCAGCCTGCTATCCACCGGGTTCCGGCAGAAGTTATTTCTGCGCAGATGACGATAATCAATCGCTATCTGGCGTTTCAGATTGTCATGGGTCTGGGAATCGCTACGGTGATACTCCTGCCGCTATTTGGTTTTCTCGACTTGCTTGATCAGCTTGGTGATGTCGGCAAGGGCACCTATCAGGTCAAGGACGCCTTCCTGAATACGGCGTTACTATTGCCGCGCAGATTTATCCAGCTTGCGCCTTTCATCGTGTTGCTGGGTAATGTTGTCGCATTGGGTCGGCTGGCGGTCGGGTCAGAGTTGACAGCGTTGCGCGTGGCAGGTCTATCTCCGACCCGTATCAGCCTTGCTCCACTTGCGGTTGGGCTGATCCTTTTATTGGTTACCATGGTACTGGATCAATTTGTTGCTCCCCAATTGCAGCAGAAGGCTATTTCGTCTCGGGCCGTTGCGCTTGAGAAGAGCGCCGCGCTTGGGAAGCAACTGGGTATCTGGACCCGGGACAAACGAAATATATTGCGTATCGGTGAGATGCTGCATGCGGGGAAAGCAGCAGATGTCGAGCTAATGCATTTTGACGATAATGGCCTTCTGCTGACCTATACCTACGCTAAATATGCAGTTTTCATCGACGGCGATCTGTGGGAATTTAACGACGTTACCACTAAAACGTTTACCGAAAACCGGATAGAATCCGCAAGCACGAATTCGATGCAGTGGAAATCATTCCTGAATCCGGATGATATTTCGACGCTGACGAAGCCTCCGGAGAGTCTCTCGCCGATCGATCTGTTTCTGCATGTCCGTTTTTTACGCGCCACCGGTCAAGAAGCGGATGCTTATGCACTTGCCTTATGGCGAAAGGTCGGCGGCGCATTGACGACAATTGCAATGTTACTGCTTTCGATACCGTTTGTTTTCGGATCGGTACGGGCCGGCCTTGCCAACAGGCTCGTCGTTGCGTCCATGCTCGGTATCAGCGTCTACCTGTTTGATCAGATTATTGCCAATGCGGGTTTGCTGCTGCACCTGAACCCGGCGCTAACCGCGCTATTGCCCGGGTTGGTGCTGATCGCTCTTGCGAGTTTCTGGTTGCGGCGGATTTTTTAGGGTTTCTTGCTTATTTTCCGCCATTAGGTTACAAGACCGCATCCATTTCTGATCATCTTCGTCGTGTTACCGATACTGCAATCTGCGCAATTTCCCAAGCCAAACAAATACGAAGGAATTCTGAACAAGTCCCTCTTGGGCGCGAGGATGTCTCAGTGGCATCGTGAGAATGTCATCTTCAGGCAAAAGACGTAAATAGTGCCAGCTTGCCTCGCTTGGAGCCTGATGAAGCAGACCGACCCCTATCCCATTGCACTGCTCTTCCTTCGGGTTTCGGTATCGGGCGTTCATTGCGCTTCACGTCCGGGCTTCTCAGGCCGATCCGCGGCCTTCATGTTCCTTTACGCCCTTTCCAGTTTTGGCCAGCTCGATTGCCACCCAAGCGCTCCGTAGAGGCTGTTCAAAATTTCTAAAACCAGACCACAATCAGACAAACAACCCGAAATATGCCAAAGTCAGTTTACATCTATATCGTCGGCGATAGTGAGACGAATATCTGGGGTTTGAGCGGCCGCGAGCGCTTGCAGCGCATGTTGAAGCCCTCTCCGCAGGCCCGGTTGGTCGATGACCCCGAGCAGATTCCGGTGCATGCATCGGCATTGTTGCTTCGTGCGGATCATCTATTCGATGCCCGAGTATTGGCGGCGTTGATTAACGCAAAAACAAACCTTGTGCTCGGAAGCAACCAGGGTCAACCCGTCGCGATCCGGGTTATCGAGGGTGATGTGCATCATGTACTGGCGGATTTTGTGGATGGAGGAGATGGGCAAACCTTTTCCGACTTTCCTCTTTATGCGCTGAAGGACCTCGATTTATCAAGCCTCCGGCAAAATCTCAAGAAAAGAGACCCTCCGTACGTTTTCCCTATCAACAATGATAACCGGCAAATGCTCGAATCCGAACTGTTTACGCGATCTTACAAGGGGGTGACCGATCTCGTGACAAAATGGCTCTGGCCGGTTCCCGCATTCTGGACTGTACGCTTTTGCGTACGCTTCGGTATACGGCCCAATCACGTTACGCTGCTCAGTCTTGTGTTTGCCGTACTGGCAGGCGTTGCGTTCTGGCATGGTTATTATGGTTCGGGTCTGGTGATGGGATGGCTGATGACCTTTCTGGACACCGTCGACGGAAAATTGGCGCGAGTCACTGTCACCTCAAGCCGCTTGGGAGATGTGCTCGATCACGGCCTGGATATCATTCATCCGCCGCTCTGGTATATTGCCTGGGGTGTGGGGTTGGCGACGGCGTTAACGCCGCCATTCACCCTGGCGGTATTGTTCTGGTTGATACTTATCGGTTATATTGGCGGCCGCTTGTGTGAAGGGGCATTCCAATTCTGGGTTGGGTCATTTGATATCTTCATCTGGCGACCGCTGGATTCTTTTAGCCGGCTCATCACTGCCCGGCGTAATCCCAACCTCATCCTGCTGACGTTCGGCTGGCTCATGGACAGGCCTGATATTGGCCTCTGGTCAGTGGTCATCTGGCATCTGGCCTCAACGGCGTTTCTTGCTCTCCGATTAATGATGGGTTGGCAAGCGCGGCGGCTTCACGGTCCTTTGCGATCATGGTTTGAGGAAATCGTGCCGGGTCGGGATGATGGAAAACTTGCTGTTCGTATTTTTGTACCTTTAACGGTTAAGGTAAATGATAGAAAAGTCACGCATGGATAGATTGAGGTCTGGAGCACCTGCGACCGGGTTGCTTTTCAATCCTCTTAGCGGACGTATTCGCAAACGCAAAGATGCGATAAGGCGAGCGCTCACGGCGATTCCGGGCGCTGTCTGCAGAGAAGTGACCAATGCACCGGAGATTAACGCATCGGTGGATGCCTTTATAGATGCCGGTATCGATTTGCTGGTAATCGTTGGCGGAGACGGTACGGTACAGGGCGTGTTATGTCACCTGTTTGCCACGCAACCCCTCGCAAAATGGCCCATGTTGACGGTAGTGCCAGGGGGAACAACCAACATGACAGCTTTGGATCTGGGCATCTGCGGCAGCCCGGAGTCCATTCTTCAGCAGTTGCGGGATTATCTGCTGAAGCAGACCCCCCCTTTGCTGCTGGAGCGCCATGTACTGTGCATTGAACAAAGCGGGGCGGCAAAGGTTTATGGAATGTTCTTCGGTGTCGGGCTTATTGCCCGGGCAGTAATATTCTCCCAGAGCAAAATAAAACAATTGGGTATCACTGGAGAAATTTATTCAGCTATCATCACCGTTGGATACATTATCGGTTTGATTTTAGGGCGGCGGCACGGAGCTTGGGCACCGGTTCAGTTGTCAATTATCGACAAGGGTATTGAGTTGCACCGCGGCACCTTCGCGTTTCTCTTCGCAAGTACCCTCGATCGATTGCTGTTCGGCATGCGTCCGTACTGGGGACAAGAGCAGGAACCGTTGCATGTGACGTTTGTCCGTCAGAAGTCGAAGCGCCCCTTACGCTCATTGTTTCAATTACTTTCGGGTCGCGGAGACCTCCTCAAGGAAAAAGACGGCTATCACAGTTGTAATACCAGAGTGTTGGAACTGCGGATGGATGACGTTTATATCGTCGATGGCGAATCCTACCGTGCGACGAGTCAAGATGGACCGCTGCGTATTACCGCAGCGGGT
Source organism: Nitrosospira sp. Nsp1 (assembly GCF_900100985.1). Lineage (NCBI taxonomy): Bacteria > Pseudomonadati > Pseudomonadota > Betaproteobacteria > Nitrosomonadales > Nitrosomonadaceae > Nitrosospira > Nitrosospira sp. Nsp1. The sequence goes on from NZ_FMUF01000002.1 coordinate 228,185, forward strand.
CCGATCAGCTTTTTGGTAGCGAATAGCGCAAACGCAGACTCATGATATGACAAGCAACACCTCAGTATCTGATCGGCAGCTCCCGGACGACTTGATCTCAGAGATGGCCTCGCTGAGTTCAAAAGTTGTATCGGCGGATTTTCTTATCCTCGTCGAGGCGTTGAAAACCCGCTTCGGGTCATCGCTGGAAGCGGTGCTTCTTTATGGATCTTGCCTGCGTTCCCACGAGATTGGTGATGGGGTGGTGGATTTCTACGCTGTAGTGAACAGCTACAGCGAAGCTTATCCAGAGCATTACTTGGCCGTTCTAAATGCCTGGTTGCCGCCAAACGTATTTTTTCTCGAGGCGTCTGCGCAGGAAAGGAAGTTCCGCGCCAAGTATGCCGTGGTTTCGATGGCAGATTTTGAGAAAGGCACCCAACACTGGTTTCACCCCTATCTATGGGCGCGTTTTGCTCAGCCCTCCCGATTGCTGTATGCACGTGACGAAACGGTTCGCATGCGGGTCAATCGAGCGCTGGCCCATGCGGTGATAACATTTCTCGAAGCCAGCCTTCCGTTGCTGGAGTCGCCGGCAGTGAGCGCCGAGGCAATCTGGACCAACGGATTGACCCAGACCTATGCGGCGGAATTGCGGCCTGAGCGGTCGACGCGCGCCCGCCAGCTCGTGGAGCTCAACCTGGATGACTACGCACGCTTGACCCGATGCGCCGTATCGGCATTAGCGGAAACGCTAGAGGTACTGCCGGACGGGAATTATCGATGTTTAACGGGGGCGGCAGAGCGGCGCGGCTCATTATGGCGTTGGCGATTACGCCGCTGGCAGGGGAAAATCCTGTCTGTACTGCGACTTTCAAAGGCGGCATTCACTTTCCACGACAGCATCAATTATGCCGCCTGGAAAATAGAGCGTCACACCGGGGTCCGTGTCGAGGTAACCCCCTTGTTGCGGCGCCATCCGTTGCTTTGGGGCCTGAAGGTTTCATGGAGACTGTTGCGGCGAGGCGTAATGCGTTAGCCTCGCTCAAGCGTCGACGCCGGGATTGGGCCTTATATGGACGAGTCAGAGATCATCCCAGATAATCCATTAGGACGCGAGATGATGGCGAGGCAGGTTGCGAGACAGTTTTGCCGGTTGAGAGAAGTCCATAGCTTGCTATGGACGCCGAGCAAGCGGCGAAAATGGCCGCAAACTGACCGCCAGCACTCGCGTAGGCTTGCAGAGCCGCCTAATGAATTATCTGGGATCATGAGTATGCCTCTGCTTCAGCAGGTCTGTAAGGTATCGTTTCGCTTGATTGAAGAATCAGATCGCAAACTTCGCGGACCGCACCATGGCCGCCAGAGTGCTTACAAACGTAGTGAACTTGCCGCAGAATTTCCGGAACGGCATCCGCTGGGCAAAAAGCACTACCCACCCGGCTCAAACACTTCAGATCGGTGAGGTCGTCGCCGATGTAGCCGATATTTTGCAGGGAAATGCCCCAGCGTTGTGCCAACTCCAGGAGAAGCGGGAGTTTATTCTGTACACCTGGATAATATTCATCAATGCGCAGTTTCTTCATTCTGGCTGCGACGGCAGGGCTATCCTCGCTGCTGATAACGCACACGCTGATCCCGTTTTCACGCAACAACTGCAAGCCATGGGCATCGCGCGTATTGAATTTCTTCAGTGTTTCACCGGCGGGTCCATAATACATTCCAGCGTCGGTCAGTGTACCGTCTACATCAAGCACCAACACTTTAACCTGTGAGGCGCGAGCTCTCCCCGATATCCGGTTTTGTTTCAACAAAAGCTGCTCTACAGCCGTCCAGGCTGCTTCATCGATCACCTCGATTGCAGTCTCAGCAGCCATTTCATGGATGCCGATGTGGCCACCTAAACGGCAGCCGTGATCTCTGAGCGATTTCGCCCCCGTTAGATAGAAAGCGCCATTTTCCACCAGATACCCTTCAATATTTTTGGGCACAGGGCGTTTCCGGGGGTCATGGTCAACCGGCGCACCTGCCGGGGTCCAAAAGAAGCGTTTGGACTGCACGGCGGTTAGAAGGGAATCCAGGTTTTCAGAGAGAAATTTATGCTTGGCGGCGCGAAAGTCTTCCGCCCGCGTGAGGGGCGAAGCGGCCTGAACCAGACATACGACATCAAAAGGAATCTTCTGTTGAAACTCAAGCAGCACGCTGTCCATGCTGCCGTCATCCTCCGCAGCGGAGTAATCCAGAACCTTTATCGTCTTATCAGACGCCGGAAATTCATCGGATATTTTTTTGCGAATCTCCACCGATGAGTCAGTAATGACATAAATAGTGTCGAAACACCCGGATGCAATGGCCTGCTCCAGGATCCAGGCGAATAACGGCCGTCCCGCAATATGGCGCGTAGCATTTCCGAGAATCGGGATCGATTCGAAATTTCCATGCAGAGGCAGGAGAGCTACCCAACGCATCAGTTGAAGTGAACTCCCTGCACGCGTTTGAGCTTGTCGCGCTGCGAAAGCTCGATTTCTGTCATTTCATTTTCCTTGACCCGTAATGTCTTGCAGACGTTGCGAACATCCCGAACCAACCTGCGCAGCCCGTCCGGTTCCAGCGAGGCGGCATGGTCGGTTCCCTTCCAGGTCCGATCCAATGTGAAATGCCGTTCAATCCAGGATGCGCCTAAAACCACGGTTGCAATATCGACGGCGATGCCAAGATGGTGACCGGAGAACCCGATTTCCTTGACGCGGGAGCCAAATTTATCGCTGAGGATCTGTATCTCCAGCAGGCAGACCTGATCAAAAGGAACGGGATATCCGGACGTGCAGGCATACAGAACAACTCGGTCGGCGGCGCCGCACTTCTCCATCAATTGCACGATCTGTTCTTGTTCAGCAGGGGTCGTCATGCCGACGGATATGTGAATGTCACCGCCATAATGGTCAGCCAGATACCGCAGCATGGGAAAATTGAGATTACATGCCGAGGGTATCTTGATGAATTCCGGGTTGAGGCTGGCAATTTCTTTTGCCGAGGTAAGATCCCAGACCGACGTCGAGTAGCCGATCTCGGCCTCCTGGCACCATTGCTGTAATTGCCGATGCTGATCCATGTCGAATTCGAGAAATTCACGGTGCGCGCCATAGCTTTCCCCAAAACTGTTTTGGGGGTTCGGATGACGTGCGCCATATTCTTCAGGGGTAAGTAATTCCTTGTTCGAACGCTTTTGAAATTTTACGAAATCGCATTTCGCAAATGTTGCCGCGATCCCTATCATTTCGTGGGCGATCTCCATGTCCCCCTTATGATTGCAGCCTATTTCAGCAATGATTTTTGGTGTCTTCATAAATGATTTACGATTATCCTTTGATTACAGGTGAAATGAATATAAAACCCGAGCCCATCTTTGGCGAGTGCCACGGATTCGGAAAGCTTTTTTGGAAAGAGATTGTGAGGTTTAATTCGAAGATTTGCTAACCCTGGATTCTGAACAGGTGTCTTGAATGTTGTTTGACTCTGATATTGCCGAAACGATTCAATAAGCGGCCAAAACGCGCGATCTTCTGCTCGATCTCCGCGAGCGGGATCTCGGGGAAACGATGGTCATGGTACGAAAGCCGGTTGGGGCCAGGACGACGCATGTTCAAGTTTGTGACCGAAGCCTTTAACTTGGCAAGCGCCCAGCCCTGAACAAACGTTCCGACCGGGGGTGAGGGTGGCTGCTTTTTACCATAGCCATTTTCCTCAAGGATATCGACGATTCGCTCGCAAGCCAAACGCCCATTTTGAGCCGCCAGGTAATAATCGATGAGTGCCTTGCGTTCCTCACCTCTCGCGACGCCCAGTTTACCTTCAAGAATTCCGGTCAAGGTATGCTGCAATTCTTCAAAATTGAAGGACTGATAGCTTAGCTTGGTGGGCAGGCCCTGAAATTCATAGTCATAATACTCGTTGAATGTCGCAAGGTAAGATATAGCGGGCACCCCAAGCGCATAAGCCTCCAGTCCCGTCGTGCAACCATTGTGCACCATTGTCTTCGCAGCCAGAAGCCAGGGGATGACATTGCCCTCATTGATGACTTTCACTCGCCGGCACTTGGCAGCGATCTCATTGTATACCTTGAAATTTTCACTCGGATGTGGCCGGACGACAATCGTCAGATCAGGAAAAGCCCGTTCGAGAGCGGGAATGAGTTGTTTGAAATCCTCCAGTATTGCCTGCTTATGATCCCATAATCCATCGGCAAATTCGCGGCTCATTCCAATCCCGGCCTGGCCGCGCCGGGATTTCTGCCCATCTTTCGACGGCACAAATAAACCAACATTCGGAATGAAGGGGTTTACCTCAGTAAAGTTTGTGTTGATGAGAATGAAATTACCGTAAAGTTTACGCAATTTCTCTACTTCTGTATCGAAGTAGGGTCGCATTTCGGGCCGTAATATATCCCCACGAGGATTTCCGGTAATATGGATAGGCATATTTGCAGGCAGTTGCGGATACTGCTGAAGCAAATCGACATTTTCCTGGCCCCAGGCAAATATGTGGGATACATTCCTGATTGTCGACGGAGACAGTCGAAGGGTGAAATAGGTGTCGGGGGGCGGGTGAACCAGCGCCTCTTCTTCCCATGCGACGATCTCATGTCCGAGCAAACGCAGGATTCTGAACATCGAATTGCTCAGGCTGCGCATGCTTTTCGCCAGATACACCCCCCGTGGAAGCGACGCCGCCTCAAAATGGACAAACGCACGCGAACCGAGAATAACCGGAAAACCGCGCTCTGCCGCTACGCAGGACAGCAGTAGCTTTGCGTCCAGTTCACGTACCTGATTTTCAACGGGAATAATAAGGGTCGAGGCGGAATTTGGCATATTTCAAAAATACAGGTCAGCAAGTCCAAACTATCTATTATCGCATTGACGCAGGATGCAGGGTACATCATTCGTACGTAAACGAAGCGCACACAGTACGCTAAGGCCACGCTGGTTATAAAGATGGAAAGATATTGTGTACCGTCGCAAAAATCGATTCGATCGGATTCATGATTTGTGTCGTCTTCATTGGATCGCATTAAGCCGTAAAGTCATCAATACTCTTGAGTTTGGCAGTGGCTACAGCACAGCAATCCTCGCTGACGCGATGCGCACACTTAACGGGCACTTTGGCGAGTGGGTAAAGAAATCTATACGTAGCGACAATCCATTTCACTGTATGCGGTTGAAGAGGACCAGTATTTTTGTTCTTGAACCGGGCACGTTTATTCTGGTGGATGGTGGAACCGATAATGCCCGTTTTTGAAATTCTATCTGCGTCGAAACTGGATCTATCCACGCGACCCGATTGGGATATTCATTATTTTGAATTACAGGAAGAATCGCTCGGGCTCTTTAATAAGTTGAAGCTCGAGTTTTGTTTGAAGGGAAGCTGGTTTATTGCCTAATTCAACTCCACCGTAGCCTGAACGGCTGATCGGGCACATGTCTGTGTCGTTGTGGCGCAGATATGTTTAGTTGTCCGCTCCCCCTTTGGACGTTGCTTGACAACCACTTGGCCCAAGCGCATCATTTCGGCCGAAACGGGCTATCGAGCCTACTGAATTGAAGCAGACTGTAGTCGATGTTGATTTATTCGCTTATTCCCGCTCGGGGAGGATCAAAGGCCGTACCCCATAAAAATATCCGGCTTTTGCAGGGAAAGCCCCTCATCGCCCATTCGATTGAGATTTCCCTTAAATGCCCTTCCATCCAGCGAACTTTTGTCAGTACGGACTCGGAAGAAATTGCCCAGGTCGCGAGAAATGCCGGCGCCGAGGTACCTTTCTTAAGGCCTAGTGAACTCGCGCAGGACGACACGCGGGACTTGCCCGTATTTCATCATTTTTTGGGATGGTTGGAGCAAAATCGAGTTCCACTTCCCGATGCTATCTTTCAATTCCGTCCAACTTCTCCCTCGCGTAGCGTTTCGAAAATAGAAGAGGCTGCTGAGCTTCTGAAAAAAAATCCAGAAGCCGATTCGGTTCGAGGAATCATCGAGCCGGGGCAAAATCCCTATAAAATGTGGACCATCGGAGCGGATGGTTTTATGCAAGCGCTATTGAGCATTCCCGGCATTCCCGAGCCCTTCAACGAGCCGAGGCAAAGTTTGCCCAAGGTGTATTGGCAAATCGGTTATCTGGATTTGATTCGTACCCGGACCATTCTGGAAAAACATTCCCTCACCGGCACACACGTCTTACCGCTTAAGATCGACAGCAACGACTCCATCGATATCGACGATGAATTCTCGTTTCAACTGGCCGAGTTCCTGATGGAAAGACGAGGAAGCACCATTTGAAAGCTTTGGTGGTTGGCCTTGGATCCATTGGAGTCAGGCACCTCAACAATTTGCATACGCTCGGAATTCGCGAACTTGGCGTGGTGCGAAGCCGGAATCTTCCGCCTCCCATAGAGATCATCCCCGAAGGTATTACTGTCTTTCAAGATCTCGACCTCGCACTCAGCCACAAATTCGACCTTGTGGTGGTGGCCAACCCTACCTCCCTTCATCTGGAAACGCTCATCAAAGCCCTCAAGGCAGGGTCCCACGTTTATGTTGAAAAACCCATTGCCCATGAAAAACGGCGGCTACCCGAACTGGCTCGCCACCTCACTCTGAATGGGCCTAAAGTTTTGGTGGGGTGTCAACTCCGGATGCACCCGGGGCTGCAGAAAATCGAAGAATGGATCAAACAGGATAAACTTGGAAAGATCTATTCGGTGCAAGTGGATCTTGGAGAATACCTGCCCGACTGGCACCCTTGGGAAGATTACCGGCAGAGTTATGCAGCGCGCGCGGATCAGGGGGGAGGTGTTGTTCTGACGCTTATCCATGAGCTGGACTATTTGCATTGGCTTTTCGGAAAACCCAAGGAGGTCTTTGCCATCGGAGGGCATCGAACGTCTCTCGAAATCACAGCGGAAGATACCGCGCTCATCACGTTCGAAACCGAGCGAAACATCTGTGTTCAGCTCCGGATGGATTATTGGCGAAAGCCGCCCGTCCGCCATATGAATATCGTAGCTGAAAACGCCATCGTAGACTGGGACTATCCCACTCGCCGCACTACCCTGAAACAAAATGGGCAAATCCTGGATGAAATGGAATTACCTTCAGCCTGGGACCGGAATGCGTTGTTTCTATCCATGATGGGAGAATTCATTGAGACGCTTTCCCGAGGATCGACTCCCCGAGTCACCTTGCAGGACGGCATCGATGTCCTGAACACCGCCCTGGCAGTCAAAAAATCCCTTCAAACTCGTCAGAAGGTTGCTCTATGAATCAACCGTACAAAGATACGCCCTTTGATCTTACCGACCGCGTGGTGCTCATCAGTGGAGCCGCCGGTCTGCTCGGAAAAGAATTCGCTCTGGCTGCCGCTTCGGCTGGCGCCCATTTAGTACTGGGAGATTTAAAGAGAGATGATCTCGAATCTCTAAAAAGCGAAATTGCTTCTGTTTATCCCAATACGAAAACCTGGATCCAGGTCCTGGATGTGACCGACACCGATTCTTGCCGGTCCATTGTCCAGTTATGCGAAATTCGGTTCAATCGAATCGATGCTGTTATCCACAGCGCCGCCATTGATCCGAAATTTGAACGGGGTTCCGACACCACCTCTTTTTCAAAATTCACTAAATTTCCAAAAGAACTTTGGCAATCCTCTCTGGATGTCAACTTGACGGGCGCTTTTTTATTTACCCAGGCCGCATGCGAAGTAATGGAAAAATCAGGGAAGGGATCCATTATTTTTCTGGGATCCAACTACGGACTTGTGGGGCCAGATCAACGTATTTATAAAAAAGCAGGGCAAGAGAACCAGACATACAAACCCGCCGTTTATTCTGTTTGCAAAGCGGGTCTGTTGGGATTAACGAAGTTTTTAGCGGCTTATTATATGAATACCGCCATACGGGTGAATCTTCTCACGCCCAGTGGCGTCTGGAATCAACATGATGATGAGTTTATTAAAAACTATTCATCCCGGACTATCCTAGGCCGCATGTCAGAAAAAAACGAATACCGTGGAGCCGCTATTTTTCTAGCCTCGGATGCTTCGAGCTATATGACTGGAGCAAACCTGGTCATGGATGGTGGATGGACTGCATTATGAATATGCCCTGAAGATGTGTTCCTTACCGAAGTGAGCTACACCGCAAAAGGTAATTTCTGGTTAAAGCCGAGTTTTGGATATTACAATTTCGGATTTTCAAGTTGTCGGCGCTAGCAGCCTGTCTCATATTTCACTGCTTTTTCGGTCAGTAGAATAACTATTGACCTTCAAAATCCGCAGAATCTTCACCCAGTCACTTTTTTGCTGCGATTCTTCAAGTCCGACAGGCGGCCAGGATTTTCGTTCATGTCTGCCTTTTTCATTCCAACATATTACATCGGTCGGCGAAAGCCTTGAAAAGTATGGGGTCGCTTGAGATAGCGGCAATTTCATGGTTGAGCCAGAATGATGGCTTTGTCCAATTGAAACTACCAAAAAAGGACCACACCTTCTCATGCTCTTCTACCAGCACGAACTTGAGGTGCATTGGAAGATGCTCGGGATTTTTGATTCGCTTGAACTGGATCCTGGCGGCCGAGAGCCGTTGTTCTACCTTCGCAGTGACGCGCCTGAAGGTTGAATCTGCAAATATCTCCATTGCCGCCCCTCGATTGGCGAGCTCAATCATGACATCGGCGGCGCTCTCTGTTCTGATGTGCGATGCAACTATGCGGACACGCGCAGTGCCGCCAACCTGGTTCAAGAACTCCACCACGGGATGCGTGCGCATCCGGGGCCAGAAGTAGATAGTTGTGTCAACGCTGCTGATCGCCAGATTTGCATTGGCAGAAAACCGGTAAAGTAACCCTGGCGGTACCCGATTCAGCTGTCGAGCATGTTTTACCAATCCCTCAACAAGATGTGGGTCGACGAGTCCGACAAGCACATTATGTCCCCGGTCCTGGTCACCTATTTTCCGGATGATCTCCGGCTTTTCCTCCGGCACGTTTCCTGATGGATTGAAAGAGCCGATAAACGCTATGGGCTTCGGGTGCGAAAAGCAGTAGAGTTTTTCGTGTAATTGCGGTTTCCACGATTTTCCTGGCGGTGCGGGTACACCGGGGAGGGTAACAACGCGAAGTCCTTCGGCCAGTCCATCAGGTGCTGAAAGCCTTGCTATTACAGCATCATTGGCATCGGGAACCCGCGGTTTGCCTGCTAGCGTCACGGTAACCTTGACGCCGCGTTTATAAGCTTGAATGATCGCTTCCGCGAGCCGCAGGTCACGAAAATAATAGGTAACCCAGTCGATGGATCCGCCGGACGGAACCGCGGCAATATGCTCCTCCAATATATTGCGCAGGTAACCTGGAGGCTGGTCAGGGCCACCAAAATATATCTCGAAAGAAGGCCTTTTCTCCACAGCTAATCCCGAGAAGATCTGGTTATTGCTGTCGAGGCGAAATAATTGAATGGCTCTGCCAATTTATTGATCCGCATGGCTCGATGATTTATTTAACCCAGATAATCCATTAGGACGCGAGATGATGGCGAGGCAGGTTGCGAGACAGTTTTGCCGGTTGAGAGAAGTCCATAGCATGGTCTATGGACGCCGAGCAAGCGGCGAAAATGGCTGCAAACTGACCGCCAGCACTCGCGTAGGCTCGCAGAGCCGCCTAATGAATTATCTGGGTTTAATGCTAAAGACACGATTGAGCATTTGCTCCGGGTCTTCCCTTCACCTGCGCTTCAAGCAAAGCCACATAACGGGATAATACATCCGGCCCTCCGGCATGAAGCATCTCGTTGATGAATCGCAGCCGATGTTCCTCCACATAGAAGGAATCGCAACCGCCGGTAAGAAACTCGTCAATTCTTTTATACACATCATCCCGGCATTTCAGTTCCGTCTCGGGCATAAAACAGGCTAGCGCAGAACGTCCGGCATGTAGGTAATCGGCAGCCAGCACCGGTTTTTTCGCCTTGACTGCTTCAAAAACCACCGAAGTGGCAAGGTCGATAATAACATCCGCCCAATTCATCAAATGAATGGAATGGGTGTCATCGCTTGCCACGCTTACATTCGGCAAGCGATGCAGGGACGAATCTTTTGTCAGAGGTTGTCGCCGGCCACCGCGCGTATGTGGCTTGATCACTAATTCTACTTCTGGAAAAGCGGCGATCATCCCGATCACCTCGCTGACTTCCTCCCAGAACGTCGTAAAATTGCTCTTCCTCAAGAATATCACGACTTTAAGCCGGTTACCGGAGCGGGCCGTCAGCAAAGATGGAGAGATTTTTGTCAATTTCTCCAACCATTCGTCACAGTAGCGTGGGGAACCCAGCACAGCAATCGCCTGGTCATCCAGGAACGGACGGAAGCGCTTTGCGCACAATTCATTGGGTACCACAAGCTTATCAAATATCCTTGCCGCAGAAAACAGGCTATCCGGCTCGAGTCTCCACTCATGGTGGCGTATCAGTTGACTGGCATGAGGACTATCTCCATGCGGCAGCGATGTTGTACCAAAACCCATGATTCGTGCCGTAGACACAACCGTCTCGACCCACTCCACGGAAATAGGCGAATCTCTGGTGATCCAGTCAAATACGATCACACCCTCATCAATACCATTGAAACTCCGCTGCAATAAGCGGTTAGTGGTGCTCCGCCAGATCGGTTCGCGCCGTTTGGCGCCGTACATCCGGGCCAATGCGCCGATAAGAGGGCCTATAAACAGGCGCCTCAAACTGCTGACCAGGAGGAGCATCTGCATCTGCCATCTCAAGAATTCGAGAGGTGGCAACAGATTACGAATATGGGCAATTCGCACACCATCGAGCTTGCTCAGAAATTCAATACGGTAGTCACTGAGAAATTTTGGACTACCGACCAGGACGATATCGCAGATATGGCCCGCCTCGATCCATTTCGAGATGACCGGGGTGATGTGATCTATGTCATTGTAATGGCGTAGAAAAAAAAGCGCTTTCATATGAGCCATCGCACAACGTTTACGCCAGACGGAATTATTTTCGCCTGACAGTTAAAAAACGGATCAAATGGATCCATTGCCGGCAAATTTGAGAATGTAAGGACTATATTTCATTCCAAATGCTTATCACGAAGCACACAGGATTATTGCAGCGACGCAAGGTATTCCCGGAGGAGTATGTCGCAATTTCATCCCATCGCAACATATGCATAACTTGAGCTTATAATAAAATTGGTTCTTTACGGCGATTCAAGCCTGCTCAAGGGTCAGCCGAGCGTTCAAAATAGCGCTTCATATCTAGATACTTGCAACAGGGTCCTTGGTCAGGGTGGAATTCTGAGCCAGCTGACCATGAAATATCAACTTATTTGATATGTTCAGAAAGATCATAGGGTACGAAATTTAGCTGGGGAGATTATAGGTCGAGTGTCCGATGTATAAGCAATCAATCATGCTTCCAGCCTGATGAAAGACGCTCAGGTGTGGCACAACACGCTGATAAAGTTTGTGCTGTTCTTTTTCGGCATAGCGCTGTGGAGCAAATGGCTGAGCTTGAATGCAGGTATTCTCGTGACCTTGCTCTGGATTCTGGATAACGGTTTTCGCAGGTTCGGACAGGCAATCAAAGAACCTCTCGTATTGGCAATACTCATCTTCTGTGCTGTGTTGGCGCTGGGAATTCTCTGGGGCGACTTTCCCGAATCCGGACGTTTGAAATGGAGAAGATATTTCGGGTTTCTGGTCTTCGTGCCGTTTTTATCGCTTTTAAATAAAGATCGTCTGCCTTGGGCAATCAATGGTCTGCTTGCGGGTTATTTTAGTGTCTTACTTATCGGAATTTACCAATGGGCCATTGTCGGGGCGCAAGGCATTCCGCCCCTTGATATAAGCTATCTGACCTTCTCATCGATGCTTGGGATAGGGGTTATACTATCGCTATATCTTGCCGGCGTGAGCACCGGTAAAAAAATAAAGTCAGCATTATGGCTTCTGGCGACATTTCTATTTTTTTTGCAGTTAAACCAGGATGGGCGGGGACCTCTTCTGGCCACCTTGCTTGCATCTGTATTTTTAATTTATCTGCGCTATAAAACAGAAAAAAAAGCCCTTCTGAGTATCGTCGCATCGGTGACCATTATGGTTGTGTTTTTCGCGTACACTGATAGCAACCTGCATGAAAGGCTGGTTCAGGCCCAGTCCGATATCGAGTTGTCCAAGCGAGGAAAATACGATAACAGCTTGGGTTATCGCCTCGCCGTCTGGGATGTCGGACTGCATGGCATCGCTCAAAAGCCCTTGTTTGGCCATGGCACAGGCGTACCCGAAAGCTATTTTGAAAAAATGGTGGTCACATACAAAGAGGGTCGGTACAAGGATTTGCCAAAATTCCTTGAAACCTCTCATTATCACAACGACTGGATTGAAATTGGAATGCATATCGGTGCGCTTGGCATTCTGGCGTTCTCATTTCTTCTATGGAGTTGGTATCAAACCCTGAAAACATATCAACTTCCCCTCCTGGGAGCAGCTTTGGTATGCTTTATTTTTATATCGGGGCTGACGGATACCTTTGCTCTTTTTAGCAAAATTCCCACTTTGCTTCTGGTCATCACTGCTGTTGCAATTGGCATGCAGAAAGAAAATCGTGGAATGAAGCAATAGATCTTCTTTACTGAGAATCAAGGATTTTTACCCAAATACCCCTGCGCAATGCGGTAATGCACCTGCCGCAGCGGTTTGCCCTCGCGCATGACCACTCGCTCCTGTATCGGACCGGGTTGCAAGAGCATCCGGTCAATATCATGTATTTTCGTAGTATGTTCGAGATCGCGGCGCCATATGCCTACCATGATGATTGGCCGGGTCGTGGGTGATTCCGATGGATACCAGAAATCGTACATGGCACCGCTATCGCCAAACATATTGCGCGAGCGTATCTCCATCGGCTTATCGCCGCGATTGTAAAAAGACAAGGGCGCAGCCACCGACCATTTGCTCATGCCTACCACAATGGGCTCTTGCCCAGTCCGTTGTCGAACCTCCGCTACAATCTGCTCGACCTCACTTGTGGCTTCGCGCCAGAAATAACGTTCGGACAAAAACTTGTAGGGAATCCCGGGGATGCCGAGCACCACATAGTGCAGTACGAATCCGTAGAGAAGCAGGCAGATCATGATGGCCGGCTTCCAGGCTGCCTTCACACGGCATGCGGTGGCGCTGAGATCGCCCGCTTGGCCCATCATCCACGCCATCGTTGGCAGCACCGCGAGCCATAACGGACCGGCCCAGTGGAACCGTTGCGAATCGAAAATACTGAGAATCAAGAACACTGACAGTGGCACGCCTGTGAACACCCCCACGAACAGGCGGCGCCTGCGTACATAGGTGTTGGAGTCACGTGCGGTCCTCGGCCACAATGCCATGGCTGCGGCAAGCAAGCCCACCGGCGTCAACAGGACCATGAGATGGAGAAATAATTCGTGCACCGAGAATTGATTATCACCCACCCCCTGGACCCGGCTTGACTGAAAGGTAATCGACGCCCAGTCGTGCTGGAAATTCCAGATAATCACCGGCGAAAACAGCAGTAGCGCAAGCGCGGCGGCCAGATACGCATGCGGACGGCACAGCCAGCGGCGCGAAGCGGGGTCCAGGATCACAAACAGCAACGCCGCCGGACCCAGCAGCCCCAGCGTGTATTTCGACAGGATACCCAGGCCGAATGCAATGCCCATGCCCAGCCAGGCTGAACGCTCATCGGCTATCAATGCGCGTTCCATGTAGTAGAGCGTGGCAGCCCAGGCGGCCACCAGCGGTGCATCCGCTGTCGCCACCATGCCAGTGGCAAAGTAAAACGGCAACACCGCCAGCAGCAT